>NZ_JANRHK010000006.1:0-165278 GCF_024733815.1 Bacteroides sp. ET336
TATATAAATTCATATATTTACATTCTGTAAAATTACCGAAAAAGAACATCATAAAGAACTAACATATATAAGAAATTCTAACTAAAATGAACAACAGAATCACAGAACTTTTCGGCATAAAATATCCTATCATTTCAGGAGGTATGGTTTGGTGCAGTGGATGGGAACTTGCATCGGCAGTAAGCAATGCAGGAGGACTTGGACTTATAGGTGCAGGCTCAATGTATCCTAAAGTTTTGAGAGAGCATATCCAGAAATGCAAGGCTGCAACCGATAAGCCTTTCGGAGTAAACATTCCATTGATTTCAAAATATTCGGAAGAGCTGATAAAGGTTGTGATAGAAGAAAAAGTCCCGATAGTTTTCACTTCTGCCGGAAACCCGAAAACTTGGACTGGCATACTGCACGAAAACAAAATTAAAGTCGCTCACGTAGTGGCAAGCACCCGGTTTGCACTTAAATGTCAGGAAGCTGGAGTAGATGCCGTAGTGGCAGAAGGTTTCGAGGCAGGAGGACATAACGGAAAGGAAGAAACCACAACAATGGTTCTGATACCTCAAATCAGAAAACACTTGGACATTCCTTTGATAGCGGCTGGAGGTATCGCAACTGGAGAAGCCATGCTCGCCGCATTCGCTTTAGGTGCAGAAGGCGTACAAGTAGGAACACGGTTTGCCATAACAAAAGAAAGTTCGGCTAATGAGAGTTTCAAAAAATTGTGCACAGAACTGAATGAGGGAGATACTATGCTGGCCTTGAAAAAACTTGTACCTACACGATTGATAAAAAACGATTTCTACCGTAAAATAGAAGCTGCAGAGAACCGTGGAGCCTCGGCCGAAGAACTGTCAGAAATTTTAGGCAAAGGAAGAGCCATGAAAGGTATATTCGAGGGTGATTTATCAGCAGGTGAACTTGAAATTGGCCAGGTGTCGTGTCTGATAAACGACATTCCTTCTGCTGAAGAAGTTATACAGAGTATGATAAATGAATACAATGAAGGCATAAAGTATCTTTCATTAATATAAAGAAATGACTTTCTGTTTGCAAGTAAGTAGAGTATAAAAAAGCAGAACTACTCACCTGCAGACAGAAAGCCACATAACAAAAAACTTTATCTAACTACTATTTCATCGGTAAACAGTACCCCACCAAACTTATCGCTAGCCAATGCCTGATAACGTACATATCTGCCATTAGCTGTTCCTGTCCAGCCGAAGTTCTTGAAAGAAACCTCATCGTCTCTCACAACTTCATGATCAATTTCAGACAATACGGTAAAGTTCTCACCGTCTGAGGACACAGAAATTATAACCTTGGCAGGCATAAACACTTCCGGACCGCAAATCTGCATAAAGTCTGCCGCTACCGAATGTATCTCTGTCTCTTTTTCCAAATCAATCACAACATCTACCCTATTCTTTGTTACAAATCCTTGCCATAACCGGTCATTATAATTCCAGCCTCCACGAAGACCGTCAGTAAGAGTCGCCTCCCCATTCGCAGGATAGTTATTCCAATATGGAGCATTATATTTTACTTTCTTACCTAAAGCAAGATGTTCTACAGGAGCCTGAGCCTCTTTACGGTTACCTATCTCATTTTTCAGGTCGAATGGATTATAACCTTTCTGTTTGAGTTCATCAACTATCTTCAAGGCACGTGTATGGAAATCATCCCAAGAACGATTTTCCCGTTTGGACCATGCAACTTCCGCCAAAGCTATCATTCGCGGATAAAGCATATATTCCACATGTTCTTCAGTAGGCACATACTCTGTCCATAGATTGGCCTGAACACCATATATAAGTTCTTTTTCAGAAGCTGAAAGAGAATCAGGCACAGGGTTATAGCTATAAACCTTACTCAACGGAAGATATCCACCAATAGCTTCAGGCTGTGAATACGGTGCATCCTGATAACCGTCAAGATAGCAATATTGCCCGGGGGACATAATTGTTTTCTGACCAGCCTTAACAGCTTTTAGTCCACCCTCTGTTCCTCTCCATGACATTACCGTTGCATTCGGAGCAAGTCCTCCTTCAAGAATTTCATCCCATCCCAAAAGGTTACGTCCATGACTGTTCAAAAATTTCTCCATACGATGTATCATATAACTCTGAAGTTCATTCACATCCTTCAGCCCTTCCTTTTTCATACGGGCCTGACATAGCTTACATGTTTTCCAGGACGCTTTTCCTGCCTCATCACCACCAATATGGATATACTCGGAAGGGAATATTTCCATCACTTCGAGAAGTACATTTTCCAGAAACTCGAAAACTTTCTCATTACCTACACAGAAATCAGCCTGCTTGTATGGAACATGTGTGCACGACAGTTCAGGATATGCAGTAAGAACTTCTTCCGAATGTGCTGGCATCTCTATCTCCGGAATAATAATAATATACTTCTGAGCCGCATATTCCACAAGTTCACGCATTTCATCCTGAGTATAAAATCCTCCATGTGCTCTAGGGTCTGATTGTTCACAATATTTTCTGTCACCGTTCCACCACTCTTTCCATACAGCCTGTGGACGCCATGCAGCAAACTCTGTAAGACGTGGGTATTTCTTTATTTCAAGTCTCCAGCCTGCAGCATCCGTGAGATGCAGATGAAGACGGTTTATTTTGTAGTATGCAAGAAGATCAATCTGCTTCTTTACAAACTCTTTACCATAGAAGTGACGTGAGACATCAAGCATCATGCCTCTATACTGAAAACGTGGCTCATCCTTTATTTCTATAAAAGGGATATCCGAAGACTCAGCTGCCATTTGCAATAGTGTCTGAACACCATAGAACAATCCGGCTCCGGACAAAGCTTCAATTTTCACTCCTTTTCTATCGACTGAAAGTCTATAACCTTCGGAAGAAGTCATGCCATCCAGCGATGGAACTACTTTCAATACAATACGATTATCACCATCTTCTATATCAGATGATTTTATATTCAAAGGTGAAGCAAGAAGATAAGAAGTAAGATTACTCTTGTCAATCTCCGGAGCATCAACTGTAAATATAGTAGAAGAATTAAGCTTGAATACTCCATTATGCCATTTTACTTCAGAAGGAACCGGAGTTACCGACAACTTCCCTTCAACGACTTTCTCCGCACATGACATCTGATTCATCAACATAAGCACTGCCAAAGCTGAGAAACAAATAAATGAGATTTTTTTCTTTAGATTCATATAAGTTAGTTTAGGTATTTTTCTAATCAAAAAAATGAGGTAAAGAATGCTACATAACAACCTACCACTCTTTACCCCATAATAAAATGAATAATGTTATTCTATTGTAAGTTCATCTACAAACAAAAAACCAGGATTTCCCTTTCCACCATGCCATGAAGGTATGCTGTGTTCTGCCAATGCCTTAACCTTGACGTAACGGGTCTTGACAGGAGAGAATTTGAGATGATGAACATAAATCTTATTCGCATCAGTTTCCTTCATTGCAGGATAAGATTCTGAATACACCTCCTTGAAAGTCTTGTTGTCATCCGAAACAGAGACAGTAATACCTCTTGTATCAAAAATCCAGTCACCTTTTTCAACGAGTGTACGTATCCTTAATGAGGATATTTCCGTAACATCCTTCAAATCAATTACAGCTTCCAAATCGTTCTTATAAAATCCCAGCCAACGGCCTGTCTTATAATTCATATTGCCGGTCATACCATCAACCAATAAAGTTTCACCTGTGAACTTATACTGCTTGTTAATAGGCTGAAGCATTGTTATAGGCTTCATTGATGATTTGCTGAAAGTAATAGTATCTGTAGTGACATGAGATTTTCCGTTAGGACGTATAGCAACTGTTCTCAATACACAAGGCTTGTTTATTTTCACCACATCCGTGTAAAGCTGAGACTGCTCTGTAGGCTCAGTTCCATCCAAAGTATAATAAACAGGAGCATTATCCAATGTACGTACTGATGCATCAAGCGTACCACTTTCCATATCAGGAGTAAGAGTCAGCATCACATCGAATATATGCTTTGCATAATTCCATCCATTAAGTTCATAAATATCAACAAGTCTCACAAGTCTCTTAAGGAACTCATCATAATTCTTCTTTTCAGGAGCACACCATTGAGACTCGCAAAGTGCAGCCATACGAGGAAGTACCATATATTCGGCCTGACTGAAAACAGGAATATATTCTGTCCAAAGATTAGCCTGTACTCCAATGATATATTTCTGTTCCTCAGGAGTAAGTGAAGAAGGCATAGGTTCATAGCTGTAAACACGCTCCATCGGAAGGTATCCACCTATAGCCAAAGGCTCAGTGTCTGTATCTTTAGACTGATAATAGTCAAAATACAAATATGTATTAGGAGTCATGATAACATTATGTTTCTGTTTGGCAGCTTCAATACCACCACCTTCGCCGCGCCATGACATTACTGTAGCGTTAGGAGCTAGACCACCTTCAAGAGTTTCGTCCCAACCAATCATCTGACGGCCTTTTGAATTCAAGAATTCTTCAGCTTCATGTATGACATAACTCTGCAAGCGCTCTTCTTTTGTATGCTTTTTATCTGTCTTCAGTCCTAAAGCCTTAATTCTTGCCTGACATTTAGGACATTTCGCCCACTGTATCTTAGGACATTCATCACCACCTACATGTATATATTCAGAAGGGAATATCTCAATGATTTCAGCCAATACATCCTTTATAAACTCTATAGTCTTGTCATTTCCGGCACAAAGAACATTGTCCGAAACTCCCCATTGTGTCCACACTTCGTACGGTCCTCCAGTACATCCCAGTTCAGGATATGCAGCCAACGCTCCAAGCATATGACCTGGAAGATCTATTTCAGGAATTACAGTGATATATCTCTTTGCTGCATAGTCCACAATCTCCTTTGCCTGTTCCTGAGTATAGAAACCTCCGTATGGTTTTCCATCATATTTACCTGAATTACGTCCAATAACAGTTTCTTTACGGTAGGCACCAACCTCAGTAAGTTTTGGATATTTCTTTATTTCTATACGCCATCCCTGATCTTCGGACAAATGCCAGTGGAAACGGTTGATATTATGAAGTGCCAGAATATCAATATAAGTCTTTATTTCATCCATCGTAAAGAAATGGCGACCAACATCCAGCATCATTCCACGATAACTGAATCTTGGTTTATCTACAATGTCAACGGCAGGAAGTTCTATTGCAGATGCTTTATTTACAGAAACTGATTTACGCAAAGTCTGTATTCCATAGAATACACCGGCCTCTGTCGGTGCACTTATCACGACATTATCTCCTGTAACTTTCAACTGATAAGCTTCAGGATTTGCATTATCCAAGCCAAGTTGAAGAGATATTCCTCCACTCTTTCCCTCACCTTCCTGAGTTTTAAGTTCTATACCTGTCTGTTCCCTGATATATGAAGCCAAGAACTCCGCATTCCGCTTCATCTTCTCATTTCCGGCGGTATAATAAATACTGACACCATTCTTAAGTAAAAAAGGAGACTGCTGAACAGCAGAAATTTCCAGAGGCATTGGTACTACTTGATAGTCAGCTTTTGCTGTTTCTCCGGACGTGCAAGATGAGAATATCACACCAGCAAACGTCAATCCCAGTAAACTGGTTTTAATGATTGATTTCATGTTGATTATATTTAAGTTGGTAAAAAATGTCTTTCAGAATATAGATAAATTGCGTAATCGAAATAAAAGTAGTAAAAACTTCCTGAAAGTCCATATTTTAGAACGTATTTTATAAAATACGATTTTAATCAAAAATTATTTTAAGAAATTTTCAATATATGAACTCTCCAAAACTTAACATTACAATGCCCTGCCGTTTATTAAATTAAACAGCATACTCATTATCATCTAATGATTACATTTTGCTCAAATCATTATATTCTGAAACACATTACCACTATGCCTCTCTCTCTTTACTCCTGAATTGAGTAGGCGTCATACCAATATACTGTTTGAATATTGTACTGAAATACTTAGAAGAAGTAAATCCGGACATCTCAGATATTTCGGTAAAACTAAGGTCTGTTGATTTTATAAGATTCATTGCATATTCCAGCCTAATTCTATTTATATACTCACTACCACTTACATCTGTCACTGATTTCAATTTATTATAGAAAGAGGTTCTGCTCATTCCTATAGATGCGCTTATTAGGTTTATATCAAGATCCGGATTACTGATATTCTCTTTTATAACCTCATTAAGTTTCTTTATAAATATTTCATCGGCATTGCCCAAGTTCTTGTTTTCCATTTCAGGAACTGCAGAAAAATTCATATAAAACTGTTTTGTCTGTTTTCTGTTTCTAAGCAACCCCTTAATCACTTCTAACAGAGTCTCGATATCGAAAGGTTTGGAAATATATGTATCAGCACCAACTTCATATCCTCTTTTCTTACTATGTTCATCATCCCTTGCAGTAAGTAAAATTACCGGTATATGGCACATATCTTTGTTTTTCTTTATCCTACTACATAATTCATATCCATCCATTTCAGGCATCATGACATCGCTGACTATTATACTAGGCATATTTCGTGATATAACATTTAAAGCCTCAACACCATTAGAAGCTGTAAGTATGGTTTTAAACTTACCATTCAACATCAAGGCAGAGAAAAAACTTTTGGAGGAACATAGTAAAAAGTTAGCCAAACACCTTCAAAAGAATGAAGGTATTTGGCTATCAAGTTTTTGGACGAAAATTATGATGTCCTTTTTTATATTTTACACTATTCTACTTCTTATTTACGCTTACATAAAATAAAGTCCAAAGTATATATTGGATATTGTAAAATCCCTAAAAATAGGTATTGCCGGATAAATTTAAGCCCCGTACATTTGCAGAAACAAAATCAGAAACATTGTTCATTATAAATGCAAGTGCTGAAAGAGGACATACGGGGTCGGATATTGACGATTGCCAGGCAGCAATTCGAGAAGAAAGGCTATTCCAAAACTTCCATGCGCGAAATAGCGGAGTTAGCTGGGGTTGGTGTCGGGAATATCTATAACTACTTCACAAGCAAAGATGAATTATTCCGTGAAGTGGTCCGTCCTGTTTTGTGCGCTTTGGAAGCCATGCTGCAAGAACACCACGGCATACGGGGCGAAGATATTATGATGATGCGGTCGGAAAAATACCTGAAATCCTGCATTGATGAATATGTTTCGCTTATAGACAAACACCGTTCGCTAATGGAAATACTGTTGTTCCGTGCGCAAGGTTCTTCATTGGAACGCTTCCGTGAGAATTATACCGACCGTTCCACGGAATTGGTTAAGGCGTGGTTCGCGTCCATGCAGCGGAAACATCCCGAAATCAATACGGCTGTGTCCGATTTTATCATTCATTTGCATACGGTATGGATGTTCACGATGTTCGAGGAGCTATTGATGCATTCCGTACCCCGGCAAGAGATGGAGGCTATTTTGCACGATTATATTCTGTTTGAAATCCAAGGTTGGAGGGCTATTATCAAGATATGAGATACAGACAACGTACATACGAACATTCAACCGCATCAGAACGGTTGGTAAGGAGGAAATCTTCACGGAGGTTTCCTCCTTTTTTTATGAACAATTCTGAATATCGTTCACTATTAAACACTCCAAAAATATGAGACAGAAATACGAGTTTAAGAGTATTGTAGCGGAAACATTGCTTATTCCGCTATACATGAGAGCCAAAGAAAGTCGCCGGAATAATCCCATTCTATATGACAAGGCTGCGGAATGGCTGGCGGACAGTTTGGAATACGATTATTCCCAGTTCGACGGGGCAAAGTTGAGCGAAGTGGGATGCGTGGTGCGTGGATGGTATTTTGACTGCGCTGTGCGCCGATTTATTAAAGCACATTCGCATCCGGTCGTGGTCAATGTGGGATGTGGACTGGATACCCGTTTCCAGCGTATCGGAAGTCAGAAAGCAGTCTTTTATGATTTGGATTTGCCTGAGGTCATTGCTCTACGCCGGGAATTGATACCCGAACAGCCGGACAATGTCTATATTGAAGCGTCTTTGTTGGAGACCGACTGGATGGATGACCTGCGCCGGAAGCACCCCGAAGCAGAATTTATCTTCATCGTGGAGGGGGTACTGATGTACTTCTACGAGAAGCAAGTAAAATCCTTCCTGCATCACGTGGCAAACCGTTTCGGGGGAGGTGAATTGTGGTTTGACGTGTGCGGCACGATAATGAGCCGACATGGTGTGAAGCCCGATTCGCTCCGCAAACACGAGGCTCAAATCCGTTCCGGCATAAGCAACGGGTATGTGGTGGAACAATGGGAACCGTCTTTAAAGCTCATTGAACAGGCTAACTATATGAAGTTCTTCCGTTCACGCTGGGGATTCTTCTTCGGGCAGATATTGGGGCGCATCCCTTGGCTCTGCTACAAATTCAGTTCATTGCTCGGATATAAAATCACATCAAAATAGCGTAATAACAATGGAAAAGTCAAAAAAGAAAAAAGGTTTGTCCCGTCTGTTCGAGATAGCGGGACAAAGGAAAGGTCTGCTTATATTAGCAGGTCTGCTGTCGGCTGGCAGCGCGGTGTGTATGCTTGTGCCTTATTGGGCAGTTTATGAAATTTTGAAAGAGTTGCTGTCGAATGGCTCCAATCTTTCCGCTTTGGACGGAACGGACATGATGCGTTGGGGATGGATTGCATTTGGAGGGCTTGTTGGCGGATTGATATTGCTCTATGCCGCCCTGATGTCCTCACATGTGGCTGCATTCCGTATCTTGTATGGGTTGCGTGTCCGTCTGTCTGAACATATCGGCAAACTGCCTTTGGGATATTTGAACAATACCTCTACGGGAGCCATCAAGAAAACAATGGACCAGAATATCGAGAAAATAGAGGGCTTCATCGCCCATACCATTCCGGATTTGGTCAATGTAATGGCAACGGTAGTGGTAATGCTGGTCATCTTTTTCTCGCTGGATGTGTGGCTGACAGTCGTGTGCCTGGCCGTTGTGGTGCTTAGCTTATTCCTGCAATTTTCCAATTTCATGGGAAAAAGGGCAAGGGAGTTCATGGCCATCTATTACGATGCGCAGGAAAAGATGAGCGCGTCCGCCGTGCAGTATGTACGGGGAATGCCCGTAGTCAAGATTTTCGGGCAGAGCGTCCGTTCGTTCCGCCAGTTCAATACCGAAATTCAGGCATACAAGACATTCGCCTTGAAATGTTGTGACACATATCAGAACGGTATGATAGCATTTACCGTCTTGCTTAATTCGATGGTTACGTTTATTCTTCCTATGGGTATTCTGCTGTTGCAAGCCAGTCCGCAATCACTCTCATTGGCTGTGGTGTGGCTGTTCTTCATTATCATGGGACCGGGTATGGCTTCCCCCGTTTATAAACTGACATTCTTGGGAGGTAATACGCGCGACATCGATGAAGGTGTAAACCGTATCGACCGCATACTTGAAAAGAAACCTGTGCCGGAGCCGGTACATCCGCAAGTGCCTGCCGCTTACGATGTGGAATTTCGCCATGTGTCATTCTTCTACGAAAACACGGAACAGGGAACACGAACGGAAGCCTTGCGTGATGTCAGCTTCAAAGCTCCACAAGGAAAGATAACCGCCCTTGTCGGTCCTTCAGGAAGCGGAAAATCAACGGTTGCCAACCTAATACCCCGGTTCTGGGATGTGGAGCAAGGGGAAATTTGTATAGGAGGTATTGACATTCGTCAGATAGATACGGCAAAACTGATGGACATGGTTTCATTTGTATTTCAAGACACTTTCCTTTTTTACGACACATTATATGAGAACATTGCCGTAGGTTCTCCAGATGCTACAAAAGAAAAGGTGATAGCCGCTGCGAAAGCTGCCCAATGCCACGATTTCATAGAGCGTTTGCCGCAAGGCTACGAAACAAGGATAGGCGATAAAGGTGTATTCCTGTCCGGCGGTGAAGCCCAACGGATATGTGTGGCTCGTGCCATATTGAAGAATGCTCCGATACTGGTGTTGGACGAAGCGACTGCTTTCGCTGACCCTGAAAACGAGCATAAAATGCAGATGGCTTTGCAGTCACTGATAAAGGATAAAACGGTCATTGTGATTGCCCATCGCCTTTCTTCCATTATTTCTGCGCATCAGATTGTCGTCATGAAAGAAGGAAGCATTGTGCAATGCGGAAGGCATGAACAATTGTCTGTGACGGAGGGTGTATATAAAAACATGTGGGATGCCTATACGAGCGCATACCATTGGACGTTGAACAAAAACTAAAAGCAATATGAGAAAGAAGAATTTCTTAAACAAGGTCTTGCAAAACACAAGTTGTCCGCAAGGATTTTGGGGACGGATGATTTTGCGAGGAATGAATTGTTTTCATGCATCTTTAGCTAATCGTGGCATGAAGCAAGTGGAATGGCAGCCGAATTGGAATGTTCTTGATATAGGCTGTGGCGGTGGTGCGAATTTGAAACGTTTATTGAATTTATGTCCAAAAGGAAATATCTATGGCATAGACCTGTCAGAAGAAAGTGTTTCATTCGCCCAAAAGTATAACGAAAAAGACTTGAATAAAAGATGTTTCATACAACAAGGGAATGTTTGTTCATTACCTTATGAGGATGGATTCTTTAATGCTATCACGGCTTTTGAAACGGTCTATTTTTGGTCGCCTGTAAACATTGCGTTGTCTGAAGTGGCGCGTGTTCTCCGAGAAGGAGGTTGTTTCCTTATTAGTCTGGAAGCGAGCGACCCCGAACTTGGAGAAATGTGGACGGAACGGATAGACGGTATGGTTGTCTATACTCCGGCAGAATTGGAAGAGCGGTTGCATGAAGCCGGATTTTCATCCATCAGAACAATCCGTAAAAAGGAAGAAATACATATTATAGCATATAAATAAAATAAGATATGAATGCAATAAAGAATATTACAATAGGTCACACGGAAAGACTTTACAAGCCGGTGGGTTACACCATGCTTGCCAACTTAGTGAATATAGTACCGTTTTGTCTTTCTATAGAAGCGATACGTATCATTTTCAGTGCATTTGACGGGAGCGGACAGCCGCTTGACACGACCCGCCTGTGGTGGATATTCGGCATTATGGCTGTTTATATGCTGGTCATGGCTTTGGCAGAACGGGCATCCTACCGAGCCAATTTTAGAGGAGCATACGAAATGAGTGCTTCCGGGCGTTTGTCGCTGGCGGAGCACTTGCGGAAACTATCGTTGGGCTTTTTGTCGAAACGTGATCCGGGTGATTTGTCGTCTATGCTTGTTACGGACTTCATGATGGCAGAAACCGGAATTTCGCACCACCTGCCCCAACTTATGGGTGCCATAGTCATGCCCGTACTGGCTTTTGCTTCGCTTGTATGGATAGATTGGAGGATGGCGGTCAGTATGTTTGCCGCCTTGCCGCTTGCCTTGCTCGTCCTGTGGGCAAGCACAAAGGCACAGCGGAAGTTAAGCGGCAGGCAAATTCAAGCAAAAATAAATGCTGGAAATCGGTTGGAAGAATACTTACAGGGTATTCGTGTAATGAAAGCGTACAATCTGATAGGTGACCGCTTTGTTAGGTTGCGCGATGCTTTTGCGGAACTTCGCCGTGCTTGCATCCGTCAGGAGGCCTTGTTAGGCCCATTCGTCTTGTTGAGCATCACTTTAGTACGTGCCGGGCTGACAATGATGGTGCTATGTGGAACTTACCTTCTGTTGGGAGGGCAACTTTCAATCCTTGTATTCGTGCTATTCCTTGTAGTCGGTTCTCGTGTGTTCGACCCGCTGACTTCCGCACTGACAAACTTTACCGAGTTCCGCTATTTTTCCATTGCCGGTGGACGCATCCTTTCCTTGATGAACGAGCCGGAGATGAAAGGAGAACGGCAATCCCCGGCAGCAGGCGACATCCGGTTTGAACACGTATCGTTTGCCTATCAAGACAAGGAAGTGTTGCATGATATAAACATTACGCTCCCGAAAAACTCCTTGACGGCTCTTGTCGGACCTTCGGGAAGCGGGAAAAGTACGGTGATGAAGCTTTGCGCCCGTTTCTACGACCCACAGAAAGGATGTATCTTTTTCAATGGTGTTCCGATGAATGAGATAAATCCAGAAAGTCTGATGAGCCACATCTCTATGGTATTTCAGGATGTCTATCTGTTTCAGGACACCATACGCAATAATATCCGCTTTGGTAAAACTGACGCGACGGAAGAAGAAATTATAGCCGCAGCTAAAAAAGCCTGTTGCCATGATTTCATCATGCGGTTGCCCAAAGGATATGACACCTTGGTAGGCGAAGGAGGGTGTACCCTTTCGGGCGGAGAAAAGCAACGCATATCCATAGCCCGTGCCATGCTGAAAGACGCACAAATCATCCTGCTTGATGAAGCGACCGCCTCACTTGACCCCGAAAATGAAGTGGAAGTACAGAAAGCAATCGATTCTTTAATCAAGGGACGTACCGTTATCGCCATTGCCCACAGGCTTAAAACTATCAAGGATGCCGACCAGATTATTGTCTTGGACAACGGACGGATAAAGGAAGAAGGCACACATGATGACCTTGTCCGAAATGAAGGGCTGTACGCTCATTTATGGAATATTCAAGAAAGCATTTCCGGCTGGAAACTGTAATTGTAAAATGGACTGAAAATGGAATTAATGTTTTAATACTTCCTTTTCAGTCCATCTTATATGTTGGATAAACATAATAACTCTTATCTGCTTGCAGAAGGTCTGATAGATGGTAAGGTTGTAGCCACTCATAAAGTGATGCCTACACGTCGTCCTTCTAAACTCATCTTATGGGCAGACAATGAAAATATGAATTTAGAAGCAAACGGTTCTGATTTGGTTACAGTTGTTGCAGCTGTAGCTGATGACAAAGGCAACATCAAGCGCCTGAACAATTACCACATTAAGTTCGATATTGAAGGCAACGGTGAACTTGTTGCAGACAATGCCACTTTCACTAACCCGCGTCAGGTACAATGGGGAACTGCTCCTGTATTGGTTCGTGCCAATACTAATGCCGGTAAGATAAAGATAAAGGCTTCTGTAGTGTTCGAAGGTATTCACACTCCATTATCTGCCGAACTTATAATCAAAACAATTGATTCAAAACATAGGATTATTGCAGACAAGAATGAACTTTCTTTATTACAGGAAGGTAATAAAATGATAAATAAATCTATTTCCGAAGGAAAGAGCAATTGCGAAGAAGAGATAAAAAAACTTCAGCAAGAACTTAGCCGATTAAGACTTAAAGAGGTTGAGAAACAACAAAGTGATTTTGAATAAAAATTGGATTTCTATTCGATTTTATATCCCCTAAAAAACGTGCGCATGTTTTACCTTAAACGTGCGCACGTTTTAAATCGAATGAACGTACGTTTTAAGTTAAATGTGCGCACGTTTAAAAATAGATTTGGAATACTAGAAAAAAAACAGTTTTTTTACTGTATAAATTGCACAAAAAACAGTTTTTTATTTAGATTTGTAATCTAAGTAAACTAATAATCTTAAAAAAGAGAAACTATGGACTTAAACAGACTTAAACTCACATTGTCCTGCTTAATAATTTCAGGATATGTTATCACAGGATGTACAAAAGAAGAAGGAAACAGTGACAATTCGGGTGATAAATCAAAAATCACAGAAGAAACCAGGTATGCAAACAGATTCGCAAGAGAAGCATTGGAAATATATTATTACTGGAACGAGGAGATTTCAAAAGATCTTAACCAGCTTGATCCGGAAAAGAATAGTGACCCAATAGCAACTGTAGAAAAAATACGATATCACGACGGAACTAATGAGATTGACAAATGGACTATGCTGACTGACAACATGGACGAGTTTACAAGCAGTGTAGAAGGGGTTACTACTACATACGGATATACTCCCAAAGTTTATTTGTTGAGTGAAAATTCCAACAAAGTTATAGCTGCTGTAGCATTTGTATCGGAAAACAGTCCTGCTGAAAAAGCAGGAATTAAAAGAGGAGATTTGATATATAAAATAGATGGTAAAACACTTACTACAGAAAATTACCTTGATCTGTTTTACTCTTCTCAAATAAAACTTTCAATGGCAAAACTGGTTGGCAATACTATAACACCAACTACCGAATTGTCATTGGAAGCGGTAAAGACGTACGAAAACCCCATTTTGTGCGACTCAGTATATAATTTAGATGGTAAGAAAGTGGGATATCTGGCATACAGCAGCTTTGACTTGAAATCCATCCCTAAACTTATAAACATATGCAAGGAATTCAAGAACGAGGGTATAAAAGAACTAATTCTGGACCTCAGATATAATGGAGGAGGATATGTAATTACCGAAAATGTTTTGGCATCAATGTTCGCCCCACAGGTTAATGTAACAAATAAAGATGTTTTCGAAAAAGAAGATTATAATGAATTCTTTACAAAGTACTATGAACAGGAAGGTATTTCTACCATCACAAGATTCCAAACAGAATATAATTATGAAGATATGGACTTGAATGTAAGCACAAAAGATGCAAACATCGGTCTGGAAAAAATCTATGGTATCATAACAGGCAACAGTGCGTCAGCTTCGGAAGCTCTTCTGTCAGGATTAATGCCATATATGGATATTGAACTTATAGGTGAACAATCGCACGGTAAATATTGCACTGGATGGATGCTTGCCGCAGAAGACGCATACGATAAAGTTCCACAGGTTATAAAAGACTGGGGTATTTATGTTATGGTTAGCATATATAAAAATGTAAAAGACGAAACACCTTGTATGCCAAACGGACTTACACCTAATGTAAAAGCAGAAGACAACCCTTTGGAAACATATCAACTTGGTGACGAAAACGAAGCTATGCTAAGAGTAGCACTTGAAAAAGCCGGAAAAGTATATCCGGCATCAAGAACGCAAGAAACACATACTGCTGATCTGAAGGCAATAGAAACTCCTAAAAAGGCAAACTTCGGAAGAAGAATCATCATTCCTTCACAATCACGTATGCCTGATATCGAGTAGAAGACAGAACAGGAGTAAGAGTGAGATATCCGCTTTTGATACGACCATCGGAATCGAGAACCAAAGGTTGCTCGGACAACATTTTCCGATGAGACTGCAGAGCTTCACCATCTGAATTATAATGTTCTGTAACAAAATAGCCATGTGAGGATGAAGATAGGTATCTGTCATAAATGATGCGTGACACGACACCCATATTCATCCTCATATTTATTTCTATACATGGATGCAACAACATCTCTTCATCTTGAAAACACAACATCATATCCACTCCAAAATAACCGGTATAAGCCCCTGCTATCATATTATTGAAGATATCAATCAGTCGCCTGCGCACTTCACGCAGTGTGTCAAACGGAATATTGTAAGAAAACAAACGTGTTTCTATCTCATCATCAGACAATAATAAATTCTGCTTATAATTGCCAAACACATCAGTCTCAAACAATGAATAGCCGGCAAAAGACACACTACCCTCGGGAGAAGAATAGAATTCCATTGCAAAATCGCACACCTTATTATATATAGGTTCTGCCATCACACATCCTTGGGTGCGAAGAATACGTGAAATCCACCCTTCAATATTTTTACTCCATACATCTGGAGATACACGACAAAGACCTCTACCACTACCCGACCATGGAGATTTAAGTATAAGTTTGCCGTATATCTGAAGATAGTTTTTCACATCTTCCATGCTGTAACAGCAAAAGGCCTTTCCACATGTAGATTCAACAACGGAAAGTTCTGACAATACATCTACACACCTCTGCCTGCCTGACAGGAAACGTATTTTATCCAGCGTCTCATGAGTTGGCAAAAAACAGCTGTCAACCCCGTCTTTAACAAGCGTATGCACTAAAGAAGGACTCCATCCCCAAGGCACAATATCGCATGCAAAACCATTTTCAACAAATCTTGACTTCTCAAATCTTCCGAACTCAGATACTTGGGAAATAAATGTTTCAGCCGTATCGGTATCGTAAATTCTAATATATGCATCATCAGGAGCATACCAAACGGGAAGGAAACACAAATCGCAACTCATGCGAAGTATTTCCGATGATACTTTAAAATATGGAGTGAAATTAGCCAAGGCCATGTCGTGCCAAGGATTGAATATGTACAACTGCTTTTCCATCGTATCTTCACAGAAATTTATCTACAAAGATATACTAAAAAATAATTTTTGCTATGTCTAGTTTGCAATATTATGAACTATTCGTATATTTGCACCAAAGTAAAGAATATATTCATGGAGGCTTTTTATAGAACACATTCTTATTTGGTTGAGCATACCAATGCTCCCGTACGCAGAGATCTTATGGACGAAATAGACTGGTGCGCACGCTTGATTGGTATCAAAGGTACTAGAGGAGTAGGAAAAACTACTTTCCTTCTGCAATATGCAAAAGAAAAGTTTGGTTTGGACCGTTCTTGCCTTTATGTAAACATGAATAACTTTTACTTCTCGCAGACCAGTCTGGTTGACTTTGCAGCCGATTTCATAAAGCGTGGTGGAAAAGTACTTCTCATAGACCAGGTATTCAAATTGCCCGATTGGAGTGTCGCCTTGCGTACATGTTATGAAAAGTTTCCGAACTTGAAAATCGTATTTACGGGTTCGTCGGTAATGAGACTTAAGGAAGAAAATCCAGAACTTAACGGTATAGTGAAATCGTATAACCTCAGAGGATTTTCATTCCGTGAATTCCTAAATCTACAGACTGGCAACAATTTCTCCAAATATACTTTGGAGGAAATACTGAACAACCACGAGCATATAGCAAAAACCATACTTCCGCATGTCAATCCTACACAATATCTGCAGGATTATATACATCATGGATTCTATCCGTTCTTCCTTGAAAAAAGGAATTTCTCAGAAAATCTGCTGAAAACAATGAACATGATGGTGGAAGTGGATATATTATTAATAAAACAAATTGAGCTGAAATATCTCTCGAAAATAAAAAAATTACTATATTTACTGGCGGTTGACGGACCGGGAGCACCCAACGTAAGCCAACTGGCAGAAGAGATACAGACTTCACGCGCAACGGTAATGAACTATATCAAATATCTGGCTGATGCAAGACTGATAAACATGGTTTACCCTAAAGGAGAATCATTCCCGAAGAAACCTGCAAAAATCATGATGCACAACACCAGTCTGATGTATAGCATTTATCCGGTGAAAGTGGAAGAGCAAGATGTATTGGAAACATTCTTTGTTAACTCTCTGTGGAAAGATCACAAGATAAACAAGGGAGACAAGGGAACATCTTTCCTTGTTGACAACGACCTGCATTTCAGAATATGCGCCGAAGGAAGTAAGTTCAAAACTAACCCGAACGTATATTACGCAATGCACAAATTGGAACTGGGACATGGTAACCAGATTCCGTTATGGATGTTCGGATTCTTATATTAAACGAGAATACAAGTTCTTATTAACTAATTATTATAATTTAGTAATTGTATGACTAAACAAAAAAAATTCATCACTTGTGATGGTAACCAGGCTGCAGCACATATCTCGTATATGTTCTCAGAAGTAGCAGCTATCTACCCTATCACTCCATCTTCTACAATGGCTGAATATGTAGATGAATGGGCTGCCGCAGGACGTAAAAACATCTTCGGCGAAACAGTTCTTGTTCAGGAAATGCAGTCAGAAGGCGGTGCAGCAGGTGCTGTACACGGATCTCTTCAGGCTGGTGCCTTGACTACTACTTACACTGCATCTCAGGGTCTTCTTCTTATGATCCCTAACATGTATAAGATTGCAGGTGAATTCCTTCCATGTGTATTCCACGTATCAGCTCGTACACTTGCTTCTCACGCATTGTGTATCTTCGGTGACCATCAGGACGTTATGTCTTGCCGTCAGACTGGTTTCGCTATGCTTTGCGAAGGTTCTGTACAGGAAGTTATGGATTTGGCCGGTGTTGCTCACTTGTCAACTATCAAATCACGCGTTCCATTCTTGAACTTCTTCGATGGTTTCCGTACTTCACACGAAATACAGAAAATCGAAATGTTGGAAAACGAAGACCTCGCTCCACTTATCGACCAGAAAGCTTTGGCTGAATTCCGTGAACGTGCACTAAGCCCTAATAAGCCAGTTGCACGCGGTATGGCTGAAAACCCAGACCACTTCTTCCAGCACAGAGAATCATGCAACCCATTCTATGACGCAGTTCCTGCTATCGTAGAAGAATATATGAACGAAATCAGCAAGATTACAGGACGTAACTACGGCTTGTTCAACTACTATGGTGCTGAAGACGCTGAACGCGTAATCATCGCTATGGGTTCTGTAACAGAAGCTGCTCGCGAAGCTATCGACCACTTGATGGCTAACGGCGAAAAAGTTGGTTTGGTTTCTGTACACTTGTATCGTCCGTTCTCAGCTAAACACTTCTTGGCTGCTGTACCTAAGACTGCTAAACGTATCGCAGTTCTTGACCGTACAAAAGAACCTGGAGCTAACGGTGAACCTCTTTACCTTGACGTTAAAGACTGCTTCTACGGACAGGAAAATGCTCCTGTTATCGTTGGCGGACGCTACGGTCTTGGTTCTAAGGATACAACTCCTGCTCAGATTCTTTCTGTTTACGAAAACTTGGCTTTGCCTACTCCAAAAGACCATTTCACAATCGGTATAGTTGACGACGTTACATTCACTTCTCTTCCTAAGAAAGAAGAAATCGCTCTTGGCGGTGAAGGTATGTTCGAAGCTAAATTCTACGGACTTGGTGCTGACGGTACTGTAGGTGCTAACAAGAACTCAGTTAAGATTATCGGTGACAACACTAACAAATATTGCCAGGCATACTTCTCTTACGACTCTAAGAAGTCTGGTGGTTTCACTTGCTCTCACTTGCGTTTCGGTGACCACCCAATCCGCTCTACATACTTGGTAACTACTCCTAACTTCGTAGCTTGCCACGTACAGGCTTACTTGCACATGTACGATGTAACTCGCGGTTTGCGTAAGAACGGTACTTTCCTTCTTAACACTATCTGGGAAGGTGAAGAACTTGCTAAGAACTTGCCTAACAAGGTTAAGAAATATTTCGCAGAAAATAATATCACTGTTTACTACATCAATGCAACTAAGATTGCTCAGGAAATCGGTCTTGGTAACCGTACTAACACAATCCTTCAGTCTGCATTCTTCCGTATCACAGGCGTTATCCCTGTAGAACTTGCTGTAGAACAGATGAAGAAATTCATCGTTAAGTCATACGGTAAGAAGGGTGAAGACGTTGTAAACAAGAACTATGCTGCTGTTGACCGTGGTGGTGAATACAAACAGCTTACTGTAGATCCAGCATGGGCTAGCCTCGAAGTTGAAGGTGCTGCCGCTAACAACGATCCAGCATTCATCAACGAAGTTGTTCGTCCTATCAACGCTCAGGATGGTGACTTGCTTCCAGTTTCTGCATTCAAGGGTATCGAAGACGGTACTTGGCATCAGGGAACAGCTAAATACGAAAAACGTGGTGTAGCTGCTTTCGTTCCAGAATGGAATGCTGAAAACTGTATCCAGTGTAACAAGTGTGCTTACGTTTGTCCTCACGCTGCTATCCGTCCATTCGTTCTTGACGCTAACGAACAGGCTGGTGCTAACTTCACTACATTGAAGGCTGTAGGTAAGCAGTTCGACGGTATGACATTCCGTATGCAGGTTGACGTAATGGACTGCTTGGGTTGCGGTAACTGTGCTGACGTATGTCCGGGTAATCCTAAGAAGGGTGGTAAGGCTCTTACTATGAAACCTCTTGAAACTCAGCTTGCTGAAGCTGCTAACTGGACTTACTGCGCTGAAAACGTTAAGAGCAAACAGCACTTGGTTGACATCAAGGCTAACGTTAAGAACTCTCAGTTCGCTACTCCATTGTTCGAGTTCTCTGGAGCTTGCTCAGGTTGTGGTGAAACTCCATACGTTAAATTGATTTCTCAGTTGTTCGGTGACCGTGAAATGGTAGCTAACGCAACAGGATGTTCTTCTATCTACTCTGGTTCAGTTCCTTCAACTCCATATACAACAAACGAAAAGGGTCAGGGTCCAGCATGGGCTAACTCATTGTTCGAAGACTTCTGCGAATTCGGTCTTGGTATGGAATTGGCTAACAAGAAACTCCGCAACCGTCTGGAAGAAGCAATGAAGGCTGCTATCGCTGCTGAAGGTACTCCAGCTGAATATAAAGAAGCATTCCAGGAATGGATTGACGGCCGCAACGATGCTGACAAGAGCAAAGCTGCTGCTGAAAAGATCATCCCTATGGTAGAAGCTGCAAAAGACAAGTGCTCTTACTGCGCTACTATCGCTGAATTCAAAGACTACCTGGTAAAACGCTCACAGTGGATTATCGGTGGTGACGGTGCTTCTTACGATATAGGTTACGGTGGTCTTGACCACGTTATCGCTTCTGGTGAAGATGTAAACATCCTTGTACTTGATACAGAAGTTTACTCTAACACTGGTGGTCAGTCATCTAAGGCTACTCCTCTTGGTGCTATCGCTAAATTCGCTGCATCTGGTAAGAGAGTACGCAAGAAAGACCTTGGTATGATAGCTACAACTTACGGATATGTTTACGTTGCACAGATTGCAATGGGTGCTGACCAGGCTCAGACATTGAAGGCTATCCGCGAAGCTGAAGCTTATCCAGGTCCATCATTAGTTATCGCTTATGCTCCATGTATCAACCACGGTTTGAAAGCTGGTATGGGTAAATCTCAGGCTGAAGAGGCTAAGGCTGTAGAATGTGGTTACTGGCACTTGTGGCGCTTCAACCCAGCATTGGAAGAAGAAGGTAAGAACCCATTCTCACTTGACTCTAAAGAACCAAACTGGGAAGGATTCCAGGATTACTTGAAGGGCGAAGTTCGTTTCGCTTCTGTAATGAAACAGTATCCTACTGAAGCCGCTGACTTGTTCGCTGCTTGCGAAGACATGGCTAAGAAACGCTATGCTTCTTACAAGCGTATGGCTGCAATGGACTGGAGCGAAGAAAAATAATCTAGTCACAGATTAATATAAAAAGGACGGCTGAATACCAAAAAAGTTTTCAGCCGTCTTATTTTTTTATATATAATAAATCAAAAGATACAGAATTGTTCCATCAAACCTTTTTTATACTTTCTGGAAACAACCACTTCGGTGCAATCCTCAAAAGGTGGACATAACACACAATTATTGTCATGAATCATGACCAGAAAATCCATGTTCACAATATATGACTGATGTACTTGCACAAACTTATTGTCAAACGCACACAAGAACTCTGCAGAAACATTTCTTCTCAAAGCAACATTCTCGCCTGTGGTAAGTACGGCCTCCCATATCTTTCTATCAGAAGCATATCTGAAGAAACCTACATCAGCCGTCTTTATCATTCTCATTTCACCTGTTGGCAACAATACCATGAATGATGAGTCTTTATGTACATTCACAATATCTTCTCTTTCAAAAAGAGCTGGTTTGGTTTCATAATCTACAAGAAATCTTGATATAACTATCTCAAATTCTTTTCTGTCAATCGGCTTTAATAGAAAATCAAAAGCACTGTTCCTCAATGCGTTGATCATATATTTGTCGTGAGCTGTATAGAAAACGACACGCATGTTCCATTTTATGTCGTTCCTGACTTCTCCCAAAAGTTCCATTCCATACATTTCCGGTAACTCAACATCCAGAAAAAGCAAGTCCGGCTGAACACGTTTTATCATACTGATTCCAGACGTTGCATCGTGAGCCACACCATCTACATGGAATCTGGGGTAAACCTTCAATTGCTCCACCAAAGCTCTTGCCGATTCTTGTTCGTCGTCTATTATTGCTACTTTAAAAAATGCAGACATAATTATTTTCTGATTTTATACGAGTAACCCATAGGCAGAGAATATCTGATTTCACAACCTGTTTCTGAGTTCTCTAATTGTACATTTAAAATTCTCATGGTAATCGGTTCCCTATTATACATATTAAGCAACTGAATACTCTGTGTTACAACTTTAAGCCCTGTACCGGTTCCACGGTTATTACTGTCACGCCTAAAGCCACCACCGTTATCGGTTATGCTTATATTAATCTTATCATTATCCTTCTCTACTTTTATCCATAAATTCTTAGTGCCTTCCTTTGTTTTCAAGGCATGTTTCAAGGCGTTCTCAACCGGAATCTGAATTAACATTGAAGGAATCTCAATATCTTTTACAGCAACGTCATCTCCCACATTTATATAATAATGAAAATCATTTCCCATAACCTGTTCCTGTAATGAAATATAGGTTTTCACAAAATCGAGCTCATCATTCAGGCTTATACATAGATTACCAGTCAATTCAAGATTTTTTCGTATCAATTTTGAGAGATTTACCAAACTGTTCTTATCCTCTTCATTGTTAAATTTCACTACTTCCCTATTTAATACATTAAAAATAAAATGAGGAGAAATTCTATTTCTTATATTTTCAAGTCGTAATGAACTGATATCTTTTTGCATGTTCCAGATTCTTTTGTCTGTTCTTCGTTTTCTATATATTATGAACATTCCAGACAATGAAACAATGAGAAGTATGCCCAATACAAGAACGTAAATCCACTGATGCAACATCGTAACCTGACTTTCTTTTTCCCTAATGAAAAACTCTTTCTTCATCAATGTACTATCCTGCTTGTATTTCAAACTAATTTCAGCAGAACGCATTTTAATTCTTTCATTCCTGATAGAATCATCCATATGCGCATTGCTTCTCTGATATATATAAGCATTCTTATAATCTCCTTTCTTCTCAAAATAATGCTGGAGATACTTATTACGTATAAGCAGCATATTAGGTTCTATAAAATCAGGTTGTACAGCGCCTGATATGATTTTGGTTGCCTGATCCACTTTCCCTTTTTTCAATGCCAATTCTATCAACTGAGTCTCTATATAGTATAAAGCCGACACATGATTTATTGACTTGAAAAAAGAATAACAGTCTTCTAGATATAGTGTAGCGGAATCTGTCTGATTCATAAGCATAAACACTTCACCCATATTGACTTTGGTGAAATTACGCTCAAACTCCATACTAGGATAAGAGTTTGCCAATGCCAAAGACTTTCGGAAATATTCCATTGATTTTTCATAGTCTCCACGATAATAATAAGAATTTCCTCTATTATTCAAATATATGTGCTTCTCGAAAGGCAACATCATATCGTAATACTTTCCTGCCTTATCATAATAATAATCACACTGATTGTAATCACGTAAATCCATATATACCTGAGCAAGTCCATAATATGAAGGAAACCTATTATTTTCAGGAATCTGGAGGGAATCTGAAATCAATAGCGACTTACGATACCAATATGCTCCTAAATCAAATTTACCACAACGCACGTAAGAGTCTGCCAAGTTTATTGAAATATCAACCAAATCATGCGACAATCCCAGTCTTGATGAACTTTTGTATGCTTTATCGAAATAAATTACAGCAGAATCCATAACAGATCTTCTGGCGTATAAATTACCGCGCATATTATTTACGCTGGCCAGAATCTTATACATTTTTTTCTCATCACTATATTTTGCAAAATACTCTGATATGCTATCCAATAATATTTTAACAGAATCATATTCGGACATGAACAATTTAGCTTTCGATTTTAACAGCAACAGAGAATAATACTTTTCATTAAAACCGGAAACAGCAATTGCACTGTCCAATTTCTTGACTACAATATCTGGATAAGCCCCTAACAATGTATCACATTCAAACATGAAATCGTCATTATATACATCTGTTCCCCTTTCTTTTTCCGAAGTACAAGCTGTATGCAATAAAAATGAAGTTGCCACACAAAATATGATTGCAAAAAACCTACTCATAATTAATATTTATTTCACTTACAAAGATATAAAAAAACATATTAGAAAACAAAAGTTATAATTGATTATTTATATTTACAAGTAAACAAATTCTTCCATTTTCATATAATCATAAAAAAGTATTCGCTTCACAAATAAAAAAATAAAAGCTTCCATTACATTCAAACAAAAAAATTGATGATATTTGCAGTGAAAAAAAGTAACAAAGACATGGACTATAAAGAAACAATCGAATATTTATATAACGTTACGCCTTTATTCCAAAATATAGGTAAAGATGCATACAAGGAAGGTTTGGACAATACTGTCAAACTTGACAATTATTTTAACCATCCGCACAATAATTTCAAGACAATACACATTGCCGGCACTAACGGCAAAGGTTCATGTTCGCATACAATAGCAGCTATACTGCAATCAGCCGGATATAAGACAGGATTATATACATCGCCTCATTTGGTTGATTTCAGCGAGAGAATAAGAGTAAACGGAGAACCTATTGAGGAAGAATTCGTAATAAATTTTGTGAAAGACCACAAGAATTTCTTTGAACCGTTACATCCTTCGTTTTTTGAATTGACAACAGCAATGGCCTTTCTATATTTTTCGCATAAGAAAGTAGATGTAGCTGTTATAGAAGTCGGTTTAGGGGGACGACTTGACTGTACAAACATCATTACTCCAGATTTGAGCATAATTACAAATATCAGCTTGGATCACACACAGTTTCTAGGCAACACACTGGAGAAAATAGCCGCAGAAAAAGCCGGAATAATAAAGCACAACATTCCGGTAATTATAGGAGAATATACCCCTGAAACTAAAGAAGTTTTTTCTAACAAAGCAAAAACTGTAGGTACGGAAATCACGTTTGCACAAGATAACAAACTTATTAAAAGCACATCTACAGACGATAATGGACATTTTATCTATCATACAAATGAGATAGAAAACCTTTATGGAGAACTGAACGGCTATTGCCAATTAAAAAACACCAATACTATCCTTAACGCAATAAATAAACTAAAAGAAATAGGATATAACATCAACGTAAAGGACATCGAGAACGGATTTAAGAATGTATGCAAACTTACCGGTCTCATGGGAAGATGGCAAAAGCTTGAAGAAAAACCGACCTTAATATGTGACACCGGACATAACACAGGTGGAATGCAGTATATAGTGGAGCAGTTATCATACATGAAGTATGATAACTTACATTTCATAATAGGGATGGTAAATGATAAAGATATAAACGGAGTCATTTCAATGTTGCCTAAAAACGCTATATATTATTTCACACAGGCATCTGTAAAAAGAGCTTTACCTGCAAACGAAATAAAAGCCATAGGAAACAGCCATGGATTGCAGGGAAATGCATACAATAGCGTAAAAGAAGCACTCGAAGCTGCCAAAAAGAACGCAAGTGAAAATGACATGATATTTGTTGGTGGAAGCACTTTTATTGTATCTGACCTTATTGTATTATACAAAAACCATAATTAAACAAAATAACAACATTTATAAAGATAAATACGACTTCTTTTAGCAAAAATGTTTGGGTATTTTAAATAAAATCTTTTTATTTGCACAACAAAATAAATTATGTGTAAATAGAAAGATTTTTTAATATATGGACAACACATTTTACCATGAAAACAATTTAAGCGGTCTTAAAAGAGAAGACTTCCAAAAAACAATTGATGGAAAACATACAGACCTGTTTATTTTATCAAATGAAAAAGGTGCAGAAATTGCAGTAACAAACTATGGAGGTGCCATACTGACAATTATGGTACCAGACAAAAACGGTAAAATAGAAAATGTTATACAAGGACACGACAGTATTGATGGCGTAATAAACAGTCCGGAACCTTTTTTAAGTACCCTTATCGGAAGATATGGAAACAGAATAGCAAAAGGTAAATTCAAATTAGACGGAAAAGAATATAATCTTACTATAAATAACGGTCCTAATTCATTACATGGAGGTCCAACTGGATATCATGCCCGCGTATGGGATGCTGAACAAACAAGCAAACAGAGCGTAACATTACATTATTTATCTAAAGACGGAGAAGAAGGATTCCCTGGTAATCTGGATATAACTGTTATATATACCCTGTCTGACAATAACGAACTAATCATAACATATACAGCCATTACAGATAAAAAGACTTTGATAAACCTAACACATCATGCTTTCTTTAGTCTTTCAGGAGTTAAAAATCCTACTCCATCTGTAGAAAACAATGTTCTTACTATTAACGCCGACTTCTATACTCCGATAGACGAGGTTTCAATACCTACCGGAGAAATCAGCAAAGTAGAAGGAACACCAATGGACTTCAGAACTCCACAAACTGTTGGTAGCAGAATTAATGACAAATTCCAACAGCTGATATACGGTGCAGGATACGACCACTGCTATGTTCTGAATAAAGAAGAACAAGGAGCCTTGACATTTGCAGCAAAATGTGTTGAACCGATAAGCGGAAGAAGTATGGAGGTTTATACTACTGAGCCTGGAGTACAACTATATACAGCCAACTGGCATAGTGGTTTCAGCGGTTATCATGGTGCAACATTCCCTGCCAGAAGTGCAATATGCTTCGAAGCACAACGTTTTCCTGACACACCAAACAAAGGCCACTTCCCATCAGCAGTACTAACACCGGGAGAAACTTATCATCAAGTAACTATATACAAGTTCGGAATAGAAAAATAAATAAACCTAATAATTAATCATTTTATCTTTTAAACAAATTATGAACCAACAAAAACAAAATGGCAATTTCATTGCAATCATTACCATGATTTTCCTTTTCGGTATGATTGCTTTCGTAACCAACCTTGCCGCCCCTATGGGTATCGTATTGAAAAACCAGTTCTCGGTATCAAATGCCCTCGGAATGTTAGGCAACCTTGGTAACTTTATCGCTTATGCCGTAATGGGTATCCCAAGCGGAATATTATTAACAAAAGTAGGATATAAAAAGACTGCACTTATAGCTGTTGCTGTTGGTTTTATAGGTGTTGGAGTTCAATATCTTTCAGGACATGCATCGCCATCGTCTGCATTTGCCGTTTACTTGGTAGGAGCTTTCATTTCGGGTTTCTCTATGTGTCTGCTCAACACTGTTGTAAACCCTATGCTTAATAAACTTGGAGGTGAAGGCAACAAAGGAAATCAGCTTATCCAGATTGGAGGATCATTCAACTCTGTTATGGCTACCATTACACCGATGTTTGTTGGTATCCTTATAGCTGGTTCTGTAGAGAAAGCTACTATTTCACAGATCTTCCCTGTTATGTACACTGCAATGGCAGTATTTGCACTGGCATTCATAGTATTGCTATTTGTTAATATACCTGAACCTGCTGCTGCTAAAACAAGCGAACCGATTGGTAGCTTGATGAAAGGCGTACTTCGTTTCCGCCATTTCGTATTGGGAGCAATTGCAATATTCGTATATGTTGGTATTGAAGTAGGTGTTCCTGGAACTTTAAATCTATTCCTTACAGAAGAAACTGCTAAAGGTGGAGCGGGAATAAACACTACAATAGCTGGTTTCGTTGTAGGTACATATTGGTTACTGATGCTTGCAGGACGTTTGGCTGGTGCATCATTAGGAGCAAAAGTTTCAAGCCGTGCAATGATGATATTCACATCAGGTCTTGGATTAATCCTGGTATTGCTTGCAATCTTCTCTTCTACACAGACAATGGTTGACCTTCCTGTTCTTCAACAAAGCGCTACAGGCAGCTTGTCTTTCGGACTGGCTAAAGTTCCTGTAAATGCTATGTATCTAGTTCTAGTTGGTATATGTACTTCTATCATGTGGGGTAGTATCTTTAACCTTGCAGTAGAAGGTTTAGGAAAATATATAGCTGCTGCTTCCGGCTTATTTATGGTACTTGTTTGCGGTGGGGGTATTCTCCCTCTTATCCAAGGTTGGGTAGCAGATGTTGCTGGATTTATGAACAGCTATTGGGTAATCGTACTTGCTCTTGCTTACCTTCTCTTCTACGGTCTCGTAGGATGCAAGAATGTAAACAAAGATATTCCTGTTGAATAATTAACGAAAATCATGGTAGTATTATAATAAATAGTACTATCATGATTTTATTATATTAACCTTTTAATATTTATAATCATGGACATAGAATTTGTAAGAAGCCGCTTTATCAAGCATTTTGACGGTACTACTGGCTCAATATATGTCTCACCAGGACGTATCAACCTTATCGGTGAACATACAGACTATAATGGTGGATTCGTTTTCCCTGGTGCAGTTGACAAAGGTATGATGGCAGAAATCAAACCTAACGGAACAGACAAAGTTTGCGCCTACTCAATCGACCTTAAAGATTATGTAGAATTCGGATTGAAGGAAGAAGATGCTCCATCAGCAAGCTGGGCCAAATATATCTTCGGTGTATGCCGTGAAATGATCAAACGCGGTGTTGATGTAAAAGGATTCAATACAGCTTTTGCAGGTGATGTTCCTCTGGGTGCAGGTATGTCTTCATCAGCAGCATTGGAATCAACATATGCCTTTGCTTTGAACGACTTGTTCGGCGAAAATAAAATAGACAAATTCGAATTGGCAAAAGTTGGTCAGGCTACAGAACACAACTACTGTGGTGTGAAATGTGGTATCATGGACCAGTTCGCTTCTGTATTCGGTAAAGAAGGAAGCCTTATCCGTTTGGATTGCCGTTCTCTGGAATATCAATACTTCCCATTCAAACCGGAAGGCTACAGACTGGTGCTTGTTGATTCAGTAGTTAAACACGAATTGGCTTCATCAGCATACAATAAACGTCGTCAAAGCTGTGAAAACGTTGTTGCAGCGATAAAGAAAACACATCCTAATGTAGAATTCCTTCGCGACTGTACAATGGATATGCTGAATGCTGTAAAGAACGAAGTAACAGAAGAAGATTACAAACGTGCAGAATATGTTATTGAAGAAATACAGAGAGTTCTTGACGTTTGCGATGCTCTTGAGAAAGGCGATTATGAAACTGTAGGACAAAAAATGTATGAAACTCATCATGGTATGAGCAAACTGTACGAAGTAAGCTGCGAAGAACTTGATTTCCTGAACGATATTGCATTCGACTGCGGTGTTACAGGTTCACGAGTTATGGGTGGAGGCTTCGGCGGTTGTACAATCAACCTTGTTAAGAATGAATTGTACGAAACATTCATAACTACAGCCAAAGAACGCTTCAAAGAAAAATTCGGCCGTAGCCCTAAAGTTTACGACGTAGTTATTGGAGATGGTTCACGTAAAATTTGCTAAACCATAAATATTAAATAACTGTCTAAAAGAAGAGTCTGCAAAAACAGGCTCTTCTTTTTTTAGCAACAGATATATATTTAAAATCATTTTAAAGTCTAAAAAAGCACTTTATTTTTCATAAAAAACTTACTGGGTTACAACATAGTGAACATATATTTTCTATCTTTGGAAATAACAATAAATTCCATCAAAATGAATCGTGTATATTACATAATATTATTCGCTTTGTTTCCCATATATGTTCTGTCGCAAAATACAGAGAATATATCAGTTAAAGACTCCGTAGTCAATGCAGACAACATAATAAATTCTGAGTTTCCAAAAGATTCACTTGACACAAAGCTCTTTGCTCCTATTACCCCTGTTGGCATGTCCACTCCGTTCGGTATGTACGGAATTACTCCATTCTCTTATAATTACGCAAATTGGGAACTCCATAAAGGATTTAACGCTTCCTTAGGTATGCATGTCACATTCAGTCCATCCAAATACGCACCTTCAGGAGTAGGATTCGGACAGGACGCGGCTTTCATGTATGCTGTTCCCATCAATAACAGATTAAGTGTTGCCGGTGGACTATATGCCACAAACATGGATTGGGGATTTATCAATTACAAAAACGTAGGAATAGCAGGTGTGGCAGCTTTCAAGCTTAACGACAAGATTACCCTATATGGGTATGGAAACAAATCACTGATGCCTCAACGTTCTCCTTTATATTACCCTCTTCCTAATTTTTCACCCGATAAGCTAGGTGGAATGATAAACTTCAAAATAGGCGAAAGTTCTTCTATCAGCTTCGGTGTAGAAGGAATAAAAGGTTACGGACCATATTACTGGTAATCAAATAGACTACATTCAGATACATTATAGGATAAAAAATCCTAACTTTGCAAGCTGAAAGAAATATCGTAAATATATGTCACAAAAAGTAACTGCAACTGAACTTGGAACCGAACCTATAGGAAAACTTCTTATGCAATATGCTGTTCCGGCAATCATTGCCATGACAGCATCGTCACTTTACAACATGGTGGACAGTATATTCATCGGTCATGGAGTCGGTCCGATGGCTATATCCGGACTTGCCATAACATTCCCACTGATGAATCTGGCAGCTGCGTTTGGCTCGCTTGTAGGTGTCGGAGCCTCAACACTTGTTTCCGTAAAGCTGGGACAAAAAGATTATTCTTCGGCACAACACATTCTAGGTAATGTAGTCTCGCTAAATGTAATTATGGGTATATTGTTTACAATAATCACACTCATATTCCTCGACCCGATACTATATTTCTTCGGAGCAAGTGAAGCTACCATTCCTTATGCGCGAGATTATATGGTTATCATATTGTTGGGAAATGCCATAACACATTTATATCTTGGTCTGAACTCAGTTCTACGCTCTGCCGGACATCCACAGAAAGCTATGGTAGCAACAATACTGACAGTGGTAATAAATACCATACTTGACCCTCTTTTTATATACGGTTTCCATATGGGAATAAAAGGAGCTGCCGTTGCAACAATACTGGCACAGATTATATCACTCATATGGTTAATAAAAATATTCTGCAATAAAAATGAACTGCTGCATTTCAGAAGAGGCATATACAGACTTCACGGCAATCTGGTATCAAACATTATAGGCATAGGTATGGCGCCATTCCTCATGAATCTGGCATCATGCTTTATAGTCATTCTCATAAACAAAGGATTAAAATTATATGACGGTGACCTTGCTATAGGTGCATTCGGAATAGTAAACAGGATTGTCTTCCTGTTTGTCATGATAGTAATGGGCCTGAACCAAGGTATGCAGCCTATAGCAGGATATAATTTCGGGGCAAAGCAATACCATCGTGTGAACCATGTTATGAAACTAACAGTTATAGCAGCCACGATAATAACCACTTCAGGATTTATAGTAGGCGAATTCATTCCAAGACTTGCAGTATCTGCATTTACCACAGACGAGACACTTGTAAATCTATCTGCCAATGGTCTTAGAATTGTAGTAATGTTCTTCCCTATAATAGGCTTCCAGATGGTTACGTCTAACTTCTTCCAGAGTATCGGTATGGCACGTAAGGCAATCATACTGTCCCTAAGCCGTCAGGTACTTATACTGATACCATGTCTTTTCATACTGCCACTGTTCTTCGGATCGCACGGAGTATGGATAAGCATGCCTATATCCGACCTTGCAGCAAGCGTACTGGCAGCAATTATGCTATACAGACAGTTCGACAAGTTCAGGAAGCATAGTGCTTAAGTTCTCACATATACATTTTGATTTTTAATTCATAAGAATTATATTTGTAGAAAGACATATTAAAAACTTACAACCATGAAAGATAATTTTGTAATAAACCTCGGACGTCAGCTCGGTAGTGGCGGAAGAGAGATAGGCGAAAAACTTGCAAAAGAACTAAATATAGCTTTCTACGATAAGGAACTTATAAACCTGGCATCAAAAGAAAGCGGACTCTGCCGCGAATTCTTTGAGCAGGCAGACGAGAAAGCATCAAAAACCATCCTTGGAGGGTTATTCGGTTCAAGATTTCCTTTCCTTACCGAAGGAGCTTATCCATATAATTCATATCTCAGCAATGATTCTCTATTCAAGATACAGAGCGATGTTATCAGGGAACTGGCTGAAAAGCAATCATGTCTTTTCGTAGGAAGATGTGCGGACTATATACTTCGCGACCATCCAAGATGCGCCAATGTATTTATATCATCATCTCCCGAAGCACGAATAGAACGCCTTATGGCCACCTTGGAAATATCTGCTGAAGAAGCTGAGGAACTTATGGAAAAAGCCGACAAGAAACGTTCTTCATATTATAACTACTATAGTTACAAGACCTGGGGAGCAGCAGCTACATATCACCTTTGCGTTGACTCTTCAGTACTTGGTATAGACGGAACTGTAGAGTTCGTAAAAGAATTCGTCACAAAGAAGCTAGGCCTTTAATATAAACTAAAGAACAGTACACGGATAATTTTTAAATATACATTCACTATCAGCCATAAAGCGTATTTATTGCTCTATGGCTGATTTTTTATTGTCAGTCACTCCTTTCTCATACAGACTTGGCGAAGTTCCGGTAATTTGCTTAAATACACGGTTGAAATTATTAGGCGTACTGAACCCTGTCTCATAGGCAATCTGCTGCATTGTTTTTCCGCCATCTGAAAATAATTCTATCGCCCTGTTTACTCTATGCCTGTTGATAAACGAATTAAATCTGATGCCAGAATCATGGAGCAAACGACTTAAATTCCTAACTGAAATATTGAATTCAGCCGCGACCTGCTCAATCTTCAGGTTTCTGAAAGCATGCTCCCTCATATAGCATAATACTGGATATAACCTATGGTCATTAGGTATTGACATTGTCTTCAACAGGAAATCAACCTTATAGCTCAATGTAGGCAGAAGATTGAAAAAACTGATAGCAAAATCAAACAGCACGCCCCTATCTTCACTTTTTATACAATCGCCACACGATGCCAGATATTTTATATTCTCCCCTATTACAGAATTGGTATTATATATACAGAAAGACGAAGTACGAATATTCTCAGGTTGGCAAAGCGGAGAAAAATAAAATATCACCAGAGAAACCTGACGGTTATTACTGTTTATCTCATGTATCACATCGCCAGGTATCCATGCAATATGTTTCTCCGGAACAAAATACGAATCGCTGTCTATCTGGATATGCAGTGTGCCGGACAATGTATATATTATCTGATATTTTTCATGACTGTGTGCATGAAGGGAAATCTCCTCCCAACCGGTCTTCTTTATCAGAATATCATTTTCCGATGAAGAATTCAGTAAACTGATATAATCTTTCTGTTCCTGATTCATAACCTACAGTTTTGGCTTAAAATGATAATCTTATTGCATAATTTGAAAATTCAGAACAAATTTAATCAATTAATTTTGCACATTCAAATAAAAAAGGTCTGTGAGGACATTTTTATTCAATCCATAATGCTTGGAGAAGCATTACATTAATAGGTATTATAACAGGTAAAAGGAGAAAAATGACAAAAAAGGTATTTATTTTATCAGCTATGCTTGCGGGAAGTATTTCATGCTTACGGGCTCAGACACGGATGCTGACACTGGACGAAGTCTTCAGGCTGGCAGATGAAAACAGCAAAAGTATCAACATCCATTCATTGATGACAGACGAGGCGGAAAAAGCCATAGAGATAGCTAAGAACGACCTTCTGCCATCTGTAGGAGCAAAAGCTACAGCACAGTATATCAGCGATTGCGTTACGTTCGACCGTGATTTCGGAAACTGGGAAAGTGGAGAAATGCCACATTTCGGCAATTCACTCATCCTTAAAGCTACACAGGTTATATACGCCGGAGGAAGAATAAAAAACAACATAAACCTGAAAAGGCTGGAAAAAGAATCATCCGTACAGGATGAAATTCTTAACAGACAAGACCTTCGTTTCCTTCTGGCCGGATATTATCTGGAAATATCAAAACTGAGCAATCAGAAATACGTTTATGAAAACAATATCAGCCAGACCAAACTTCTGGTAAAAGATATGCAGGCAGCATATAAGCAAGGAACAGCACTGAAAAGCGACATCACACGTTACGAACTGCAACTCCAGAATCTTGAACTTGGACTAACTTCGGTAAAAAACAGAATAAACGTAATAACCTATAAGTTGGCTTCCACTATCGGTCTTGATCCTGATATCAAGATTACTACAGACACTGCAAGCCTTCTTAAACTGCCAATAGAAAACCAAAGTCAGGAACTATGGCTCAACAACAAGGAGGAAATTCCAATTATGAAGAAAGCCGACCTGAACATAAAAATGAGCGAAAACAAGATAAAAAGCATCAAGGGTGAATATCTTCCAGACATCAAATTTGCCATTACAGGCGAAATGACAGGTCCTATCATGGTAGAAGTTCCACCATTGGACATAAACTTCGCATATTGGTTTGCCGGTATCGAAATAAGCTACAATCTTGATGTACTGTTCAAAGGAAAGAAAAAAATGCGACATGCACGCATAAACAGGCAAAAGATGATAATTGAAAAGGAATATGCCGAAGAAGAGTTACAGAACTCAGTACATGAGGCATGTATAGGACTTGACGAGGCATACACAAGAATGCAGACACGTCTGAAAAGTGTACAGCTCGCCCACGAAAACTACAATATTGTCCGCCAGAGATACCTTAACGGGCTGTCACTGATTACCGATATGCTGGATGCAGGCAACACTCAGCTTGACACTGAGCTTCAGCTTGCCAACGACCGCATTAACATCATCTACCAGTATTTACTGCTAAAGAAAATTACCGGTACACTATAATCATTTTCCACAATTAGAAACAACATAAATATAGACAAACATGAGCAACAGAAAAAAAGCAATACCTAATTTCTTCATTCTAATAATACTTGTAGCCGGCATAGCATGGGTATGCGGCAGATTTCTGAGAATAAGCAACGATGAATATACAGACAACGCCCAGGTGAAACAGCACCTTACTCCGGTAAATACACGTGTGCAGGGATTTATCAAGAAGATATATTTCGAAGAATATCAGAAAGTTAAAAAAGGTGATACTCTGGTAGTGATAGAAGATATAGAATACAGACTGAAAGTAGCTCAGGCCGAAGCCGACTATCACAATGCACTGGTAGGAAAGAATGCCATGTACACCACCATCAACACCACTCAGAACAATATACTTGTTACAGATGCTGCTATTGACGAACAACGCATACGTCTGGAAAACGCAGAAACAGACTACAAGCGTTATCAGGAACTTGTGAAGGAAGAAGCTGTAACACCACAGCAGTTCGACCGAGTAAGAACAGATTATGCCGCTACAAAAGCAAGATATGAGCAGCTCATCAGACAGAAACAGTCAACATCGCTCGTAAAACAGGAACAGACACAACGTCTGGAACAGAACGAAGCTGCAATAAAACTAGCCGAAGCTGCACTCGAACTTGCAAAACTGAACCTGTCATATACAGTGATACTTGCCACTACAGACGGCGTGACAGGACGTAAGGAAATCCACGAAGGTGAGCTTGTGCAGCAGGGACAAACTCTCGTGACACTGGTTGACGGTACTGAAAAATGGGTTATAGCAAACTATAAAGAAACACAGACCACAAACATGCACATCGGACAGAAAGTAAAAATCAGCGTCGATGCCATTCCGGGAGTAAGATTCGAAGGAAGGATTTCTTCTATTTCAGATGCCACAGGTTCGGCATATTCTATAATCCCTCAAGACAACTCTGCAGGAAACTTCGTAAAAGTAGAACAAAGAATACCGATAAGAATAGAATTCACATCGGAAAACAAAAAAGAAAATCTGGAACGCCTCCGTGCGGGAATGAACGTAGAATGTACAGTAGAAAACTAATTTAGCAAGATGTTATGGCTGCTGTTAAACGACCACGCATAGCATACTATAAAGAAAATCTGCCAACCCCGCTATGCGTCTTCTTCTCATTCTTTTTCGCACTGGCTTTTCAGTTCAATGGTGGTGTGTTCCTACCCACTGCTATGCAGATGTCCAGCGAACTGGGATATATCAAGGAAGATGTATCCATGGCAGGTTATGCCTCATTCATAGGAATGACCATAATCTTCCCTATCCTTTTCCGACTGAAATTCAGGTTCACCACCCGCAGCATACTTCTAACCGTATGCCCTGTATTGATAGCGTGCAACCTTATCACCATGCATACAAGCAACATTGCTCTGATGATTGTGGTATGTTTCATTTCGGGTTTCTTCCGTATGTGGGGAACATTCGAGTGTTTCTCGAACATGCGACTCACCATTACCCCTGCCGGGGATTTCTCGACTTTCTATCCGGTGATATACATAATAGTGCTCGAAAGCATACAGCTGTCCGGACTTGTGGCTACTCATATCACCGACTGGGCAAACTGGCGCTACATGCACTGGTTTGTGATAGCTATGGTCAGTGTGGTATGGCTATGTGTATTCCTTTTCACAAGACATTTCCGTCCGGGCAAGGTTGTACCTCTGTATAACATCGACTGGATCGGGGCAGCCCTGTGGGTTGTATTTCTGTTCTCTGTAGTATTCATCTGCATATATGGCGAGTACTACGACTGGTTCGACAGTCCTGAAATTCGTGCCTGTACCGTAATTGCAGTGATATGCGTATTGCTGAACTTCAATCGTATGCAGACACTGAAACGACCATACGTGGAACCTGATGTATTTACATACCCCAAGTTTCCTATCATACTGTTGCTTTTCCTCGTACTGTGTATATACCTCACAACATCTACAGTATTGCAGACTCTCTTCATGAGTTCAATTCTGAAATACGATACTCTTAACTCCATATCTCTGAACTGGTATGCTTTTGCCGGTATTCTGTGCGGTTCAGGTATAGTGTTTTACCGTCGTGTGATACAGCACAAAGGATTCAAGATGCTTATTTTCATAGGCTTCTGTCTGCTTACGGCATACCAGTACTACATGTATTTCCTCATTCATCCCAACCTGAACATTGAAAGTCTCTACTTTCCTAATTTCATACGCGGTATAGGTTATGGTATGCTGTATATATCGCTCACTATATATATAGCGGTAAGTGTTCCGTTCAAACACTTCTTCCAGGCATTGTGTGTACTGAGTTTCATACGAACAAGTATTGCTACACCGCTGGGAACCGCCCTTCTGAACAGAGCAATGAGGTATCTTGAACAGGACAATATAGCCACAATAAGCCGAAATATGGATCAGGTACGCGCATGGACTGAAGGGATTCCAATGAATACCCTCTATAACCTGATAAAAACCCAAACCACACTGACCAGTCTGAAAGAACTGTTCGGATGGGTGTGCATACAGGGAACCATATTCCTGATTATAATAATGAGTTACAGACTCTGGCGCGACCGTGAGGAAACATTCCGCCATCCTGTACATAAGGCCATGAATTTCCACAGAAAGGTAAAGACCAGAATGCGGAAAAGGATATAAAGACCATTAACTTATAAATTCTGTAACAAAAGACATTACGTATCCAATTTTACACTAACTTTGCCGAGTTTTTTGATTGAGGTAAATAAAAAATGGATAACAGTATCAGCAATAAACGTACCGGAAGCAACGAAATAGATATGCTTAACGGTCCGTTGTTCAAGAAAATACTGCTGTTTGCCCTGCCATTGGCAGCCAGCAGTTTGTTACAGGAACTTTTCAATTCGGTTGACGTTGCTGTAGTAGGACACTTCGTTGGAAGCGACGCACTTGCCGCCGTAGGAAGTAATGCACCTGTCATAGGATTGCTTATAAACCTGTTTATGGGTGTTTCTATGGGTGCTTGTGCTATAATCTCAAACCACATAGGACAGAATGACGAGAACAGCATACGCAAGGCTATAAGTACAGTAGAATGTGTAGCTGTCATCAGCGGTTTTTTCTTGTTGCTGCTAGGACAAGTAGCAGCAAGGCCCATACTGACATGGATGGGGACTCCACCGGAAGTGTTAGACCAAGCCGTAAACTACCTGCGTATATACTTTTTAGGTATGCCTTTTATAATGGCATATAACTTTGGAGCCGCCATACTGCGTAGTATGGGAGACACCCGCCGTCCTCTGTATATTCTAATTGCAGCCGGCATAGTAAATACCATATTAAACCTATTGTTTGTAATATACTTCCAAATGGGAGTAGCAGGTGTAGCAGTTGCTACAGGAATAGCCAATGCTGTAAGCGCAACCTTGATTATAAGACTGTTACGTAAAGAAAAAGAGCCATACAGACTACATTTCGATAAAATGAAAATCCATAATGTAGAATTAAGCCGTATGCTAAGAATAGGAATACCGGCAGGAATACAAGGTATGATATTTTCCATATCAAATGTAGTGGTACAATCATCCATAAACAGTTATGGAGCTGATGCCATAGCCGGTTCTTCCGCAGCACTCAATTTTGAATATTACTGCTATTTCATAATCCAGGGCTTTAACGGAGCTGCCATCAGTTTTATAGCCCAGAACTACGGAGCCGGAAAAATAGACAGGGTACGCAGGATTTTCTGGATTTGCATGTGCTCCAGCCTGGCCTTTTCCGCTGCATTCAATTGGCTTTTTGCATGGCAGGATGAGTTTTTCCTAAGTTTCTTTTCCAATATGCCTATGGTACACCATTACGGTGGCATTCGCATGCATATTGTTCTTGCAACACAGTTTATTGCAAGCAGTTACGAAATAGCCGGTTCTTCATTGCGTGGTATGGGAAAATCCATGACTCCTGCCGTACTGACTGTTTTCGGTACATGTCTGTTACGTATTGTCTGGGTATATGGAACATCCCCAATATGGAGAGGATATGATGTTTTAATGATGGTATATCCGGCATCATGGATACTTACCGGAATATTAGTATGCACTGCATATTATATAACTTTCCGCACTGAAAAGTTTATTACAGACAAATCAAAGAAATAAAATTTAAGGACACTATATCACGTATCTGACAAGCAAATCAAGTATTACCAAAAACGCCCTGCTATTCCGATTGAAATGGCAAGGCGTTTTGAGATACAAGTAAAAAAATCTTTTCTCTCTTTATTTTATACTGTACACTTTGAAATTGGCATATCTCGAATTACGGGTAAACATCTGTCTGAGCCCTATCCTACCTTTCGTTATAGCCGGAGCTGAGGAACCGTCAAAATAGAAAGTCTCATTCTTTCCGTCACCAGTGACATTCATATACAGCTGATCGCCATATTTTATCACCTTGATATGATAAGTCACTCCTATCTTGAACAAACCAGTATTGTAATATTCCGGTTTCAGATCCGTACCGTTAAGATTATTTCCAGGCATATATCTACGTCCTCTGATATACTCGTCTTTATTCTCCGATGGTACACCGGTCACGGCATAACTGATGTGATAGGTATTCATATTCCTGAAATATGTGCTCATGGCCGGAACTTTTCTCAAATTGTTCCATTTCGAAATATCCTCGGCATACTCACCTTCACCGGAACCTGTTGCCTGAATATAAAGGATATTAACAAAATAATACTTTGATGAATCCAATCTTGTAAAATCGTATTCTATCATAATATAACCTTCAAACTCTTTCTTTGTCCACAAAACAGTGTGATGCGCATCATTATAAGCCTCATCACCGGCATAGACTTCAAGTCCACCGTTGCGGTGTACCGCTTTGGCTATATCACCGTCCTTAAACCATTGCTTCTGCCAATCCTTTTTGAAAGAGTCTTCAAATACCAACTTCATATCCTTAGAAGCCAGTTTCTGAAATTCACCATAATATTTTTCAGACTGGGCAAAAGCTCCTATCTGAATAAGCAATCCTATCAATAAAAAAATACTCTCATATAAATTACATTTAGTTATTAATTAAAATCCAGGAATAATATTCAAGCCAGCACGTATCTGCTTCGTTTTATGCAGTTTCATCCATTCATCAAGCAAAGCCCTGTGCCGCTTAAGCTCCGTTTCATATCTTTTCTCTATAGCAAGATTTCTCATTTCACCACGGTCTGTGTTCATATCAAACAACTGTTCGCGATAATGTCCTTTATCATAAATCACATATTTGAAATCTTTTGTTCTCAAAGCCCAACCACGGGTGTTCCCACCTTTATCAAACATAGTTTCGGTAACTACGAAATCCTGATGTCCGGCATTTATATCACAATTTTCAACCAGTTTCCTATAAGAACGTCCAGGCAATCCTTCAGGCATTTTCACTTCAGCCCAGTCGCATACTGACGCAAAGAAATCCACACCATTGTTTACCAATTGAGGCAATTCCTTTCCGGCATTCTTTTTTCCCGGAAGAACTACTATCATAGGAACATTGATCACCTCTTCATAAAGAGCCGACTTCTGATTCCACTGATGTGCTCCCATTCCGTCGCCATGATCGCTGGTAAAAATGATAACCGTATTTTGCCATAATCCGTTACGGTCTATGGCATCAACCAGCTTGCCTATCTCCGCATCCACATGCTCCACAAGTCTGAAATACGCATTTCTGTATCTGCGCCAATCATCAGGAGTATAGTTTGAAGTGGGATAAGCACTATAATTCAAGCTCTTCTCATACCTTATCACATCGGCATCATACGGGTTAGGTTCATAATTCAACGGCAAACCCGGACACTCGGCAATGTCAGCCTGAGGAGTATCCGCATAAGGAAGATTTTGCTGACGTGCAAATTCGCATATATTATGAGGATTATCAAACGAAGCTACAAGGAAAAAAGGTGATTTATGCTTTGAGTCAAGATAATTTATGCACGATTCTGCCAGACCGAAATCATTATGGTCGTGTATGTTTCTGAACCCAAATTCCATATCAGGAATAGAAGCCGTATGTACATGCCATTTTCCGGCATAAACACAATCATATCCGGCATTGCTCATAAGTACACCAAGACTTCGGCTCTTCAGATTTTCCGGCATAGGATTACCATTACTAGGCATACCTATCTCATGGGCAAAATGTCCTGTAAACATAGATGCCCTTGAAGGTCCGCTTAGAGGTGTAGAACAATAAGCATTGCGAAACATTACTCCTGCCTCTGCCAAACGGTCCATGTTGGGGGTATGCAAGTCTTTGTTTCCCATACAACTCATGGCTGTTGCCGTCTGCTGGTCGGTCATAATATAAATAATATTAGGCTTTTCTGCCGACTGAACAAAAGCAGGAAGAACCATCCCTCCTACTATCAAGAATTTTTTCATAATAGATTTAATTAAGTTATTAAGTTATACAAGACAAAATTATAAAATAATACAGCAAATAACTTATACTACAGGATAAAAACTTTCAATATTATATATTTTTACAATAAAGACTTTAAAAAGAACGTTCACCTTGAATAGTTTTTACAAGTTCCAATACTTTATTGACTTCCGTTTCGCTACCCGATATTACCAATGACACCCCACCTTCTCTTCCTGATATTCCTCCTACACCGTATGGAAATACCTTCACATCGGCAAACTGGCGTATTGCTTCTATCTCAGTAAACACCGTACCTGTCCTGAACATATAAAGCCTTGGAACGGAATTTAGTCTTTCGTTACCGGCATTCAATGTATTCTCGAGTATCTGAAGATTTGCCGTGGTCTCTTTCTCCAGACCTATCGGAATTATAAGTTCTGCCTTACCTTCGCCTACGTAAGGAAGAATTTTATATGTAGTACCACCATTGGGAGCACCTATACAAACAGCTGCCTGCTTCATGGAATAGTTCAGAAGGTTGCCTCCTTTCATCACAATGTCACCGGGTTCAAGCATTTTCAAAGCCTCGTCATATGTTACATCCAACACCTTTCCATCCTTTATAACCACTTCCTGCATCTGACTCTTATCTGCATTCACCGGAGACTGACCTTCGGGAGCAAAATGACCTATAACGAAACTACCATGTTCAATACTCTTATTCAACAATTCCTCGGCTATATAAGTATTTGTAGTTCCTTTAGTGACAATAATCATCCCTTTTTCAAGTTTTTCTTTCACCGAAGGTATTGCCATTATTCCTTTGGCTATAAGACGCTTGCCTTCACTCACTGTCAGATTAACTCCGGCAAATACATCATCCGTAGAAGCCATTACTTCCGGAGTTGTTTTTACTACTTCTTTTTCTGCTTTTTGTGTACAAGATGTCATAAATGTTCCTGATAAAAATAAACCAAATACTATTAAACTTACTCTATTCATGATAGATATATTTCAAAACGGAATGCAAGTTACAAACAAACAGACACATTAAAAAAGGTTGCCTAAGAAAAAAATCTTAAACAACCTTACAAAATTATTTACAATTCAATTATTACTGCTTCATCAAATACTCCTTGAAAGAAACAAAATCCTTGCTCATAGGCACACTGAGTTTCTTTCCGCGCATGAACTCCTGAAGCTTCTCAGGAATCTTTACATCAGCACCTATAATGTTCTGAACAGTCTGAAGGAATTTAGCTGGATGAGCAGTTTCAAGGAATACACCTGTTTCACCCGGCTGCAATTCTTCTGCCAATGCACGATATCCACATGCTCCGTGAGGGTCGAGCAGATAACCGGTTTCTTCATATACCTTCTGAACAGTCTCGCTAATTTGTTCATCGGTATAAGTTTCACCAGATATTTCCGCTGCAATTGCATCGTGACTTCCTCCATACAAATCAATTATACGGGCAAAGTTACTTGGGTCGCCAACATCCATTGCATTTGCTATAGTAGCTATAGATGGACGTGGATTATACTCACCAGTCTTCAGATATTGATAGAAGATGTCATTACGGTTGTTAGCTGCTATGAAGCGTTTGATAGGCAATCCCATCTTCTTTCCGAACAGTCCGGCTGTAATGTTACCGAAGTTACCGCTTGGTACACAAACAACCAGATTGTCAGCCAATCCCTGTTTCTTCATCTGTGCGTATGCATAGAAATAATAGAATGACTGTGGAAGGAAACGTGCCACATTGATGGAGTTGGCAGAAGTGAGCTGCATGTGAGCATTCAGTTCCTTATCCATGAATGCGTTCTTCACCAAAGCCTGACAGTCATCGAATGTGCCGTCCACCTCTATTGCCGTAATGTTCTTTCCGAGGGTAGTGAACTGTTTTTCCTGAATTTCACTCACTTTACCTTTTGGGTAAAGTACATAAACATGAATACCTTCTACTCCAAGGAAACCGTTTGCAACAGCACTACCTGTATCACCAGATGTAGCAACAAGCACGTTCACCTCCTTCTTGCCTTCCTTACGGATGAAATATCCCAAAAGTCGTGCCATGAAACGTCCGCCAACATCCTTGAATGCCAAAGTAGGGCCATGGAAAAGCTCCAGTGAATAAATATTGTCTTTAACCTTTACGGCAGGGACATCAAAGTTCAGTGTATCATAGACAATGTGTTTCAAAGTCTCTGCAGGAACATCCTCACCGAAGAAAGCGTCAGCCACACGGTAGGCTATTTCCTGAAATGAAAGGTTTTCTATCTCGTCAAAGAATGATTTTGGCAAAGGCTTTATCTCGTAAGGCATATACAGACCTTTGTCCGATGCCAGACCTTTTACCACAGCTTCTTCAAGCGATGCGTCCGAAGCTTGTTTGTTTGTACTGTAATATTTCATAAGTTTCTTGTTATAGTTGACAAGGCAACAGTTACAAGTTGACAAGGTTATAATAATATGGGAAAAACCTATCTATTAACTTGTCAACAAGTCAACTCGTTACCTAAAATATTATTTCATAAATTCATTCATAAACTCATCCCTTTCCATTGTGCCATACACTCCGGATTTGCATGAAATCTCATCGTATGTCTGTACGCTGTCAAGCTCAATTCCCGGATAATAAATCAGGAAAGGAACAGGCTCATTTGTATGAGTGCGATGTTCGCATGGTGTAGGATGGTCAGGAAGTACGGCAATAGCGACAGGCTCATCCCAGTCTTTTACAGCCTCATATATCGGACCTACCGCACGTTTATCCAGGTTTTCTATGGTCTGAAGTTTTAAATTCACATCACCTTCATGTCCGGCTTCGTCGCTTGCCTCAATATGCAGATAAACGAAGTCATCCGTTTTCAGGGCTTCAATAGCAGCTTCTGCCTTTCCTTCATAATTTGTATTATAAAGTCCTGTAGCACCTTCCACGTCTATACATCTCAATCCGGCATAACGTCCGATACCACGGATTAGATCTACAGCAGTTATCACAGAGCCCTTCTTTATCTGAGGGTACTTCTGCGACAATGGTTCCATCTTAGGTCTGTAGCCAGGACTCCATGGCCATATACTGTTGGCAGGATCCTTGCCTTCAGCCATTCGTTTCAGATTTACCGGATGCGATGCCAGCAGTTCCTGAGATTTAAGAATAAGTGCATTCAGCAAATCTGCTGTTTCCTGAGCCTCCGGACATTCAGCCTTAATCATATTAGGGCGGAACGGCTGCAGAGGAATGTCATGAGGCGGAACGCAATGAAGATGCTTGTTACCGCCTTTTATTACCAACAGATGACGGTACTGAACCCCTGTATAGAAATGTATCCTGTCAGTACCAAGTCGTTCTTCAAGGAATTTAATAAGTTCGTCAGCCTCTTCCGTCGTGATATGTCCTGCCGAATGATTTTTAAGAGTTTCTCCTTCAACACATATAATATTGCAACGCATAGCCATATCTCCCGGCTCAAGGTCAACACCGATGCTTGCAGCTTCAAGCACTCCGCGTCCCTCATACACCGTAGGCAAGTCATATCCCATTACCGACATGTTTGCAACCTCGCTGCCTGGATGAAAACCGTCGGCTACTGTCTTCAGCATACCTGTACGTCCCATAGCTGCAAGCTTATCCATATATGGAGTCTTTGCGTATTGCAATAAAGTCTTATCCCCAAGGGCAGGTACTGGCCAGTCCGCCATACCGTCGCCCAGAATTATAATGTGTTTCATATCTGTTAGTTGTATTTATATATTCGCTATACTCATGATGTCGGCAAATACACCCGCTGCCGTAACACTTGCTCCGGCACCATATCCCTGAATGAGCATAGGATATTCATTATATCGTTCAGTAGTAATAAGTATTATATTGTTCGTTCCCTCAAGGTTATAGAAAGGATGATTAGCACCAACCTCCTGAAGAGAAACACTACCCTTTCCGTTTTCAAGTTTGGCAACAAATCTCCATCTCTTGTTGTTAGCCTCAAGTTCTTTTCGTTTAGCCTCAAAATCGGCATCAAGCTTGCTGATGTTCTTCCAGAAATCATCAATAGTACCTTCAAAGAATTCATCAGGTATGAAAAGGTTCTTCTCCACATCTTCCTGATTGAGTCTGTATCCCGCTTCGCGGGCAAGAATGACAAGTTTTCTGATAACATCCTTTCCGCTAAGGTCTATTCTTGGGTCCGGTTCAGAGTATCCGCCTTCCTTGGCCAGACGTATAGTCTCGCTCAAAGGAACATCACTGCTCAGCTTATTGAAAATAAAATTCAATGTACCACTCACAACTGCCTCAATTCTCAAAATCTTGTCACCGCTGTTGATAAGGTCATTGATGGTATTGATTACCGGAAGACCGGCACCTACATTCGTTTCAAACAGGAATTTAACTCCACGCTGACGTGCTATCTGTTTCAGTTCTTCATATATTTCATATTCCGAAGATGCCGCAATCTTATTAGCAGCTACAACCGAAATATTATGACTCAGGAAATCCTTATAAAGACCGGCTATCACTGGACTTGCAGTACAATCGACAAACACGGAGTTAAATATATTCATGCCGATAATCTCATCGTGAAGTACCTGTGGAGACGAAGGGATACCTTTTTCTTCAAGTTCCTTACGGTAATTCTCCAGATCAATTCCTCGACGTGTGAAATATGCCTGATGTCCGTTTGCTATACCTACTACTCTCAGACGCAAACCACGTTCCTTCATCAGTTTTTCCTGCTGACTGTGAATCTGCTCAATCAGACTGTTTCCTACCGTACCAATACCGCATATGAAAAGATTCAGTACCTGGTACTCAGACAAGAAAAAAGAATCATGGATTACGTTAAGCGTCTTACGCAATGACTCAGCCTCTACAACAAAAGATATATTGGTTTCCGAAGCACCCTGAGCACAAGCTATCACGTTGATACCGTTACGTCCAAGAGTACCGAACAGCTTACCGGCAATACCCGGAGTATGTTTCATGTTCTCACCGACAATAGCAACTGTCGCCAGATTGCCTTCTGCCATCATAGGCGAAATCTCACCCATTTCTATTTCCTTTGCAAACTCGGCATTAAGTACTTCGCAAGCCAATGCAGCATCCTCATTTCGTACACCAATTGAAGTAGAGTTTTCAGACGATGCCTGTGACACAAGGAACACACTGATACCGTTTTCGGCCAAAGTCTTGAATATACGGTGGTTAACACCAATCACGCCCACCATACCAAGACCTGTCATTGTGATAAGACAAGTATCATTGATTGACGAAATACCCTTGATAGGTTTGGATGAATGGTCAGAGTCCTGTTTGATGATAGTTCCCGGGGCTTCAGGATTGAAAGTATTCTTGATAAGAACCGGAATGTTTTTATGGCATACAGGATATATTGTAGGAGGATAAACCACCTTAGCACCGAAGTTACAAAGCTCCATTGCCTCAACATAACTCAGCTCATTTATAGGATATGCCGTACTGATTACACGTGGGTCGGCAGTCATGAATCCGTCAACATCTGTCCATATTTCCAGAATATCGGCATCAAGCGCAGCAGCGATAATGGCAGCTGTATAATCCGAGCCACCGCGTCCCAGGTTAGTAACTTCACCTGTATTCTTATCTGTAGAAATAAATCCCGGAACAAGTGAGACTTTAGGAAGTTCAACAAAAGCTTCCCTTACCAAAGTATTTGTAAGCTCTGAATCAAGAATATGTTTGTTATGCTTTTTCTCTGTCTTGATAAATGTACGTGAATCAAACCATACGGCACCCTCTATCAGAGTAGCAACTATTATGGATGACAAACGCTCACCATAGCTGACTATTGTGGCCGAAGTTTTTGGCGACAAGTCGCGAATAAGGAAAATACCCTGGAATATATCTTTAAGTTCGCTCAACAGTTCATTTACTCTGTCAAGGAGAACTTCTCTGTCTTTTCCTGCAGGAATAACAGTATAAACCATTTCAATATGACGGTTCACTATTTCCTTCATTTCCTTTTCATATGCCGAATCGCCCTCCGATGCCATTTTTGAAGTCTTTATCAGCTTGTCGGTTATACCTCCCAATGCTGATACCACAACTATTACTTTATCATCTATAGCTTCGACAATCTTTTTTACACTTACCATGCTATTGACAGAACCTACAGATGTTCCGCCGAATTTCAACACTTTCATACCTTTGAGATTATTGAATACGTTTCATTGTACGCCAAAGCAGTACAAAAAATAAAATGATTAAAACTTGAATAAAAAAGAAGAAAATGCTTACGTCCGTAAGCGTGTATCACGTAGAAACACATTATATATATACTCAACCCCGAGGGGTCATCCCAGTACCACATAATGTGACGAACGTACGCCCCATTCCATAAGTTGTGATATTGTTATAATGTGCAGTCATTTAGATTGAAATGTTTGTTAAAAGTTTTATCGTTGGCAAATATAAGAACATTTTTCTACAATCAAACACAAAAAAGGATTTTTTTGCAGTCAAACTTGTTTTTTTTGTGACAAAACAGACACATTACAATCGTTTATAAACAAATAAAGGAAGATGTATCAATCTATTTGTACACCTTCCTTTATCATATTACTTAGTATTTTTATTATTCAGCAGAACCAAAAAGGATATCCTCTCCCTGTATAAATCTAATATCACGAGGAATTCCTGCGCCGTTAATTTTATCAAGATCAGCCTGAAGAGCCGGAGTTATACCGCCGTTTTCTGTTCTAAACTTAGTTGCAAACTCAATATCACCGTCTCCCTGAGTCTTCAGGATAAGGGCAGCCCAAGAGTTCATGGCATCCTTGGCCTTTGCAAAATCTATCACATATTGTCCTTTTTCATCACGCGAAAAGGCACCGGCTTTTTCCATATAGTTGAAACACATCATATTTGCCTTACCATGTGATGAAGCAGCGCCAAATCTTACAGAACGTAAGATACCGGCAATATATGTAGCAATAGCATCTTCTGTTGTAATATTGGTAATTTCTCCCATTTCAACAAGTTTGGCCACCATGAACAGACCTAGAATATCAGCCTTGGCTTCTTCCCACGATGTTTTTTCTGTACCCATCACGGCATCCACACTACCCTTTCCGTTAATTGTTTGCTTTACTCCCAATCCGTGTGCCACTTCATGGAAAGTCACATTCCAGAAGAAAGCATCGAAATTAAGATATTTCTGTTGTTCCGGAGTAAGTATAAGTTCACCGATTGGCATAAGAATCTTTTCAAACTTCGCTTTCATAGCATTTCTCAGCTGAAGACGACGGGTTCCTTTCAGAGCGTGCACCCTGTCATCGTTAGGAAGATTGATTGCGATTGTCTTGCTTCCGGCATTACAGTCGCCGGCATAATAAACCGCATCATATACATTAAGGTCAGACGAAGTTCCTGGCACGAAAGTCTTGTATTCAGGAGCGCAAGGCAACTCTTTCTGAAGTGCCGGAAGCATAGAAACGAATTTTGCAAGATCCTTGCTCCTTGCCTCGTCTTTCAGAAGTATAAACGATTCGTATGAAGTTTTTGTTTCACGGAACTTGTCATCATAGCTTTCTATAGGTCCTGTAACAAAATCAATCTTGCTTTCCTTCATATCCATCCATGCAAGGTCACTTTCAAGATAATCATCAGTCTTGAAAGCTTCAATACGTTTTTCCAGATAAGCCTTCAGTCCCGGATCTTCTGCTAGGGTTACAGCCTTTTCCAACAGAGCACAAATCTGTCCTATCTCTTCGGCATACTCATCATGATACCATACGCTCTTTAGCGAACCGTCTTCATTCCTTCTTATCACTGTGTACCATGAGTCTTTGTTTTCATCTTCGAAAGCATCAAATTCCTCAGCTGTTATATCATGAGGATAGTAATTGCATACATCAAGCTTTTCGCCATATCCGGCAATGAAAGGTTTGTTATTATCCAAACGATCCCATGCACCATAATGAATCATGGCAAATTCTTTGGTATAGCTGTCAGCTATAGTATCAAGCTGTGCTTTGTCACCGAATGTCTGTTTCCAGAAAAGGTCGTCAGTAATTTTTCCAACCTTGAAGAATATCTTCACCAGCTCTTTTTCATTTTCGCTAAGTCCGTTAACCAGATCCGATTTCAACTCTACAGGTGCATACTCCTCCACTTTTGCTTTCATAGGAGACTCCTGTTGTTTCTGATTGCTGCACGACAATGTAGAAGCTACTACTGCAATTCCTAACATTGATGCCGATAAATTTAGAAGTTTCTTTTTCATAATTTATATAATGAATTGTTTATTCCTTTGGCCAGCGAAGATAGTAAAAAGATTTTGATTAGAAATAAATCACTTAAATCCAAGAACTATAATTCCACCTCTTTTATACAACCTGTGTGATTATAGAACACTTTATTTCCCCACAAAGAATAAAACAAAGCATACTTATCAACTCCCGAACAATGACATACACCCAGTTCGTCCGGCAATGAGTTTTTCAATCCATTTACTATTACATCATCCTTATCTGACGAAGCATTATGTATATGGAAACCACCTATAATCATTTTTAAATGGTTTTCATTAAAAAACGAAGACACACTGCGTAAAATATTGGTTATCCCACGATGTGAACATGCACTAAGCAATATCATACTTTCTTCTCCTTTCAACACTAAAGCCAACTCATCTTCGAAGCGGTCAGGTATCAACTCTCCGTCACGCTTTACAATAAACTGTTCAAAATGGGTATCATCTTCATTGATTACAGGCAAATCAGGAAATATCCATATTCCTGGAAGTATCTCCGTAGTTTTATCCACAAATATAAAACGCGACATATCCATACGTACAGCATTTCTGATACCATTTTCGCGATTTCCCTTAAACTTAGGATTCAGAGCCTCACGTTTACAGAGTACTTTCGCTTTCTTGTTTATTTCAAGAAACGCTTCAAGACCTCCAGAATGGTCACTATGTCCGTGCGACAATACAAGGTAATCAACACGCTGCAAATCGCAATGCAACAAACGTGCATTACGTATAAATAAATCAGACGCACCTGTATCAAAAAGTACTACGTTACCTCCCGCCTCAACATATAATGACAAGCCATGTTCAGCCTGCAGCTTACGACCATAAACACAGTTTTCTACTAATGTTGTTATTCTACATTTCATATTTTTATATACAAAGAATTAAAGCTATCAAATGCAATTATAGTAAAAAAATTCTACAATAACATTATAAATATCGGTATTATAAAAGTGTAATGCAAATAAAAACATTTCAAGAACAATATAAATGCCCGACCTGCTTCTTTCCAACAGGCCGGGCACATAATTAAATATCAAATACAAATATTATCAGAAATTACCTTTGTTCGCATTATCCCACCAAACATGAGTACCACCTTTATCACCGGAGAATCCTAATTTACTTGTATTTTCATCATTCAAGAGTTTTATTCCTGATTTCTCAAGTTCAGCTGCATTGGTATTATATTCATTTTCTGCATATATAACACGACGAATACCTTCAGTTGAGTCAATAGCTCCATTACTTTCGTTTACAAAAGCAGGGAACAATCTAGGATATCCGGTTCTACGCTGTTCAGCCCAAGCTTCTGTTGATAATGGGAACAGTGCAAAATACTTTTGAGTTATGATTCTTTCAAGTTTTTCTTCCTGAGTTGCTCCTTCATCCCATTTTACACCCAACTTATTCAATGCTTCCACACTCAATTCAGGCCTAATCGGATCATTATAATCTATCTGGGTTGATGTTCCTGCAATATAGTCTTCTACAGCATTATCAGCATACTGTTTGATTCCCGCATAATTACCACGATACTTAAGCTCGTTTTCCATTGATTTACGGATACCGTCTTCATATAACTGCTGTACGCTTTCATTACCTATATTCCAACGAAGTTTCGCTTCAGCAAGCAGGAAGTAAGATTCTGCCTGTTTAAATATAGGAAGAGGTGCTTTAAATATACCAACTTCATTCTTGTAATCAACCCATGAAGAGAAAGAAGCCCAGTTATTAGGTTTGTTAGGCAAACCGCTGGCAAATCGTATTCCTAAATACTCCTTATTTGCTTCAACAGCAACTGCTTCTGACTTATCAACCTGTTTATCATCTTTCCAATATGTAACTACGTTATTTTCATCTTTCTTTTTTGAATAACCTTCGCGTAAGACATCATCAATATTCTTTGTCATATATAATGGCTGACGTGGATCCTTCATTCCAGTCATTAAAGTTACGAGATTAGCGTTAAATCCGCAGTCACCCCAGTTAAACATCAGCCACATATTATTATCAAGACCTTTACTAATAAGAATATCCTTACCACCATTAGCCAGAGTATTCTTTGCAGCATCTGTAGCTATCTGTTTTACGTCTATTCCTACCTGATTCATTTCATCCACACGTTTTGACAGACGCAGAGCCATACGCAATCTCATGGTGTTAGCTATTTTTAACCACATTTCTGTATCGCCATTACACCATACATCGGCACTCTTCAATTTCGCCTTTTCATTTTCTGTCATCGATTCAATAGCAGTGATAGCTTCTCCCAAATCGGTCAACATTATTTTATAAAGCTGCTGCTGACTATCGAAATAATACGATGTGGTATATTCATCAGCTTCAAGGATTGAAGTATAAGCCAAAGGACCATATGCATCTGTAGTCATCAGTGTTCCATAAGCCTGAACTATACTCATAACAGCAGCAAGACCATTTTCTCCGTCAGCCTTACATGCTGCAATAATACGTCTGGTATTATTGAATATATGAAGATAGAAGTTTTCATGCATACCACCGCTATGACCACGGTTTTCACCCAAGTCACCATTAGTGAATCCACCGTTAGGAGTCATGAAATAACCACTATATAGGTCAATAGTAAGGTTTGTCCAAAACTGGAACATATTCTGCTGTGGAGGATAACAATAAGTCATAGGTTCCAACCACTGAGCCGATGCCGGCAAATCATTTGGATCAACCTGAACATTACTGGTATTAATTCTTTCAAAATCATCTATACAAGAGGTAATCATATTCCCTCCCAATATAGGAAGCGCCATAATCAAAGCGCATTTCAATATTTGTTTACGTTTCATAGTTGACATATATTAGAAGTTAAGTTTAAGGTTCAAACCGAAACTGCGTGAAGTAGGCAAACCAAACATATCCACTCCTTGGATACCATTGCCAGTACCTGCAGAAATATCCGGATCCATAGGCGCATCCTTATAGAAGAAGAACAAGTTACGTCCGATAACCGCTGCTGTAAGATTCTTTCCTGCTCCAAACAGATTGCGGAAAGTATATCCGAAGCTCAATTCACGCAGACGTACATTAGTTGCATCATATACATAATTCTCATTGGCATAAGGAGTATTGAAGTTTGAGCAACCTGTTGTAGTGTACCATGCTTTTGGATCAAATTCCACTCCGTCAACAACCACCTTTCCTGCATCACGTGCATCACCTGTACGTTTGGAAACGCCCCATCCGTCAAGTGTAGCCTCAGTCATTGACAATACCTTACCGCCAAAACGTGCATCAATCAAGAATGAAAGAGAGAAATCTTTGTAATAGAAAGTATTAGTCCATCCTGCAAATACCTTCGAATTCATATTTCCAGCATATTCAAGTTCGTTAGGGCCGTCACCGCTAATAACAGGTTTTCCTTCATTCATTATAGGCTTGCCGTTTTCATCACGCATGATATGACGAACATACAAATCCCCATACTGTCCACCCTCTTTCAGGATAATCTTGGCACCACCAAAGTCTGTAAGAGTCAAACCATTAGGAAGTTCATCAACAAGTTCCTTTATGATATTCTCATTATACGAGATATTGAAATCAGTACTCCAGCTGAAATTGTCATTAAACTGCTGATACCAGCCTGCTGTAAATTCAAATCCCTGGTTCTGAACGTCACCGGCATTTACATAGCGGTTTCTCAATCCTGACTGATAAGGAGCAGATACAGAGAAGAACTGGTTTTTGGTATTAGTCTTATAGTAAGTAATAGCCATTGTCAAACGGTTCTGGAAGAATGTACCTTCAAAACCAAATTCCATAGAATGTGTCTTTTCAGGTTTCAAAGTACGGAAAGGAGCATTTTCAGGAGCACCGATAGCACCATTACCGTCTTTTACGAAGTGATAAAGAAGATTTGTTACATAAACAGGAACGTCATTACCTACTATAGAGTAGCTTCCGCGTAACTTTAACAGATTAACATTCTTACCCATATCTACAAATCTGTCCAAAAGCAAGCTGGCACCTACAGAAGGATAGAAGAATGAGCAACTTTCTGTATAAGCAAGTGCAGATGACCAGTCGTTACGTGCAGAAAGATCCAGGAACAATCCGTCTCTCCATCCCACCTGAGCTGTAGCAAATACAGCATTCAATCGTTTCTCTGTATTCCAGAAGTCTTCATTACCAAGAACGAAAAGATTCTTATAATAGTTGTTTGGAGCAAAAATATTAGGATAATATACATTTCCTCCTTCTTCAGGAGAAATAAATTTTTCACCTTCAGCCAACATATCCACATGCGATGTCTTGCTCTTTGTGAAACTTGAACCTGCAGTTACAGACAACATAAAGTCATTGAATGTATGATTATAGTTCAAAAGGACATCACCGTAAAGCTGGTCACTAAAGTATCTGTTATCCTTAAAACGTCCCATTGTATATTTATCACCGCTACTTGATGCGTAAAGATTATTAGTCCAATGTTCTTCACCACGTTCGTAACGCATACGTCCCTGTATATTAAAATCTGGTGTAATATCCCATTTAACGCTACCACCAAATTCATATCTGTTACGATCAACGATAGAAGCCTGACGGTTCAATACCCAATATGGATTACTGAACTGTTCCTGTTTAACGTTTGTCCAGTTTTGCACATTAATACCTCTTTCAGGATCAAACACTTCAAAGTTTTCCTTATATCCGTCCCAGTCCTCACCTCTTGGGAACAAATAAGCTCCAGTCAAAGGATTGAACAGATAACCTGCAGCAGCCTGGTTCTTGATATACTGATTTACAAATTTAGCATTGAAATCTACATGAATATTTTTCAGTACATTAAAGCCAACCTTAGAGCTCAAGTTGTGGCTACGATAATCATTCGTAGGAGTTATACCCTGAGAATATACATTTCCATATGAGAAATAAGACTGTATGTTTTCATTACCACCGGCAAGAGATATAGAATTGTTGGTAGTGAAACCTGTACGGTAAAATTTCTTCAGATAATTTGGAGCAGGAGAATCCAGTTTGTTACCCCAGCTGTAAGTACCGCTGTCGCTCATACCATAATTGTTTTGGAATTCAGGCAAAAGCATCGGAGTTTCCATAGTAGTATTGCTGGAAACATTTACAGACACCTTACCAGACTGAGCAGACTTGGTTGTAATCATGATAGCACCGTTAGCAGCCACAGCTCCGTACAAGGCAGCTGCAGAAGCACCTTTCAGCAAGGTGATTGAAGCAATATCATCAGGATTAATTGTTGACATCACGTCACCACCGTCTCGCTGTCCACCCCAGTTGCTGTCAACCTGATCAGAAGAAACAGTAGTCATCACCGGAACACCGTCAACAACGATAAGCGGCTGGTTACTACCGCTGATAGATTTACTTCCTCTGAACTGGATTTTAGAAGAACCACCGGCACCTGTAGAGTTAGGAGTAATCTGTAAACCTGCACTCTTTCCTTGCAGTGCGTTAATCATATTGACACTCTTCACATCATTTACATCCTTACCTCCTACAGTCTGAGCCGAATAGGTCAGTGTTTCCGATTGACGCTGAATACCCATAGCAGTCACCACCACTTCACCCAAACTCTGGGCATCAGATTCCATCACTACATTAATTATCTTACGATTACCAACTGTTTCTTCAACACTTTTCATACTTACATATGAAAAAACAAGAATGTCATCAGGAGAAGCTTCAATAGAATAATTACCGGAGAAATCGGTAACAGTACCAGTCGTTGTACCCTTTATAAGTACATTTACACCAATTAATGGTTCATTCATTTCCTTGTCTGTCACAGTACCCTGAACGATTTGAGCCTGTGCATACAACGAAGTTAGAAACATCCCTACCAGGAATGTCACTACAGAAAGAGAAAATCGCTTCTGCATAGTATTAAATTTAAAAATAAAACAATGTTGCTATATATTCTAAAATAAAGCAGTTTAGTTTTTTCGGTTCAATAAAGATTTAATGCTAACATCACAAATATAAAAATATTTTTTCAAATAAATAAATAAAATGAAATAAAAATACTCGGAAAGAGACTCCATTTATAAAAAAAACGAGGCATATACAGAGATAACTATTTAACTTTCAAGATATTAACAAAGGTGATATTTTAGAACTTCATATAAAATAAATAATTATACAGTAGAAACAAATGAAAATAATCCCACATTATAATAATGGGAAATAGCGGAAAAAGAATTCATAAAAGTCAAAGGACCGGTTTTATGTGCAGTATTTGAACAGAAAGGAGATAAAATTCAAGCACTAACCAATCTAACATATTGAGCAATATTTTAGCAATATAAATTCTTTTTATCACAATAAATAACGAAATCAATAACAACTATATTTATTATTTATTGCCATCTAGAAAGCAACAGTTAATCAAACCCATTATATAACCAACAGAAACAATAGTTAAACAGTTCAAGATGTTAAATACTCGTTTAGAATTAACAATTACCTAGACGAAGTACTTCAATAAAACAACAAAGAATTCCAATTAAAACGACAAAGAATATCTTTCAAGATGACCTGTCATTTTTATAAAGCGCTTGGATCCGGCTAAAAACATTGAAAAAAGCAACGTTTTTTCTCTATTTGGGAAATAAAAACAGCGTAAATTAAAATATCAATAATGCAAAAACAAAAACGTATATAAAACATATTTAAAGCATATACCCATAATATGCGACATATAAAAATCCACATATACGATTATATAACTTTTTACCATTATCACAACTTCCCAGAAATCATTTATTACCATCAAACAATAAATCGTCTGCAAAATTCAGACTCTCAGCTTAACCAATTATCATTTTGTCAAATTGTCATTAACAAAAACATATATAGCCTATACATAAACCAATGAATATTATAAATTGAAAAACTGTGTTTTTCATTTGTCTCTACGCTCACCTTTCATTACTTTTGCATATTATACATTATCAAGCTCAACAATGGCAAAAGACAAAACAGTATTCGTATGCACAAACTGCGGACAGGAGTCACCAAAATGGATTGGCAAATGTCCTTCATGCGGACAGTGGAACACTTTTTCGGAAGAAGTGGTGAGAAAGGAAACACCTGTGGCAAAGCATGCCGCCCACGGTATTGAATCCATTCGTTCAAAGCCACAATATCTTAAGGAAATTGTTTCATCGGATGAACAGAGAATTGACCTTATGGACGACGAGCTGAACAGAGTGCTCGGTGGCGGACTGGTGCAAGGTTCGCTCACACTGCTTGGCGGCGAACCGGGTATAGGCAAGTCAACACTAGTTCTGCAAACAGTACTACATCTGACCAACAAAAGAATACTGTATATCTCAGGCGAGGAAAGTGCGCGACAACTCAAGCTGCGCGCGGACAGAATAAAGCATAACGGAGAGAGCGAACTGCTCATAGCATGCGAGACCTCGCTGGAACAGATTTTTGCCAATATAAAGAGTACTTCTCCGGACTTGGTTATTATTGACTCCATACAGACTATTTCTACAGAGAATCTCGACTCATCGCCCGGAAGTATAGTACAGGTGAGAGAATGCTCGGCAGCAATACTGCGATTTGCAAAGGAAACGGGAAGTCCGGTCATACTGATTGGTCATATCAACAAGGAAGGAAGCATTGCCGGGCCTAAGGTATTGGAACATATCGTTGATACTGTACTTCAGTTCGAAGGCGACCAGCACTATATGTACCGAATACTGCGAAGCATAAAAAACCGTTTCGGAAGTACCGCCGAACTGGGTATATACGAGATGCGTCAGGACGGTCTGCGTCAGGTAAGCAATCCTTCTGAACTGCTGCTCACACAGGATCATGAAGGAATGAGCGGAATTTCCATAGCCTGTGCAACTGAAGGTATCCGTCCATTCCTCATAGAAGTACAGGCTCTGGTAAGTACAGCGGCATACGGAACACCTCAACGCTCGGCAACAGGGTTCGACATCCGAAGAATGAACATGCTGCTTGCCGTACTGGAGAAACGTGTAGGGTTCAAACTGGCCCAAAAGGATGTATTCTTGAACATTGCCGGTGGACTGAAGGTGAACGACCCTGCTATCGACCTGGCTGTGATAAGTGCCATTCTGTCAAGCAATATGGACACCGAAATAGAATCGGGAGTATGTATGGCAGGCGAAGTGGGACTGAGCGGTGAGATACGCCCTGTGAACAGAATTGAACAAAGGATAAGCGAGGCCGAGAAACTTGGTTTCACACGTATGCTGGTGCCAAAACATAATCTGCAAGGACTGGACAAAAAGAAAATAAAGATTGAACTTGTTCCTGTAAGAAAAGTGGAAGAAGCATTCAGGGAACTTTTCGGATGAACATAAAGACTAAAACTTAATTAAGATGGTAAACGAATATCAACTCAGAATATTGCCTGAACAGGCTGCAAGCGAACAGTCGCTGAAGACATATATCAGCCGCAAAAAGGGGCTTGACATCAGAACTATCAATGCCGTGAGGGTACTGAAGAAGAGTATCGACGCACGTCAGCGTACCATATATGTAAATGTTAAGGTACAGGTGTTCATCAACGAAGTGCCGGACACACAGGAATATACTCCTACTGAATACAAAAACGTTAGCGGAAAGCCTCAGGTGATTGTTGTGGGCGCCGGTCCGGGAGGACTGTTTGCCGCACTGCGACTGATAGAACTTGGGCTTCGTCCGATAGTAATTGAACGCGGAAAGAACGTACGCGAAAGAAAAGAAGACCTGGCAAAAATCAGCCGCGAGCATAAGGTTGACCCTGAATCGAACTACAGTTTCGGTGAAGGTGGCGCAGGTGCATATTCCGACGGCAAGCTTTACACTAGAAGCAAGAAGCGAGGCAATGTGGATAAGATTCTGAATGTGTTCTGCCAGCACGGAGCCAGCACCTCAATCCTTATAGACGCACATCCTCACATCGGAACAGACAAACTGCCGAGGGTGATTGAAAACATGAGAAATACCATTCTGGAATGTGGTGGAGAAGTTCACTTCAAGACCAGAATGGATGCCATTATTATAGAGAAAAATAAGGTTGTTGGCATTGAGACCAACGACGGAAGGACCTTCAGAGGTCCGGTGATACTTGCCACCGGTCATTCCGCACGCGACGTTTACCGCTGGCTATATGCCAACGGCGTGAAAATGGAGACTAAAGGTCTTGCCGTAGGTGTACGTCTGGAGCATCCGTCAATGCTTATCGACCAGATTCAGTATCACAACAAGAACGGAAGAGGCAAATACCTTCCGGCGGCTGAATACAGTTTCGTACAGCAGGTTGACGGACGCGGTGTATATAGCTTCTGTATGTGTCCTGGCGGTTTTGTGGTTCCTGCCGCAAGCGGCCCTCACCAGCTGGTTGTAAACGGAATGAGCCCAAGCAACCGTGGTACGAAATGGAGTAACTCGGGTATGGTGGTAGAAATTCGTCCTGAAGACTTGAACGACCCTACCCTGCAACTGCAGGCATGCGAAGTGATTGAAGGCTCTGCAGAACAGCAGACAGAAGAATTGATACGCAAGACTGCCAAGGATGGAGAACAGTCGGTTCTGGCAATGATGCAGTTCCAGGAAAGACTGGAACAGATATGCTGGCAACAGGCAAATATGCGACAGACTGCTCCCGCACAAAGAATGGTAGATTTCACAAGAAAGAAACTGAGTTACGACCTTCCTGTCACTTCCTACAGCCCTGGCATCATATCATCACCACTACACTTCTGGATGCCTAAATTCATCAGCGAACGTCTGAGCAAAGGATTCGAGATGTTCGGCAGAAGTTCGCGCGGATTCCTCACCAACGATGCGGTGATGATAGCAGTGGAAACACGTACATCGGCGCCTGTCAGAATTGTACGCGACAACGAAACGCTGCAGCATGTCACAATAGAAGGACTCTTCCCTTGCGGTGAAGGTGCAGGTTATGCCGGAGGAATAGTATCGGCTGGGGTTGACGGAGAGAGATGCGCGGAGGCTGTTGCGGCATTCATGCGAGTTTAAATACCTTTTATACCATGTTTAAACAAAAATAATATGACTCCTGAAATAGCTATAATAGAAAGAAACACTCTTACGGCACTGGGACTGCAAACCATTCTGGAAGAACTGATACCGCAAGCTGTCATACGTGTGTTTCATTCGTTCGAAGATCTGATTGACGATACTCCAGACATGTATGCACACTATTTTGTGGCCATTTCAATATATTTCGAACATACGGCTTTCTTCCTTGAAAGAAAGCCAAAAAGCATAGTGTTGTCAGCCGGAGAGCCGCAGATTCCGGTTGGCGTTCCTGTGCTCAACACCTTTCTGCCACAGGAAAAGCTGATCAAAGCTTTTATGGATATGCGTAGCAAGGGACACGAAATGACACATCATCCGGTCAAACCTTTACCAAACGAAAACATCAATACTCTTTCTGCCAGAGAAATTGAGGTGCTGGTTCTTGTAACCAAAGGACTGATAAACAAAGAAATTGCTGATAAGCTGAACATAAGCCTCACAACGGTAATATCACACAGGAAAAACATCACGGAGAAGCTTGGCATAAAATCCGTTTCCGGACTGGCTATTTATGCCGTAATGAACGGATATATTGATGCCGACAGCATATAAAATCATAATAAATTAGGATTGTACATTTTCACCAATTGAGTTTCCTTTGCATCCGGATTTACAAAAACGACAAACAGACTAAAAAATGAAAAAAGGTACAGTTCTAAAATCATTGAAGATAATGGCAGCAGGTGTCACTGTCATCTCTGCTGCGACGCCGGCATATAGCATGCCTAAGGAGGAAACAGCAGAAGCTCCAAAAGACACAACACGAGTAATAGACATTGAAGAAGTTATAGTAATAGCTACTCCTAAAGAAAACAACAGACTGAGACAACAGCCTCTTTCTGCAACATCTTTTTCGCAAGGAGATATGAGAAACAACTCTGTGACTTCTGTAAAATCATTGTCCGGACTTGTTCCAAACCTGTTTATACCTGATTACGGATCTAAACTTACCACATCAGTTTACGTAAGAGGTATAGGCTCAAGAATAAATACCCCTGCAGTAGGACTATACGTTGACAATATTCCTTTTATTGACAAATCGGCTTTTGATTTCAACTATTCAGATATAGAACGTATAGACGTATTGCGCGGTCCGCAGGGTACTCTGTACGGACGCAACACTATGGGTGGTCTTATACGTGTATTCACCAAATCTCCTTTTTCATATCAAGGTACAGACATAAGCCTAGGAGCAGCTACTTATAACAACTATAAGGCCTCTGTAAACCACTATCATCGCATTTCTGACAAATTTGCATTTTCAGCAGGAGCTTTTTATGAACATGAAGGAGGTTTCTTTGAAAATGTAGCACGCAACAACGAAAAGATAGATAAAGGTGACGAAGTAGGTGGAAGAATGAGAGCTATCTGGTTGCCAAAAGACAATCTTAAACTGGACTTTACAGTAAATTATGAATATTCCAACCAGGGAGGTTATCCATATCAGCTGACAAGCCTATCTGAAACAGACATCTACTATCAGGACTTGAAAGGGGACTTGGGTAAAGTAGCATACAACAATGAATGCGGATATATGCGTCATCTCCTCAACGGTGGGTTGAACCTTGAGCATCAGGCAGATAACTTCATTCTGAGCAGTGTTACAGGTTTCCAATATCTGAAAGATGAAATGAACCTTGACCAGGACTTCACAAGAAAGAATGTCTATACTATGTCACAGAGACAGAATTCAAAAACAATAAGCGAAGAAATAGTTCTGAAATCAAAACCGGGACGCCGCTGGCAGTGGACTACCGGCGTGAGCGGTTTCTACCAATGGCTGGATACTGAAGGACCTGTGACTTTCCATGAGGATGGTATTTCATCATTAATGGAAAACAATGTAAACGGTATATTCAAGAAAATCAAAGAAGAGTACCCTATGATGCCGGACATGAGTCTTGATATAACAGATGAAAACATATTAATTGGTGGAAACTTCAAATCTCCAATGCTAAGTACGGGAATATACCACCAATCAACAATAAATGACATTATCTTTGAAGGACTTTCATTTACAGCAGGTTTAAGAATGGAATACGAAAGATACTGGTTGGACTATAACTCTAACACCAATATCAATTTCGATTTTAAAATAGCTGTTATGCCAATGCCATTCAAGGGACTGAACACTTCACCGAAAGTGAATGGTAATATAAGCCATGACTATATTCAGTTATTGCCTAAATTCGCTTTACAATACGATTTCAACAAAAGCAACAACATCTATGCATCAGTATCTAAAGGTTATCGTTCAGGAGGATACAATATACAAATGTTCTCTGAAATAGTACAAGGAGAAATGATAAATGGAATGATAGCTGTATTAGACGAAAAGAGTCACGGTATGGTTTCACAAATGGGAGGAGACAAAATTCCTCACTATGAATTCAACATTCAGGAAACAACAATGTATAAACCTGAATATTCATGGAACTACGAAATAGGTTCGCATATGACCATGTTTGACGGACGACTTCAGGCAGATGTTGCTGCATTCTATATGGACACTCACGACCAACAGATTTCACGATTTGCAGCAAGCGGCTTGGGACGTATAACAGTAAATGCAGGCAAGAGCAGAAGCATCGGTGGTGAACTGGCTCTGAAAGCACAGATAACAGATGCATTCAGCCTGAATGGTAATTACGGATACACTCATGCCACATTCACCGACTACGTAGTAAGCGATGAAGTAAACTATAACGGCAACTATGTACCATTCGTTCCACAGCATACTTTCAACATTGGCGGACAGTACATTTTCCGAATGAAAAGTGGAGCCTGGCTTGACAATATAATGTTGAATGCCAACTATAAAGGAGCCGGACGTGTATATTGGACAGAACAAAATAACGCATACCAGAATCTTTACGGTACACTGAACGGACGTATCAGCCTGAACAAAGGAAACGGACAGATAGGTATCTGGATTAACAATGCACTTAACACAAAATACCAGGCTTTCTACTTCGAATCAATGAACAGAGGATTTGCACAGATGGGACGCCCGATGCAGATAGGTGTCGATTTAAGATGCCGATTCTAATTACTTACTACATAAAACAAAAAAATGGCAGGACACGTTTTTCGTTCTGCCATTTTTGTTTGTTATATCACACCTCATTATTCAAAGCTTTCCATTTGTTTCGCAAATAAATACCGTCTATCACTCCATCAGCAAGTCCGATAACAGGAACGTAAATGTAAGTAGCCTTAATAATTCCGGCAATGGTAAGGAAAATATCACCGGCCGGAACAATAACATCGGCACGGTCGGGTTTAAGATTGAATTTCTGCATTCTTTCGGACACTGTCAATTGCTTCAGTTCATTATGAAGCTCCTCAAGTGACGCTACTGTCATACGGGCACGCTTCTTGTCTTTCTTCTCAATCATGCGGTACAACTTATTGATATTACCTCCCGAACCGATAATATTCGTATCCGGATAAGACTGCGCCAGTTCTGCCATGTCATTTTTCAGTCTCTCCCACTCGCCTTCTTTCACTGCCTCATTAAGGATACGCACTGTTCCGATGTTATATGAACGGCTACATACCAACTGACCTTTGGACAGCAAATTGATCTCAGTACTACCACCACCGACATCGACATACATATAATTACCCTTACGGTCTTCCATAGACTCAACATGGTTGTTATATACAATCTTTGCCTCTTCCTGACCGTCGATTATCTCAATCTCAATTCCCGTCTCCTTGGCAACACGTTTTATTATCTCCGGACCATTCTTTGAGTCACGCATTGCAGAAGTAGCACACGCGCGGTAATCCTTTACGTCATATATCTTCATGAGATAACTGTAAGATTTCATCAGACGAAGCATGTTTTTGGCACGTTTATCAGAAATCTTATTCTTTGAGAACACATCAAATCCCAACCTGAGGGGTACACGCAACAATAATACCTTTGAGAATTTCACTCCTTCTTTTGTTTCTTCAAGATGCTTGATAAGCAAACGTACCGCATTGGAACCGATGTCTATGGCTGCATAATTTACGCCATTCTGCATTGTTTCAATTTCTTTACTCATAGTATTTGCCTTTTATATTTTAACAATAAGTTTATAAACTAGATAGTTGCTTGCCACCATACCCTTGCGGGCAAGCGACAAGCAACATTGTGAAAAATCAAGCTATATTTATCTATTCGTTAACGTCGTTGATTTCAATTTTCAGCCAGATAACTATCGTAGAGGGCTTCCTGAGAACGGAACGGTGTTTCATCTTCATTAAGAGAAACAAACTTGTTATCGCCAAATCCATCTACTATACGTCCCTGAAGAGTATCTTTAAGTCCAAAGTCAACAATACGCTTCAACTCACCTTTGATAGCAGGATCATAAACAGGAGTTATAACCTCCACACGGTTATCAAGATTACGAGGCATCCAGTCGGCAGAACCCATGAAGACTTTCTCTTCTCCTCCAGCAGCAAATATAAATATACGTGAATGTTCCAGATAACGGTCTATTATACCTTTAATCCTGATATTACTGCTTACTCCAGGTATGCCCGGTACAAGAGAACAATTTCCGCGTACCAACAAATCAATATCAACACCTGCCTGAGAAGCCTCATAAAGTTTTTCAACCATTACAGGATCTGTGATATGATTTATCTTGACTTTTATATATGCAGGTTTTCCTGCCTTACGGTTCTTTATCTCGTTATTAATAAGAGTTATAAACTTATTCTTCATTTCATTAGGAGAAACAAGCAACTCTTTAAACTTGATAGGCGTATAAGGACGTTCGATAAAATCAAAAACCGCATCAACATCATTCACCAACCTTCTGGAAGCAGTCATCAAGACACAGTCCGTGTACATACGGGCATTCCCTTCATGGAAGTTACCGGTACTAACACAAGCTATATCCGGACCAGTTTTCATTCCGATGTGTGTTATCTTTGAATGCACTTTCAAGCCTTCTACTCCGAAAATAACCTTTATGCCGGCATCCTGCATCTTCTTAGACCAGTTAATGTTAGAAGCCTCATCAAAGCGGGCAAGCAGCTCTATGACCACTGTTACCTTCTTTCCGTTTCTGGCAGCTCCGATAAGAGCCTTTACAACTTTTGATTCTTTTGCAAGACGATACAAAGTTATCTTAATGCTACTTACTTTCTTGCTTACAGCAGCTTCCTGCAGCACTCTAATGAATGAATCGAAATTATGGTAAGGAACATGTATAAAACGATCCTTTTCCTGAATCTTAGACAAAAGACTTTCCGGACCATCCAATTCTTTTTTCATTATAGGAGTCCAAGCCGGATATTTCAGGTTCTTCCTGCCACAGTCTGGAAACTTCATCAGATCCTTATGATTCTGGTAGCGACCACCTGAAAGAATAGTGTCCCATGAATCGACATCAAGCTTATTAAGCACTCGCTTCATAAGATCCTTAGGCATATCACCGTCATATATTACACGTAACGGTTCACCACGCTTACGGCTCTTTACACCTTTGGAAATCTTCTGCAATGTACCCGTTCTAAGGTCATTGTCAATCTCCATCTCTGCATCACGGGTAAATTTAAAAGCGTATGCTTCATAATCTGTAAATTCAAGACCCTCAAAGACAATAGGAAGACAACACCTTACTACATCATCAAGATACATCATATAGCTCTTTCCATCGCAGTCAGGAAGACGAACGAAACGTCCGCACAATCCTACTGGAAGTTCAAGAAAGGCATAGTCAGCAATCACCTTTGAGCCGTTTTTCTTCTGAAGCTTTACAGCCAGATAAATATTTTCATCAGTTTCAGAATCAAGAGTCTTGACTGCAGAGAACCATACAGGTACTATAAAACCATTAAGCTTTTCCTTATAATATGAACGTATATATTCCAGCTGCTCAGGTGTGATATTTTCATTATCTACCAGATATATATTTTCCTTCTCCAGTTCAGAGATAACATTCTCTACGGCCTGTTCGTATTCCTTGGCGTATTCGGAATTAAGCTTAGTAATTTTCTTTATTATCTTCTTAGCCTTCTCTCTGTCCTTGGCTGCAGATTTGTCCTCACATTCAGCTATGCGGTTCTGAGAAGCCATACGGACACGGAAAAACTCATCAAGATTATTCGAATATATTCCAAGGAAAGCCATCCTTTCAAGCAAAGGAACATGTTGGCGTGTAGCTTCCTGCAAGATACGCCTGTTAAAATACATCCAGCTTATATCTCTTTCAAGATATGGATCTTCTTTCTTCTTAATTGCCATAACTACTAAATTTTGCGCAAAGGAAAGTAATACATATTACATTGTTATTGCAATTTACAAAAAAAATCGATACAAGGATTATTTCTTACAATAAAATATAATTACGTTTTCATATATACTCTTCCACCATATACATATTTGGCATAAACTCAGCAGAAGCCAGCCCTTCCAGTTCGTTTACAATCATATATTCGGCCGAATTAACCCATTCCTTAAATCTCTCGTCCGGTTTATAAGTCTCTGCAAATTTCAACAGTTTACTTAAATCGAAATCACTGTCAATAATTCCGGCAGAACTCTTCATTGCATCAAAAGCATTACATTCCTGCTCTATATGTGCCGGCACCATCATTAATGGCTTTCCTAAATACATAGCTTCACATACTGACTCAAAACCTGCTGTACTGGCATATGCCTTACAACCGGACATCTGTCTAAGAAATTCCAAATCGTCAAGCTGGTAAAAAGACAAAGTGTCGTCAATTTTCTTGACAGGCGATTCCTCCCACCTGTCCCAGAAAAAACGTAAAGGCGTTTCAGGGTGATCTTTATGCCATCTCATCACGCATTCCGAGAAACCAGAATTAACCATGTAACCATGTATATAATTACCATCAGTGGCCTCCTGACGGAACACATCACGTCGCAACAGCGGTGGAACTACTTTTATCTTTTTAACGTCATCATCCTTCATGCTGCGGAAAGAAAGAGCCAGATATTCCTTTGCTCCCAATGCAGTCAAACGGGTAAACATATTAAGCAGTTTCATTCCAAACTTATGTCTGTATGGCATCTCGAAATCTTTATGCAGGAAAAGATACTGGTGTCCGATACAAACTTGTGGTACAAGGGGGCGGTAAAAGAAATATGTAAGACCTGTCAGAAGCTCGTAGAAATTTATAACCATATCTGCACCGGTCTTGACAATACGGTCGTTTATATAATGCATACTGCCCAAATATTCGGGTACTTTCATTACATTATACAAAATACTGCGAGTTATATTGACACGTTTATTAGCAGGTGTAGGAAGGAAATTAGGACTGACAAACTGTTTTACCGGAGCATGTACGCTACGTGTAAAAAAGCCTGGCAGACGCCTTGATTCACTTTTACCCACCAGAATTTCCACGACTTCATGTCCGCTTCTTAACAATACATTCTCCAAAGTTATAGCTTGGGTAAGGTGACCACGTCCTTCTCCCTGAACGATAAACAAAAATTTCATGATGCAACAGATAATAATGTTAGTTTGGCAGTTTTATTTAATTGATTTATCACCTCAGAATAGTTTACCACTTCCCACACTCCGTTTTCATCCTCGGTCAAGGCAGAAAGTGTTTCAACCCAATCGCCTGAATTCAAGTAGTGTACTCCATCTATCACTCTATTTTCAGGATGATGTATATGTCCGCAAATAACACCGTCGCATTCACGTTTTCGTGCAAAATCAACCAAGACCTTCTCAAAATCTGAAATATAAGATACAGCCGACTTCACTTTATGCTTTATTGCTTGTGACAATGAATAATAAGGCTTGCCTTGCTTTGAACGATATTTATTATACATTCCGTTCATCCACAACAATAATGTATATCCTACATCACCCAATTTAGCCAGCCACTTCATTTCTGTAGTAACTTTATCGAACACATCTCCATGTGTGACAAAATAATGACGTCCATTACTTTCCAATATATAGTCTCTCACAATACTTATATTGGAAAACCGTAACGGAACCAGATTATCCAAAAAATCATCATGATTGCCACGAACATAAATAACCTCAGTTCCACACTTTTCCATCATTTTCATAATTATCTTAAAAAAACGGGTGTGTTCCGGTTTCCATTTTCTTACACCCGATTTCTGCAGATGCCATCCGTCTATTATGTCACCATTAAGGATTAATCGGTCGCAATCAACCGTACTTAGAAAATCACTAACCTCATCCACCTTTGAATGTGACGTACCAAGATGAATGTCCGATAAAACGATTGTTCTGTAATGTGGTCTTAATTCCATTTCTCTTCATTTTTGTCTGATGCAAAATAACGGAATCAATATTACAAAAACATGTACTTTAGATTAACAAAACAATACATTTATGCATAAAAAAGTGGAGACTGCCCTGTACGGACAATCTCCACAATCATATAATTAAAATAAAATATTATTCAGCCAATTTGTTGTCTGAACCCAACACGTTGATGATTTTGTGTTTGTAAAGTTTTTCCATGTTGTCACGAGCTGGACCAAGATACTTACGTGGGTCGAATTCAGCTGGTTTTTCAGCGAATACTTTACGTACAGCAGCAGTCATAGCAAGACGAGAGTCAGAGTCGATGTTGATCTTGCAAACTGCAGACTTAGCAGCCTTACGCAACTGATCTTCTGGAATACCGATAGCAGCTTCCAATTTACCACCATACTGGTTGATTGTATCAACTTCTTCCTGTGGAACTGAAGAAGATCCGTGAAGTACGATAGGGAATCCAGGAAGTTTTTCCATAACTGCATCCAATACGTCGAATGCCAATGGAGGAGGAACCAAACGACCTGTTGCAGGATCAACATGGCACTGTTCTGGTTTGAATTTGTAAGCACCGTGAGAAGTACCGATTGAAATAGCCAATGAATCGCAACCTGTACGAGTAGCGAAGTCGATTACTTCTTCTGGGTTAGTGTAAGTGTGGTGGTCAGAAGAAACTTCGTCTTCAACACCTGCCAATACACCAAGTTCACCTTCTACAGTTACATCGAACTGGTGAGCGTATTCAACAACTTTCTTAGTCAAAGCAACGTTTTCTTCGTATGGAAGGTGAGAACCGTCGATCATAACTGAAGAGAAACCAGAGTCGATACAGCTCTTGCAAGTTTCGAATGTATCTCCGTGGTCAAGGTGAAGAACGATTTCAGGATGTGCACAACCCAATTCTTTTGCATATTCTACAGCACCCTGAGCCATGTAACGCAACAAAGTAGCGTTTGCATACTGACGAGCACCTTTAGAAACCTGAAGGATAACAGGTGATTTTGTTTCAACTGCAGCCTTGATGATAGCCTGCATCTGTTCCATATTATTGAAGTTGAAAGCAGGGATTGCATATCCACCTTTGATTGCTCTGGCAAACATGTCTCTTGTGTTCACCAAGCCTAAGTCTTTGTAATTAACCATTGTTTTTACTATTTATAATGTTAGTGATTAAATTCCATTGCAAAAATAACAATTTATATATACAGAACTTCTATTTTAAAAGAAAAAAATATACACAAACATACATATATTGATAAAATATGGCAAATATTACAAACCTGAGTACGCATAATGCAATGTAGATATTGCAAGTTTTACAAAGCCGATGAATACAACAATGCTTTTTTAATCTATACATTAAGGGAAATACACATTATATATTATTTATAGAGAAAAAGATTTCACAAAAAAGATTGATAAAGTTTTCTCATTTAAAAGAAAAAGCGTATCTTTGCAACCCGAAACAGACCATTACACACGACTAAGTGTTACCAACTAGTCAAAATAATAATAAATAAAGTATATACTGAAATGAAAAAAGGAATTCATCCAGAGAACTACCGTCCGGTAGTATTTAAAGACATGTCAAACGGTGATATGTTTCTTTCACGTTCAACTTGTGCTACAAAAGACACAATTGAATTCGAAGGTGAAACTTACCCATTGGTTAAGTTGGAAATCTCTAACACTTCTCATCCGTTCTACACTGGTAAGTCTAAGTTGGTTGACACAGCAGGACGTGTTGATAAGTTCATGAACCGTTACAACCGTATCAAGAAATAATTTAATACGAGTTTACGATAAAAGCGGGCAATCTTCAAAACAGGTTGCCCGCTTTTATTTTTGTAGTTCTCATTTTTTAATTACCTTTGTGAAAAGTTAAACATATAATATAATACGATGAAATATAAACTGTCAGGATTACTAATACTAATATTCTTTTTTACCAATATTTTAGCACAAACAAGTGTTATTTATACTACTGGTGACCATATATCAAGCAGCTTGATAAACAATATTTATCAGGACAAGAGAGGTTTTATATGGATAGCAACGGAGTATGGACTGAACAAATTCGACGGTAACAGATTTACACTTTATACACACGATGAAAATGACTCTACATCAATATGCAACAACTATTCAAGAGTGGTGTATGAAGACATGAACGACAATATCTGGATAGGTACTGTAGCAGGAATGATGAAATACAACCGTGACGAGAACAATTTCATGAACGTCAGATTATATATCAACGGAAAAATCACAATACCACACATATCGGATATACTAGAAAGGAAAAACGGTGAAATATGGGTTGCAACTTCAAATCAAGGATTATTCAGAATTGATACCGAAAACAATACAGGCTCATGTATAAACGAAATAAGAAGGACTGGCATATATAAAGTCAACACTATAATTGAAGATAATGACGGTATAATATGGATAGGAACAGAAGACCACGGAGTTATTACATATGACACTCATAACAATAAAATAGATAAAGTACAACTGCCAGGAGTAGAAAACTGTAATATTACTTCAATGACCTTAAATGCCAATGGTGATATATACATGGCGACATTCACCAAGGGACTTTACATTTTCAACAAAGGAAAAAACAGCATAGACAAAATTACGAGTTTGGGCAATCTGCCAATAAAAACGCTTGTATTATGCGATAATAAACTATACATAGGAACAGACGGAGCAGGTGTAAAAATTTACAGAGAAGACACAAGACAAACACAAGATCTGTATATAGCAGATGCAGCTATAGACCTGAGAAATACAAAAGCACATAGTATCCTTTTTGACAAAGAAGGAAACTTATGGTTTGGTATTTTCCAAAAGGGAGTAGTGCTTATACCCAAGAAGACTAATCCTTTCAGATTCTACGGAGGCAAGCAAATAGACAACAGTCCCATTGACGACGGATGCGTAATGTCTATACTTAAGAACAGCAAAAACAATATACTAATAGGAGTTGACAGCAAAGGACTATACTTCTTAAATTCAAATTATGGATTAATTAAGCATTATACTCCGCAAGAAGGAAAGCCTCTTTTCCCGAATACTATTATAAACATATTCGAAGATTCATCAAATAATATCTGGCTTGGAAGTTACAGCCAAGGGATAGGACTATTTGATACACAATCCGGAACATTCAACCGTATATCTGGACTGGAAAACGAAAGTGTATTCAGCATCGCTGAAGACCACAACAGAAATCTTTATATAAGTATATACGGTACAGGTATGTGTGTATATAATCTGGACAGTAAAGAAATAACATATTTCAAGGAAAGCGACAAGGATGAAAACGGTGATTGCCTGGCAGACAACTGGATAAACACATTATATTGTGACAGTGAAGGATATATATGGATAGGACATTTCAAAGGAGTAAGCTGTTTTAATCCTAAAAACAAAAGTTTCATAAACTTCACCGGAACAAACTATATCATTAAAGACAAGATGTGCTATTCAATATTGGAAGACAGCGAAAAGACAATATGGCTAGGTACATCCGAAGGATTATACTCATTCAACAAATCAAATAAAGAAATAAAACAATTTGGTATAAACGACGGATTGTCAAACGATGTGATATGTGGTTTATGCGAAGATAACAGTGGACATATCTGGATAAGTACATTCAATGGAATAAGTAAATTCAGCAAACGTAACAATACGTTTACCAATTATTATAGTGAAGACGGACTTCAGGGTAACGAATTCACACGCGGTGCTGCATATAAATCCGCAAATGGGGAAATCTTATTCGGAGGTACAAATGGTATCACATGTTTTTACCCGTCTGAGATAACAGACTCAATATCAAAACCTAGTCTTACAATATCAGACTTCCAGGTTTTCGGAAAGAGTATAAATACCAATTCTCTATCAGGAGGAAAAAAGATAATAAGCGAAGATGTCACACGGGCAAAAACATTCAGATTAAGTCATAAGGACAACACTTTCAGAGTATTTTTCACAACTATGGACTATGGAAGTACGTCACATATTCTATATAAATACAGAATTGGAAAACTGAGCAAGAACTGGCTGTCAACAAGAAGCGGTGAAAACTACATAACATTCAACAATCTACCTCCGGGAGATTATACTTTAGAAGTTTTTGCAGTAAACAGAAATATAACATCGGATACATACGTATATAATATTCATATATCCTACCCTTGGTATCAGACATGGTGGGCATATATACTATTCTCCATACCTGTGATAATACTTATATGGTTGACAGTGAACTATATACGAATCAAGATACGACGCAAGCGCGACTTCATGGAGATACGTCATGCACGAGAAATTAATGAAGCAAAACTACAGTTCTTCATAAATATCTCACATGAGATACGTACCCCTATGACACTGATTATAAACCCATTGGAAAAGCTAATTGCAGCAAATAATGATAAGGAGACAGGCAAAACATACATGATGATTTACCGAAATGCAAAAAGGATACTGCGTCTCATAAACCAGCTTATGGACATAAGAAAAATTGAAAAGGGACAGATGCAGATGCATTTCCGTGAAACAGACCTTGTAGGTTTCATAAACGACCTTATGATTACATTCGAAAACACTGCACGCCAGAAAAACATAAGCTTCAGTTTCGAGCATGAAGACGAAACACTCATGGGATGGATAGACATAAACAATTTCGACAAAGTATTGATGAACCTGTTGTCAAATGCATTCAAATATACACCTGATAATGGTAAAGTTTGTGTCAGTCTATGCCATGGTGAAAATCCGAATGCAAAAGGAGCGTTAAAAAACTATATTGAAATAAAGGTAACAGACAGCGGCATAGGACTGGATGAAAACCAAAAAGAACGTATATTTGAAAGATTCTATCAAATCAGCGGAAATGGCGTACATAATCAGGGCGGTACAGGAGTTGGACTACATCTGACACGCTCACTCGTAGAAATGCATTATGGAACAATAACAGCAGAAAATAATATAGGAAGTTCAGGTTCCACATTTACTGTAAGAATACCTAAAGGATGCGACCATATAAGTCTGGAACAGATAGAAGAGAATGACACATACGTGAACAATGATATCAACATCCAGCAAATATCGTCATCAATATCAGATATAAACGAAGAAGAAAATACTATAAAGAAGAAATCAAAAACCAATTTTACCATACTGATAGTTGACGATGAAAAAGAAATTCAGGAATTCCTGAAAGATGAGTTGTCTGACGAGTTCAGAATATCATTGGCAAGCAACGGACGTGAAGCCTATAAGCACATACTCACCAACCATGTTGATTTGGTGGTTAGTGACGTTATGATGGATGAAATGGACGGACTGACATTATGCAAGAAAATCAAACAAAATGTAAACATCAACCATATACCTGTCATCCTGCTTACAGCCAAAGGTAAAACAGAAGAACAGGTGGAAGGAATTGAACATGGAGCTGATGCATATATAATAAAACCATTCAACACTGAAGTCCTAAGAAGCACAATATTAAATTTGCTCAACAGCAGACGTATCCTGAAAAATAAGTTCAGTGGCGCTCAGGAGCAAAAAGAAAAAGTAAAGGATATAAATATAAAATCTTCAGACGAAGCTTTGATGGATAAGATTATGTCGGTAATAAACAATAATATGTCAGAACCGACTCTAAATGTTGAAATGCTGGCACAAGAAGTAGGTTTGAGCCGTGTTCATCTTCATAGAAAACTAAAAGAACTTACCAACCTGTCAACACGCGACTTTATCAAGAATATAAGAATGCAGCAAGCAGCCAAACTGTTGAAAGAAAAGAAACTAGGAATTTCAGAAGTAGCTTATGCTGTAGGCTTCAGCAATCTATCGCATTTCTCTAGTACATTTAAAGAGATTTTCGGTGTTTCTCCAAAAGAATACACTTCCGAGAAATACGAAATGGAAGAAGAAAAAGCACAAAAAGACAAATCTGAGAAAGAGAATAATGACTGAAAAAATAAAACCTCTTAAATTGTATTCTTGTTACATTTAAGAGGTTTTACTTATTTATAATAATCTTATTTTATATAATCCAACTTAACGACTACGACTCTTATATTTTGATCTTCCTTATCAGTTTGTATTTTAGCTATATGCCAGTCTGACGGGAAGAATAAGAAAAATCGTTCTGGAGTTGAGTCTATAAACATAGCCTTTGAAGCATCATACGAGTAACCTATAATATCAGGTTTGTACGCTTTATTAGGATATGAAGTATCATGGTCAAGCAATGCAAAACGCTCTGTACCCTTTACAACATATTGCAGGTCAATATGATGATAATGAGACTCAGACCCTCTTTTCTCTAACGGATCGTTTACACCATCCTCAACACTGGCAAACAACTCTGTATCCTGAATCTGATGTTTTCCTGCAGGTATAGTCTGCAAATCTGTCTGTGCCAGCCAAGCAAACACAGCATCCCATTGTTTTTTGTTTTTATGATATTGTGAATAGAATTCACTCAGATTTGTGCAGACATCAGGCAAAGCTTGAAATCCGTTACTCCATCCCCTCTGCATAACCCAATTAGTATAATTTATTTTAGAACAACAATTCTGGGCATACGTTAAATTGCAAAACAACATCGATAACGATAAAATAAACAATAATTTAATAGACTTTTTCATATTGGTAAGATTTAATAAATGTAATGTAACAAGTTTATGATGGCAAAAATACAAAAATCCTGCAAGGGACACAACACTCCTTGCAGGATTAGGAAACAAACTAATATGGGGTAATTACAAAGTCTTCTTGTAAAGTTCAAGGATTATCTCTTCTGTCACCTCACGAGGGTTACCAGGAGTACATACATCTGCATAAGCGGCCTTAGCAAGACGAGGAAGGTCCTCTGCCTTTTTTCTTTTATATTAGATTATAATAGTTAGTTTTACATAGGAATTCACATATCTGCAGAAACTCTTCCATTAAAAACATAATAACAATATATGATGTAATAATCAAATAAATGAAAAGTAAATGTCATCGCATATTACGTTATTTCATTTTCAGTAAACGTACTTTGTATTTAAAATACAAGTTACCATATAAAGAAACAACAGGTAAAAAATGATGTTAGAAATGGAAGATTTGATGGAATTACATATCTTTGCAAAAACCACGATATAATGAAAAACAATTTTACGAAAAACTATAAATATCTTATAAGTAGCCAACGTGATGAGGACTGGGACATAAATGTCAATACCGTAGGATGTGAAACTATTGAAAAGAACTACGAAACATACCCGCCCCGTACAGGTCATCCGGCACAATTTTTCTTCACACCGTCGCGTGGCAGAAAACTGGACAGCTATCAACTTCTATATATAATAAAAGGTAAAGGTATATTTTTCACCTCACCTGAGGATAGCATGGAAATAAAGGAAGGTGACATGATTATACTTCGACCAAACCAATGGCACAGCTACATGCCTGATAAGAAAACCGGATGGACTGAAATGTGGATCGGTTTCGAAGGAGCAAACATGGACAGCAGATTCAAAAACAATTTCTTCAACAAAGAACAAATAATATACAGGATAGGAGTACAGGACAATATTGTTAACCTGTATAATCAAGCCATAAAGGTTGCCAATGAAGAAAAAGCTGCCTGCCAACAATATCTAGCAGGAATAGCAAATCTGATTCTTGGTATGACAATGTATTATGATTATAACAGATGTTTCGACACGGCTACTGAAGAACAAATAGACAAAGCAAAAATCATTATAAGAGAAAACTTGCTGAAAGGAATAACAGCTGAAGATGTAGCTTCCAAGATAAACATGAGTTATTCATGGTTTCGCAAACTCTTCAAGGACTACACCGGGGTATCACCTGCACATTACATTCAAGAACTGAAAATACAGGAGGCTAAACAGCTACTGTCGGGAAGTGACAGTAATATAAAGGAAGTATCATACTATCTTGGTTTCTACGATATAGCGTATTTTTCAAAAGTGTTCAAGAAATATACGGGATTTACTCCTATTGAATATAAAAAGATATACTATTAATGAAAGCACAATACATTAAATATAAACTAACAAAAATAGATATAAAAAATACTGCAACATTAAGACTCTTAATCCTGTTATGGATATTTGCAGCAGAACCGGTCTTTTCTGAAAAGCATTATGTTTTCACACCATTGGACGCATCACAAGGGCTGTCCGGCAATAAAGTCAGAAACATATCACAACTACCGGACGGACGTATGATGATAACAACAGAAGGACAAATAAACATATACGACGGAACCAGCTTTACATATCTTCACTATAATAAGAACAACATATGCCGATTATCGGAATATTCTGGATTTAACCATACGTATGTTGACAACAGCGGATATGTGTGGGTTAAGAACAATCATACTTTAATGGTTGCCGACATTACACGCGAAGAGTTCCTGAATTGTCCGGATTCCATATTCAGAGAATGGGGAATAAACACACCGTTGAAAGATTTGTTCATGGACAAATATAGTGATTTATGGGTTATCACGGAAAAAGACGATTTATTACACATAAGTAAAGACAGGAAAAATACATTTATTTTCAAAAATAAGGTTTCACTGGACAATGATCAGATTTATGATTTAGGAGTAATAGACGACAAACTTTATCTATTCTACAAATCAGGAATGCTGATATGCCATGATATAGTGTCAGGAAAAGAATTGTACAGACGTAATGTACCGGCCGACCTGCCCAAAGCACTATACGGAAATACTTCGTATGTAGTACAAGGCCATGATTCGTTTTATCAGTTATGTAATGGCACAGGCGGTGGCATAATGCTAAATTTCAACATATATAAAAAGAGCTGGGAAATAGTCATGAATACAGACTCATGGTTCAACTATCTTTCCATTGACCGCGACGGCAGCATTTGGGTTAGCGGACATGACGGACTCTACAACATTTCACCCGACCTGAAAGAAAAGCAATACATACAGACATTTAAACTGGTTGACGGTAGAAAGATTGACACAGAAATAAGCACGCTGTACAATGACCTTCAGGGTGGAATGTGGATAGGTACGTTAAATCGTGGTATCCTATATTACCATCCTAACCGTTTTCGTTTTCAAAATATCGGAAAAGTTATGTTCTCTCTTCCTGAAGAAACTTCAATGCACGTGACAGGATTTGAAGAGACTAGGAACAAAGATATCATAGTAAAGACTGATACTGGAAATTATTTATATAGCCCAAAATCAGGCAACATTTCAGTGTATAAAGGTAAGGAAACGACCATTATAAAAGAAAAAATCGACAACCTCAATAATAAAAGAATACTTCAGACTGCCAAAATCGGAAAAGATTTATTGGTAGGTATTACCAGAGACGGATGGTTTATATTTGATAAACAAAACAATAAAACCGATTTCCATCCGACATGTCATCCTTGCAACTGTATTTATACGGCAGGAAGTGGAAAAATTTGGATAGGATTAGAAGACGGACTTATGCTACTGGATGTGAAAACCGGGAAAGAACACAGATTTCACACATCCGATGGCCTTGTAAATAATTCAGTCCGTAGCATAATACAAACGCCTGACAGTTCCGTATGGATTTCCACTGCCAATGGAATAAGCAACATGCAAGCGAACAGAAACACAGCCGATTCGCTTGGATACTCATTTGTCAACTTCAATCAATATGATGGAGTCATAACCGATGAGTTTTGCGAACGTTCTGTCTATATCACTTCCGACAACACCATCTACTGGGGTGGTATTAACGGTTTCAACATATTGAATACATCTTCTGCACAAACAGAAGAAATCCCTTATTTGCCATTGTTCGTCGGATTTAACCTGTTTGGAGAGAAAATCAACAACGGAATGTATTATCATGATAAGCAGATATTAAAAAATCCTATAACAACGACAAAAGAGATTGTTCTGCGCCATGACCAGAACTTCTTTACAATAGAGTTTGCCGCCATGAACTACATAAATCCGACACAGACATACTATCGTTATCAACTTAACGGAATAGACAAGACAGAACTGGAAATCCATTCAACAGACGGTAGAGGAAGAGCCACTTACACAGATTTGCCTCCCAGTGACTATACATTCAAAGTACGCGCTACAGGAAACGGCAAAGGATGGACAGATAAATATGCCGAGCTTAAAATACGAGTAAAAGCTCCGTTTTGGAAAACCGGATATGCTTATACCGTTTATATAATATTAGCCGGCAGCTGCATAGCAGCTTTCATACTTCTATATATCAGAAAAAAGAAACGAAGCATAATACGTGAACAGAAAGAAAAACTGGATGAAATGAAAACAACATTCATCCAAAACATTAATCAGGAACTGGAAGAACCGATTAAAAAGATAATATCTCCTCTGGATGCTGTAATTATGCACATGGACGAAGGAAGGAGCAAATTACAACTGCAGTCTATTCGTCAGAATGCTACAGAACTACAAACATTAGTAAAGCAACTTTCAAAAGGAGCATTATTGCCTATACCGACCGATGAAAACAATATAAACCTAGATGTACTGATTGTTGAGATGCGTCAATTGCTGGAACAGCAAGAAACGAGAAAGAAACAAATAAACACTATCAACGAGAAAGAAGAAAAACAGGAACTCTTAAGCGAAACAGACGAAGCATTTATACGAAAAGTCCTTAAAAATGTAGAGCAGAATCTGGACAATCAGGAATACTCCGTGGAAACACTAAGTCGCGACATGGGAATGGACCGCACTGGACTTTACCGTAAGTTGATAGCTTTGGTTGGAAAAACGCCTACCAGTTTTATACGCTCCGTTCGTCTTAAACGGGCAGCACAACTGCTGGAAAAAGGTTATACTGTTGCCGAAGTGGCAGACAGTGTTGGCTTCAGCACTTCAAGTTATCTGTGTAAATGTTTTCAGGAAGAATTTGGTGTACGTCCTTCACAATACGTCCAACAACTGAAAAAGCATTGATAAATTTCAACCAATATATTGTTATCTGCAACATATTTACAACTTTTTCTTATGCCATCATGATAATTTTGCATGTACGAAAAACATTGAATCCACATTTTAAAGTGTAATTAAATTATCTCTTAATCAAACATACAAACCATGAGAAAAAGTTTATTGATTTTAGCATTATGTTCATTGCCGATTTTTGTATGGTCGCAAAAATACCAGGAAACAGAAAACGGCATAAAGACTTCCATCAATGAAAAAAAAATAGATGTAGAAGTTCAGTGGTTCACTCCAAACAGTCTGAGAATTTTAAAGACACCGCTAGGAAAGACTGTAGAAAAGAAAAGTCTCTCCGTTATTGCAAAGCCGAATAAGTCCGGAGTAAAAATCGCCACATCAGACAACAGCAGAATTGTAATGAAAAGCCCTGTACTGACTGTTACTCTCAATACAGAAAATGGTATAATAACCTATGCCAAAACAGACGGTACTGTTCTATTGAAAGAGAATGAAAACTCAAAGCCTTTTACTCCGATGAAGGATGCCGATAGAGATACATATACCGTTTATCAGGGATTTATTACAGATAAGGAAGAAGGACTGTACGGTCTGGGACAGTTACAAAACGGACAGATGATGCAACGCAACATGAGTAAAGTATTAATTCAAGGTAATGTTGAAGATGTGTCACCTATCTTTCAGTCAACAAAAGGTTATGGAGTATTTTGGGACAATTATTCCGCGACTACTTATACAGACAACGAAAATGAAACCTCATTCAGTTCCGAGGTGGGAGACTGTATTGATTACTACTTCATGTATGGTGGTTCTGCCGACGGAGTTATAGCACAAGTACGTGCTTTGACAGGAGAAGTACCGATGATGCCACTGTGGAGCTACGGATTTATGCAGAGTAAGGAAAGATACAAAAGCCAGGAAGAAACTGTAGGTGTGGTAAAAAAATACAGAGAATTAGGTATTCCATTAGACTGCATCATACAAGACTGGCAATACTGGGGACATAACTATCTGTGGAATGCAATGGACTTCCGCAATCCGTCTTTCGACAATCCTAAAGCCATGATTGACAGCATACACGGAATGAACGCGCATATGATGATTTCTATATGGTCTTCTTTCGGACCGGCAACAAAACCATACCGTACATTAGATAAAGAAGGACTCTTATTCAACATAGAGACATGGCCACAATCAGGAGTTGAAGGCTGGCCGCCAAACATGGAATATCCATCAGGAGTTAGAGTTTACGATTGTTACAACCCTAAGGCACGTGACATTTACTGGGATTACCTTAACAAAGGTATATTCCAATTAGGTATGGACGGATGGTGGATGGATTCAACAGAACCAGACCATTTCAACTGGAAAGATAGCGACTTTGACCGCCAGACTTACTTAGGTTCATACCGCAGCGTACGCAATGCATATCCTCTTATGACTGTTGGAGGTGTTTACGACCATCAGCGTGCAGAAACCAGCGACAAACGTGTTATCATATTAACCCGTTCAGGCTTCCTCGGACAACAACGATATGCCTCAAACGTATGGTCTGGCGATGTACAGTCATCATGGGATATGTTCCGCAAACAAATAACTGCAGGACTTAACTTCTCACTCACAGGAATGCCACATTGGAATTCTGATTTGGGAGGCTTTTTCGCCGGCTCATATAACACTAATGGAAATGCCAGTGCCACAAGAAACCCAATGTATCAGGAACTTTATGTACGCTGGTTACAATTCGGAGTTTTCTGTCCGATGATGCGTAGTCACGGTGCCGACACTCCTCGTGAATTTTTCTGGTACGGCAAAGCAGGCGAACCGGTTTATGACGCATTGGTAGATGCTGTGAAATTACGTTATTCCCTACTGCCTTATATCTATTCTACAGCCTGGGAGGTTTCACACAGACAGTCAACATTTATGCGTGCCCTCTACATGGATTTCCTGAATGACAAAAACACATGGAAAATAGGTAACGAATACATGTTCGGAAAAGCATTCCTCGTAGCGCCTGTTCTTCACGCACAATACACACCTGAGCAAAAACAAAATATCTTAAAAGAGAACGAAGGATGGAATAAGACAACAAACAATCAGGTAAACCTTTCATTAAATGTTGACTTTACACAGTCTAAAGAAATGGAAGTTTATCTTCCATCAGGAAACAAATGGTATAATTACTGGACTAACGAGAATTTCGACGGTGGACAAAAATTGAAAATCAAGACATCACTTGACAGAATACCACTTTTTGTCCGTGCAGGTAGCATCATACCTATAGGTCCGGATGTGCAATATACAAACGAGAAGAAATGGGATAATCTGATAATAAACGTATATCCGGGAGCGGACGGAACATTTACACTTTATGAAGACGAAGGTGATAATTACAATTATGAGTCCGGAGCATACACTGAAATACAGATGAAATGGAACGACACAAAACGTATTCTCACAATTGATGCACGTAAAGGTGAATATAACGGTATGCTGACCAAACGTAACTTTACCATACGTACAGCCGACGGAAAAGAAAAAGTCATTACATACAGCGGAAAGAAAATAAATGTAAAGATATAATAGTACAAATAAAGTTATTATTATAACCATATAGGAAAGTGAATATTGCGTATAAATTGTAATATTCACTTTCCTATTTATGTTTATATATTGCAGAAAAAAGACATTTTTGTACCTTTGCACTTCAAACAACAGATTTCTATATATGGAATTAAAAGAACATTTCTCCAATAAAATATTTAGTATAATATCCGAAACTGCAGACGAACTAGGGTTGGAATGCTATGTAGTAGGAGGCTATGTGCGAGATATATTCCTGAAACGACATTCAAAGGACATTGATGTGGTAGTGGTAGGAAGCGGTATAGAAATAGCACAGGCACTAGGCAAAAAATTAGGCAAAGGAGCTAATGTTTCGGTGTTCAAGAATTTCGGAACAGCACAGGTGAAGTTCAGAGACATCGAAGTGGAATTTGTAGGTGCAAGAAAAGAATCATATAGCCACGACAGCAGAAAGCCAATAGTGGAAAACGGAACACTGGAGGATGACCAGAACAGACGCGATTTTACAATAAACGCTATGGCCGTCTGCCTGAACAAAGACCGTTTCGGCGAGTTGGTTGACCCATTTGACGGTATGGAGAATCTTAAAGACAGAATCATAAGAACCCCTCTTGATCCGGACATAACATTCAGCGATGACCCTCTGCGAATGATGAGATGTATCCGTTTTGCCACACAGCTGAACTTCTACATAGAGGACGAGACATTCGAAGCTTTAGGAAGAAATAAGGAACGTATCAAGATTATATCAAAGGAACGTATAGCAGACGAACTGAATAAAATAATATTATCTCCTATACCGTCGAAAGGATTCGTAGATCTTGACAGATGCGGGCTTCTGGAACTTATATTCCCTGAGCTATGTGCCTTACAAGGTGTAGAGACAAGAAACGGAAGAGCCCATAAGGATAATTTTTATCACACGCTTGAAGTACTCGACAATATATCGAAAGCTACAGACAATCTGTGGCTCAGATGGTCTGCCCTGCTTCATGACATAGGCAAACCCAAAACAAAAAGATGGGAACAGAAAGCCGGATGGACTTTCCATAACCATAACTACATCGGTGAGAAGATGATACCGGACATATTCAGGAAAATGAAACTTCCCATGAACGAGAAGATGAAATATGTCCAGAAAATGGTGAGCCTCCACATGCGTCCTATAGTAATAGCCGACGAAGAGGTTACTGATTCTGCAGTAAGACGACTACTCTTTGAAGCAGGTGACGATATTGACGATCTGATGTGTCTGTGTGAAGCGGATATCACCTCTAAGAACGAAGCCAGAAAACAACGTTTCCTGGACAATTTCAAGCTTGTAAGACAAAAGCTGAAAGACCTTGAAGAAAAAGACAGGATAAGAAATTTCCAACCACCTGTAGATGGAGCTGAGATTATGAGAGTTTTCAACTTACAGCCTTGCCGCGAAATAGGTGACTTGAAAAGTTATATCAAAGATGCTATTCTGGACGGTGTAATACCTAACGAACACGATGCAGCATTTGAATATATGATGGAAAAAGCAAAAAAGATGGGCTTGAAACCTGTTAATGAATAATATAATCCCAATTTTTATCATCCTGTAGTATTATTGTAATCTACAGGATGATATTTTTTTACAAGACTAAAACAAAGCCTAAAACAAAATTACCAAAAATCTAATATATTTTAAATCCACATCAAATATAATTTCCCATAAACTTCGCTCACAGACCACTCTAGAGCATTTTCAAGAATTAAAAATTTCCATTTTTGTAAATTCCAAACATTTTGATGTTTTTTATTTCAGAAATTTGTTTATAGCTTTGCAATACTTTTTCAGAGTGACATCAGTCTCAAAAGGGAATACCGTGAAAATCGGTAACAGTACCCGCTGCTGTGATTCTTGGTGAAACGGAACAAGGTTATTCCGACCACTGCCTCATTGGCGGGAAGGTGTTCCGCGGAAAGATCAGTCAGAAGACCTGCCCTGAAAAGAAAAAACAAACAATTGTATGATTTAAAAGACAAAAAATGGAAACAAAAGACATCTGCATCATCAAAAGAGACGGGAAGCGGGAAAACTTCTCATCTGCAAAAATCTACAACGCCATTACAAAAGCTTTCGTAGCATCAGATCTTACAGACTGCGAAACCCTTATCGATGAAATAACACAGAGGGTAATCAACCATTTCAATACACCTACCATAGGCGTGGAAGAAATACAGGACCTTGTAGAAATGGAATTGATGAAAGTAAGACCGGAAGTAGCGAAAAAATATATCATCTACAGGCAGTGGAGAAACACCGAACGCGACCGCAAGACGAAAATAAAACATATCATGGATGGTATTGTGGCTATCGACAAGAATGATGTCAACCTTAGCAACGCCAACATGTCAAGCCATACTCCGGCCGGGCAGATGATGACTTTTGCATCTGAAATTACAAAAGACTATACTTACAAGTACCTTCTGCCTAAAAAATATGCAGAGGCACACCAGTTGGGTGATATTCATATTCACGACCTGGACTATTATCCGACAAAGACTACCACATGCATACAGTATGATCTGGAAGACTTGTTCGAGAGAGGATTTCACACAAAGAACGGAAGCATACGTACTCCACAGTCTATACAGAGTTATGCCACTCTTGCTACAATAATCTTCCAGACTAACCAGAACGAACAGCACGGAGGACAGGCAATACCGGCATTCGATTTCTTTATGGCCAAAGGAGTTCTGAAAAGCTACCAGAAGAGTGTAGCTTCAATCATGTCTTTCTTTATGGAAATGAAAGGCATTGACATAACAGAAGAGACTCTGAAAGACCGTGTAAAAAAGCATCTCATGACAATAATCCCGTCTGAAGATGATAAAAACAACCTTATAGAGGAGCTAAAATCCATAGGTGCAAGCATAGAAAAGGGAGACCTGGAACATATATTAAACAAGGCAAACGAACGTACTCGCAAAGATACTCACCAGGCGATGGAAGGTTTTATCCACAATCTTAATACGATGCACTCAAGAGGCGGTAACCAAGTAGTTTTCAGTTCTATAAACTATGGTACAGACACGTCGGCAGAAGGAAGAATGGTTATAGAAGAGTTGCTTAAATCTACAATAGAAGGTCTTGGAGCTCACGGTGAAGTTCCTGTATTCCCGATACAAATTTTCAAGATAAAGGATGGAGTATCATATTCGGAAGAGGATTATCAGCTTGCAATGAGCGACTTCGATGCCGCAATGGAAGGAAAGCTACAGTTCAAGGCACCAAACTTCGACCTTTTCCTAAAAGCATGCCGTACCACAGCCAAGGCTTTATTTCCTAACTTCATGTTCCTTGATACTCCATTCAACAAACATGAATTATGGAAAGCCGATGATCCACACAGATATAAATACGAACTTGCCACAATGGGATGCCGCACAAGAGTATTCGAAAACATTAATGGCGAAAAGACATCACTGGGAAGAGGAAACCTGTCATTCACCACTATGAATATGCCAAGACTGGCTATAGAAGCCAGAATTAAGGCAGAAAGTATTATCGATTCAAACAACAAGGAGGCTATTGAACAAAAAGCCAAAGAAGTATTCCTTCAATCGGTAGAAGAGATGGCAGAAATGATCGCCGAACAGCTTTATTCAAGATACCAGTATCAGAAGACAGCCTTGGCAAGACAGTTCCCGTTCATGATGGGCAACAACGTTTGGAAAGGCGGATGCAATGTAAATCCAAATGAAGAAGTCGGTGACATACTGAATCAGGGAACACTTGGTATAGGTTTCATCGGAGGTCACAACGCAATGGTTGCACTCTACGGCCAGGGACACGGACACAACAAAAAATCATGGGATACCCTTTACGAAGCTGTAGAGAAAATGAACGAAGTAGCCAAGAGATATAAAGAGAAATATCATCTTAACTATTCTGTCCTTGCCACTCCTGCAGAAGGCCTGTCTGGGAGATTCACAAAAATGGACAAGCGCAAATATGGTATTATAGAAGGAGTAAATGACAGAGATTATTACGTCAATTCATTCCATGTTGATGTAAAAGAACCTATCAACATCGTTGACAAAATTAAATGCGAGGCTCCTTTCCATGCACTTACCCTTGGAGGGCACATTACATACGTGGAACTGGACGGTGAGGCTCAGAAAAACGTAAAAGCTATAGCCAAAATAGTGAAAGTAATGAACGACGAGGGCATTGGATACGGTTCGATAAACCATCCGGTTGATACATGCCACAACTGTGGATACAGAGGTGTGATCTACAGCAAATGTCCGATATGTAACAGCGAGAACATACTCCGCATGCGCCGTATCACAGGTTACCTGACAGGTGATTTGAACAGCTGGAACTCGGCAAAACGTGCAGAAGAACGCGACAGGGTAAAACATGCCTAATCTGAAACATGCTACATTATTTATATACATATCCTGAAACAATAGTCGATGGCGACGGCATCCGGTATTCTATTTATCTGGCCGGATGCAGTCACCGTTGCAAAGGATGCCATAATCCTGAATCATGGAATCCCAAAGCAGGAAAACCACTTACCGAAGAAGCATTAGAAAGAATAATAAAGGAAATAAACGGTAATCCTCTACTAGACGGAGTAACTTTTACAGGAGGAGATCCTTTCTTTAATCCTGAAGAATTCGGTAATGTTCTAGAAAAAGTTCGTAAATCAACAGGATTGAATATATGGTGCTACACCGGTTATACACTGGAAGAACTCATAAACGATAACAGAAGAAAGAATTTACTGCAATATATAGATGTACTTGTAGATGGGAGATTTGAAGAAAGCTTATACTCCCCTACCCTTGAATTCAGAGGAAGCAGCAATCAAAGGATATTACACCTTAAGAAACTACTTAAACAATAAGAAAAGCCATATACAAAGGACTGAAGAAACCATTACGGAAGTTCTCCAGTCCTTGTTTTCTTTATAAAAGAACATATATATACACATTGTATCGCATAATTATTACGTTTTCAAATTTGAAGGCATAAGGTGTATATAATATGTTATACAACACAAATATCAAATACCGTATATAATCTTAAAATTAACATTATCGCTTCAAACTCCGTTTTTTAATTGCGATTTTATCAACTAAAACACAAGATTAACCATAATACATACTTAATTGTGTTTTTCCGTTCGCGGGCACGGAGCCTACATATACGAAAACATGATATAAATCAAGAAAAACATATATTAATATAAAAAACAATCACAACTTATTGCAGAATAAAAAAATATCCATACCTTTGTATCGTGGTTGTGAAACCAGAGAGTAAATTAATAAATAGCACAAAACATTTAAGGTATTAGACTTACTTAAGGTATAAAAATAAAAAGGTATTAGATAAAGGTTATTAGTTTAAAGTAAAGATTAGGTATTAGGTTTAAAGTTAAAGGTATTAGTAAAAAGGTAAAAGGTTTTCAGTTTAAGGATAAAAGGTAAAAAGATCAATAGGTTTAGTGCTAAGGTAAAAAGAAAAGATTAAAAAGGATAACAATTAAGACTAGAAAAACCAAAGAAACAAAGAACCCTAAATTGGGGGGTTCTTTCAGGAAGCCGGCGGCATTCAAGATGATGAATGACGCCTTTTTTTTATTTTAATTCTGATCAATCTAACTTTTCTCTTTATATAATAAGTTCGAACATTCATCAGGAAATCATATACAATCTCTCAAGAAACGAAATACACACAAGTTATCAATATCCATAATTGCAACATCATCATTACAATTTCAATACAACTAAAATGAAATAATGATTTTTTTCCGTAATTAAGTATAAAAGCACAGAAAATACTATTTATTTGCCATCGGTAAATCTGTTATTTCTTCGATTATTTCTTAACTTTGTAGCGCAAGAAAGAAAAACAGACAATAAAAACACTTTTATAACATAACATAAATAATTAGAATTATGGAATTTGTAACAAACGAAAAACTTACTATCGTAGGTGCTGCCGGTATGATCGGTTCTAACATGGCTCAGACTGCAATCATGATGGGCTTGACTCCTAACATCTGCTTGTACGACCCATACGCTCCAGGTTTGGAAGGTGTAGCAGAAGAATTGTTCCACTGCGGCTTTGAAGGTGTAAACATCACTTTCACTTCTGATATCAAAGAAGCTTTGACAGGTGCTAAATATATCGTTAACTCAGGTGGTGCTGCTCGTAAAGCAGGTATGACTCGTGAAGACCTTCTTAAAGGTAATGCAGCTATCGCTGAAGAATTCGGTAAGAACGTTAAGGCTTACTGCCCAGATGTAAAACACATTGTTATCATCTTCAACCCAGCTGATATCACTGGTCTTATCACTTTGTTGTACTCAGGTTTGAAGCCAGGTCAGGTTACAACTCTTGCAGCTCTTGACTCTACTCGTCTTCGCAGCGAATTAGCTAAACACTTCGGTATTTCTATGGACGCTGTTGAAAACTGCCGTACATATGGTGGTCATGGCGAACAGATGGCTGTATTCGCTTCTACAGCTAAAGTTAACGGCAAAGCTTTGACTGACATCATCGGTACAGATGCTTTGACTAAAGAACAGTGGGCTGAAATCCAGCAGAAAGTAACTAAGGGTGGTGCTAACATCATCAACCTCCGCGGACGTTCTTCATTCCAGAGCCCATCATACGTTTCTATCGAAATGATTGGTGCTGCTATGGGTGGTAAAGCATTCCGTTGGCCAGCTGGTACTTACGTATCAAATGATAAGTATGACCATATCATGATGGCTTGGGAAACTTCTATCGACACTGAAGGTTGCCACTGCGCTGCTTTGAACGGAACAGCTGAAGAACAGGCTGCTTTGGATAAGAGCTACGAACACTTGTGCGCTCTTCGTGACGAAGTTATCGCTATGGGCGTTCTTCCTCCAGTATCAGAATGGAACGCATTGAACCCAAATATTAAATAATTAATATTCAGGTTTAAAATTATATCAGGGGAAACCGCATATGTGGTTTCCCCTATTTTTATACCCATAAATCATAATTTTTTATGTACTTTTGCAGCCAGTATGATAGATCAGGCCACCATAGACAGAATTCTTGATGCAGCACAAATAGTTGATGTTGTTTCCGACTTCGTTACTCTGCGCAAGCGTGGAGTCAACTACGTAGGTTTGTGCCCTTTCCATAATGAAAAGACTCCATCGTTCAGCGTTTCTCCAAGCAAGGGAGTATGCAAATGCTTCAGCTGCGGAAAAGGTGGAAACGCAGTACATTTCATAATGGAACACGAACAACTGTCGTACTATGAGGCTCTGAAATGGCTTGCAAAGAAGTATAATATAGAAATAAAGGAAAGAGAGCTTACAAAGGAGGAAAAGCAGTCTCAAAGTCTGAGAGAAAGTCTTTTCCTTGTCAACCAGTTTGCAGCAGAATATTTTCAGGACATTTTATACAACAACATTGACGGACAAAGCATTGGTATGACTTATTTCCGCCAGAGAGGATTCCGTGACGATATTATCAAGAAATTCCAGCTTGGATATTGTACTGAGTCAAAAGATGCATTGGCTAAAGCAGCAGTACAGAAAGGATACAAGCAAGAATTGTTACTCAAAACCGGACTGTGCTACATGAAGGACGACGGAAAAACCATACGCGACCGCTTCTGGGGACGTGTGATTTTCCCGGTTCACAACATCACCGGAAAAGTTGTTGCATTCGGAGGACGTGTACTCAGCGCTGCAACAAAAAACGTACAGATGAAGTACGTCAACTCTCCTGAATCCGAAATCTATCATAAGAGCAAGGAGTTGTACGGAATATACTTTGCCAAACAGTCAATAATCCGCCAGGACAGATGCTTCCTTGTGGAAGGCTACACAGACGTTATCTCAATGCATCAGAGCGGTATTGAGAACGTAGTGGCATCATCAGGAACAGCACTTACATCAGATCAGATAAGACTGATACACAGATTTACGAACAACATCACAGTGTTATACGATGGCGACGGTGCAGGTATAAAAGCCAGTATCCGCGGTATTGACATGCTTTTGGAAGAAGGTATGAATATAAAGGTATGTCTGCTTCCAGACGGTGAGGACCCTGACAGCTTCGCCAGAAAACATAATGCTACGGAATATCAGGCATACATCAATAACAATGAAGTTGACTTTATACGCTTCAAAACCAACCTGCTTATGGAAGAGGCAGGCAAAGATCCTATCAAAAGGGCTGAACTGATTTCAAGCATAGTAAAAAGTATATCGGTCATTCCCGACAGCATAGTCCGTTCTGTATATATCAGAGAGTGCAGCCAGCTGCTTAAAATGGATGAAAAAATCCTGGTTGAAGCTACAGCCAAACTTATTGAACAGGCAGCAGAAAGTAAGGAAAAGGAAGAAGAAAGAAAGAGACAGAGAGAGGAATACAACAGAAGGCAGCAGGCAATCTCCACTACGCAAAAAGAAGAGAAAATAGCTTCAGACAGTAATGCCAATAGTAACAATACTGCAGATATTGTTCCACCTGTGAGTAATCCTACTATTGATAGAAACGAAACTCCCGTTCTTCCACCTGAAGGAAATATACCCCCTCCAGAATTAATGCCGGAAGAGATATCACCGGTTGACACATATTCATCATACATCCCTGCACAGGGAAATGAGAACAAGGTTTTCTACAAGCAGGAAGAAAGTCTTGTGAAAATGATTATCAGATATGGAGAGAAAGTAGTGTGCTGTGTAGAAGACGAAGAAGGCAACGAACAGCCATTCACCGTAACTGAATATATTGCATACAATCTGAAAGTTGACGACATACAGTTCCACAATCCTATACACAGAAAGATACTTAAGGAAGCGGAAGAGAACGTACACAATGAAAACTTTGTGGCAGAGAGATATTTTCTGTCAAATCCGGATCCGCAGATAAGCAAGGTTGCTGCCGACATGTCGAGCGACAGGTACCAGCTTAGCAATTATCATTCTAAAGGCCAGAAAATAATAACAGACGAAGAACGTCTCTACGAACTAGTTCCCCGCCTGCTGCTGGATTTTAAGATTTCTATTTTAAAGGAAGAGATGAAACATACCCTTCAAGCACTGAACGATCCTGCCGTAGCTTCCAATCCGGAGAAATGCGCAGAGATAATGGCACATTTCAAGGATTTGACTGAAACACAGAACATGATTCTGAAAGATGCAGGCGATCGTACCACCAGTCTCTATTAATGGTTGTTTCTGATAAGATTCATGAATTCCTCACGAGTCTTTGCCTGATTAAAAGCTCCTGTAAAATCGGATGTAGTGGTTATTGAATTCTGCTTCTCTACACCACGCATCTGCATACACATGTGTTTGGCTTCTACAACAACCATCACTCCAAGCGGATTCAATGTTTCCTGAATACACTCCTTAATCTGCAGAGTCATTCGTTCCTGCACCTGCAAACGATGCGAGAAGATATCCACCACTCGTGCTATCTTGCTTAATCCTGTTATGTATCCGTTAGGGATATAAGCTACATGAGCCTTACCATAGAAAGGAAGCATGTGATGTTCGCATAAAGAGAAGAAATCTATGTCCTTCACGATGACCATCTGACTGTATTCTTCCTGGAATTTTGCAGCATTAAGCACTGCTTTCGGATCCATTTCATATCCTCTTGTAAGAGTCAACATTGCTTTTGCAACACGTTCCGGTGTTTTCAGAAGTCCTTCACGCTCAGGATCTTCTCCAAGCAATGACAATATCTCCCTGTAATGCCCCATCAATTTCTGAACCTTCTCTTCAGGCCAGTTTATCATATCGGTTGTCATCATCATCTGTATATATTATTCTATAGGAATATTTATCTGTTCACGCACTATTGCCACTTCCTTAAAACTTCCTTCAGCTTTCAGCAGTCTCATTGCTACATGGGCCTCTTCTATACTTTTATAGTCGCCCACTCTGCATAACCAGCGAGGCGGTTGGAAAAATGTATATACCGGCATATCTGGAAACTTTTCCTTAACCTTCTCTGCCACAATGTTAGCCTCATCTCTGGCCTGACGGGAATTATTGCCTGCATAGACCTGTACACGATATCCGCGTGTTTTTATAACTCTCTGCGCTTCAGAAGAGCCAGTCCTGACAAAACGTTTGCCTATCATATCGGTTATCTGGGCATCCTGATGTACAGTCACCTTACCTTGACCGGGAACGTTTGTCTGCAAACTTTCCACTATATTACTCTGTGCCACGGCAATTCCCGATGAGACAGTAAAGACTAAAGATAAAAAATATTTCATCATACCGGTTGATTGAATTTTTAAAGACAGTATTCCGGACATAACTTCCGGAATACTGCCATATTATTTAAACTACAGACCTGTGTCTGCAATAAATTATTTGAATGCGTCGATGATACCCTTGAAGTCAGCAGCTTTCAAAGCAGCTCCACCGATAAGACCACCGTCAACATCAGGATTAGCGAACAATTCCTTAGCGTTAGAAGGCTTGCAGCTACCACCGTAAAGGATAGAAGTGTTTTCAGCAACTTCCTTACCGTATTTAGCAGCAACCAATGAACGGATGTGAGCGTGGATTTCCTGAGCCTGCTCTGGAGTAGCAGTCTTACCTGTACCGATAGCCCAAACTGGTTCGTAAGCCAAGATTACTTTACCGAAATCTTCAGCTGACAAAGAGAATACAGAAGCAAGCTGAGCTTCAACTACTTCATTCTGCTTGTTAGCTTCGCGTTCTTCAAGAACTTCACCGATACAGAAGATTGGCTTCAAGTTGTTAGCCAAAGCAAGTTTAACTTTTTCTTCAAGGATTTCTACTGTTTCGTGATAGTAAGCACGACGTTCAGAGTGACCAAGGATTACGTACTGAGCACCTGTAGAAGCTACCATTTCTGCAGAAACTTCACCTGTATATGCACCTGAAACTTTGTCTGCACAGTTTTCTGCACCTACACCGATGATTGAGCTGTCAACGATAGGAGTTACAGAAGCCAAGTGGATGAACGGAGTACAGATTATCACGTCGCAGTTTGGCTTGTCAGCAGTCAAAACTTCATTCAATTCTTTTGCCAAAGCAATACCTTCTTGCAGGTTCTTGTTCATTTTCCAGTTACCTGCTACAATGTTTTTTCTCATCTTGTTGAAATAATTAAATAGTTAAATATAAAAGGTTATAATCAATCTTTCTTTTCATTTACTCCTTTATTTGGAGCAGGAACAAACTTTTTCTTTCTGTGTATGTTCAACCATATCAAATCTATGATTATGAACAATATCAACGGTCCGAAGAACCAAACCAACATTTCTGTAACCTTTGTCCAGAATGTATTATCGTCAAGTTGTCCTATAGGAAGTTCCTCCAAAGGCCCAGACAGCTGATATTCGTCAGGCAAAGAGAAATTACTCCATTTTCTTATCACCACACCGTCTTTCAACAATATCATACCCGGATTGGAACGAATAATGGTTTTCAGCGTTATCTCGTCCATTGTAGCAAACGGATATTCCGCTCCAGTATAATCCTGCCATCTTGATATAGCTTCATCCGATGATGCAGTTACACAATAGAACTTATATCCATTATCCAACGAATAATCATACACTTCGTTTATCAGATCCATTGAACTGTCATCAGCCTTTTCAAGCCATGGCGAAACCAGAAGAAAGACATAGTTACTATTCAGAATTTCTTCAGTTATATCAGCGCCATCGTCATTCGATATCACAACAAAATCCTTGATTGGCGGTTCATAGCCTTTTTCTTTCAGTACAGTCTGCGACTCTACAAATGTCCATGTGGTATCGGTCGGGAAATTATCTATAGTAAAATCCTTCTTCACACCATCTTTCTGATATGTAAATATGGTTTCATAAACAGGAAGTTTCACCCCCTCAGGTATCTCCATTCCTGCCTTGATGTCAGCCCCTATATGATACGGACGAAAGTCAAATACCGGCAAATGATTAAGGGTGAAATATGTGAACAGAAATATAAAGACAGTACTGTACATGGCTACAAGCCAATCCATCTTGTCAGTCACTAACTTGAATACACTCCTGTTACGCACAAAGACAAATACTGACGCCAGAAGAAGGACTACATTCTTCCAAAAAGTATCCCAATTTGACAAATGAACGGCATCACCGAAACATCCGCAATCTGAAATAGGATTGGAAACAGCAAGCCACAACGTAAGAGGAGTCATTACAAGCATAAAAAGCAGACAGGATATTGAAGCCAATTTACGTCGTATCCCAAACAGGAGGTAAGAACCTAAAGTAAATTCCACTATAGCCATTATCCAGGCTATAAGATAAGGTACAAAACCGTAAATCCATCCGGCCAGCCAGAAAGCTTCAAAATAGTCCTCTACTTTATAGACTGTTCCCATCGGATCATTGGCTTTAATGAATCCCGAAAACAGGAATACTATAGCCAAGAGGAAGCGACATATATTTACGCCTACATAAACAGCCCTATGTATATACTTATTCTCCAAACTCAAGTTTTATTAATCCGAACACCGAATAGTTAATCATATCCATGTAGTTGGCATCCACTCCTTCCGAAACCAATGTCTCACCACCAAGTTCTTCTATCTGTTTGGTTCTGTATATCTTCATAAGAATCAAGTCCGTATATGACGATATACGCATACTGCGCCAAGCCTCATCGTAATCATGGTTTTTTGCCAACATAAGCTCCAATGCTTTCTTTGCGTATTTGTCATACATCTCAAGCGCACGCTCTATGCTCATATCGTTAGTCTCGGCAAAACCCAGTTCCAACTGGATAAGTCCTATTATACCATAATTTACTATTGCTATGAATTCCGAACGGATACCTTCGTCGATAAGGGCAACACCCTTCACTTCTATACTGCGGATGCGGTTAGCCTTTATGAATATCTGGTCTGTTACCGAAGACGGACGCATGATGCGCCACGCTGCGCCATAATCATGCAATTTCTTTTCGTAAAGGCTACGACATATTTCTATAACGTGTTCAAACTGTTGTTTAGTATCTTTCATAAACCAATTGAATATGTGGCAAAGTTACTTATTTTTCGTATAAACACATAATAAAAAAGGTGGAAATGCTTTTGCATTCCACCTTTTTTAATCATATAAACGTCAAATAAGATTCTATATTAAAGTATTATACAGAATTATGAACAACGCAACACCTGTCCGATTCTAAGAACTGTATTACGTTTTATACCGTTCATGCTACACAGCTTGTCAATTGAGATATGATATTTTCTTGATATTGAGCCCAAAGTGTCACCACTTTTAATTTTATGATAACGTATGGAGTTAGCGGCTGCTGTAACCTTCTTCATGTCACCGTTCTTTAGTGCAGCCAACGCTCTTGTACGCTGATAATTATACATATTGGCTCCCTTTATGAATAGATAGCTGTCTGCCACAATATCCTGTTTTGGAAAATCGAAAAGGAACTCAGGATTGATTACCTGACCGAGCAATCTTGTTTCGAAATGAAGATGCGAACCTGTTGAACGTCCTGTATTCCCCCCCAGACCTATTACCTCGCCAGCCTTTACGAACTGGTCTTCCTTGACTAGCTGCTTCGAAAGGTGACCATAGATTGTTTCAAGTCCGTTATCATGGCGAATTACCACATACTTACCATAACCAGAACGTTCATATCTCACGATTCTTACTCTACCGCTGAACGCCGCACGTATTGTATCGCCGATATATACCTTTATGTCAAGTCCGTTGTGCATACGTCTCCATCTGGGGCCACACTTCGAAGTAATCTTTGTATGTGGTGTAGGCATACAGAAGCCTGTTAAATCTATTCTGAAAGTATCCGGTACAGTCACTTTGTTTCCGTAGGCATGAACCCTTTCATTGCTCCATTCCGGATAAAGCGAATAAGCCGGGTAGAAGGCTTGTTCTGTTTCAATCTGACGTACCAAAGCTAGTGAGTCAACAGACTTTAGCTTCCTATCTATGGGTGCCTGCTTGGCCAACAAGTCCTGTGCCGAAGTATTTACAGACACCAAAGCAAAAGCTGCGACCGATAATGTTCTAAGAATTTTAATAAGCATTTTACAGTTAATATTTTTATATATGAGTATAAGAAATACACGTTTTATACATATTATCCCTTATACCTAACAACTCAAAACTAAAAAGGTTTTCAAAAAATCCTTGTAAAGATAAGTTTTTTTGTGGAGCGAGGCAAGTCAGATTAAGCATTTTTTACGTATTTTCATACACTATATACGTAAAAACAAGTATTATATGTTGAGTAACATATTTTGAGCAAATATAGATGTTACTATTCCTTTACATACTTTCCGGCATTCCAATTGAATTTTAATGAATCCACTGTATATGGCTTCATGATATCGGCACTTTCCTTGCCCATAGCTTCAAGAGTATTACACTTGAATACAATACTATTGTCCTTGTCTGACAATTCAGCTTTCATTATATACATTTCATTGGCGAAATCTTCTCTTGAAACTGTGCTTACACTGTCATTAGAAGATTTATAGAAATCCTCATGTCCCGGAAGAGAAATAAAGTTATGCAACGGCAATTCTTTCCAGTCGGTAGAATAGAAATATACCTGACTGTCTTCTGCTGGTCCGTTGTATGTTTTTACCACACAAACCACATTTACCGAATCGTTTAATGGCAACAGTTTCATTTCCTCTGATGATGCCTCTGTGGTTTTAAGCTTCAGATAATCGTCCGTAAGCTTAAGCATTTCCGATTGACCTCCGAATCTGTTCTTTACTACAGCCTTCATTCCCGATGACAGGAAATCGGCAAAGTCCTGACGGTTTACCTTAGTCAGTAGCGGAGAAAGTGAGTCAGGCATTGAAACGAATACTGAGTTTATATTTTGTGCATTAGCCGAAAGGCTTAAAAGTATAGAAAACAATAGAATTAATCTCATATTTATATTTTAAAAGCATTTAATAAACATCGAAACTCCTTGATATATTCTGGTACCGACAATTGTCGGCAGTGGTGCAGACCAAGGTCGGCAATGCTACCGACAATTGTCAGAAGCTCTGCTCACAGCTGTCAGCAGCAGGATATATGCTTTCAACGGAAAAGTTTCTCTATATCATCATCATTCATAAGTGCAAGAACAGTCTTTCCGTCTGGTGTATAATTTGGTGCCGGAGCAGAGAACAGCCCGTCAACCAAAGCATTCATTTCATCGTTGGAAAGCACCTGACCAGCAACAATGGCAGAAGCACGTGCCATTGAAAGTGCAATCATGCTTTGAACCTCTTCTTTCACCTTACAGCCTTTCTCTATTGCCGAATGAACAATATTAGTTATCAGCTGTTCAGGATTGAGTCCCTCAATATCGGCAGGTACACCATTAATGGAATATGTTCCTCCACCAAGCGGACTGAGTTCAAATCCCAATGATGTCAAATCATCCATAATTTCTTCCAGTACAGGAACTTCGGAAGGTGAAAAATGAATCATGTCCGGAAACAGCATACGCTGTGACAATCCTACGTGTTTCTGTATCTGATCCATATACTTGTCATACAGTATCCTTACGTGTGCCCTATGCTGGTCAATAATCATAAGTCCGGATTTCACCGAAGTAAGAATATATGTTCCTTTGTACTGATAATGCTGCGCAGCTTTTTCCGTAATGACAGCATCCGGATGCTCATCATATATGGTAGCCTCTTCTGCATCCTCATGAAATTTTCCCGAGAAAACGTTTTCTTCCGAGAAAGGACTCACATCTTCCTCCACAATACGTGTCTGTCTCTCCAATCCTTGATAGAATGGCTCCCATTCTGTCTTTTTCTTGCTTGCTGAAGAATAAGACGACGGGGGAACAATAGAAGACGATTGGTTGAACGGATTATATGAAGGGTCATACGAAGTAGGCGGAAGTTCACTTCCTATTGAACCGGCCATATCAATGGCTGGAATATCAGGCATACCCTCGGTATCAAAATCTATCGAAGGTACGGCATTAAATCTGCCTAATGTTTCCTTTACAGCCGCAGATAATATCTGCCAGATGGCTTGTTCATTCTCAAACTTTATTTCGGTCTTGGTAGGATGGATATTGACATCTATATTGGCAGGATCCACATCAAAATATATAAAATAAGACACTTGTTCACCTACCGGAATAAGATGCTCGTATGCATCTGCCACAGCCTTATGGAAATAAGGATGACGCATATATCTGCCATTCACAAAGAAGAACTGACGTGCACCTTTCTTTCTGGCCGTTTCGGGCTTACCTATAAAACCGTGAATGTTTACCATAGTAGTATCGATATCCAGCGACAACAGATCCTGGTTCAATTTCTTGCCGAACACTCCCATTATGCGCTGTCTAAGCTGTATGGCAGGCAGGTTCAGAATTTCCGTTCCATTATGATGGAATGTGAACGATACTTCCGGATTTACGAGAGCTATTCTTTCGAATTCCGATATTATGTTACTCAGTTCAGTCTGATTTGATTTGAGGAATTTTCTTCTTGCAGGAACATTAAAAAACAAATTTCGCACTATGAAATTACTTCCTTCAGGGCATGCCACTGGTTCTTGCTTTTCCACTTTGGAGCCGGAAATCAAAATAGATGTACCCAGCTCCTCACCGTGCTGCCTTGTACGCAACTCAACCTCGGCTACTGCAGCAATAGATGCCAGCGCCTCTCCGCGGAAGCCCATAGTCCGTAGAGCAAACAAATCCGAAGCCTCGCGTATCTTTGAAGTGGCATGGCGTTCGAAAGCCAGACGCGCGTCTGTTTCCGACATTCCTTTACCATTGTCTATCACCTGGATGCATGTCTTTCCGGCATCTGTCACAGATACATCAATATGTCCTGCTCCGGCATCAATGGCATTCTCAACCAGTTCCTTTATCACCGAAGCCGGCCTCTGGATAACTTCACCCGCTGCAATCTGATTGGCTACAGAGTCGGGCAACAAACGGATTATATCGCTCATAAATTATGTTTCTCCTTTATTTAATCAAAAAGTAAAGCTACCTGTTACAAGATAATGCAGGATATAAAGCAATAACACAATTGCCACAAACAATGTTGCATAACTGAGCGGTTTTCTGCCACTCTCCTTACGACGTTTCAGATATTTTGTACCTTCAACAAATTTTCCTCTGATATCTTCAGGAGAAAACTCCTTAGGAGGCAACATGCCAAGCTCACGTTTTGCAGTTTCCTCTATATTCTGCAGCTTTTCCTTACGCTCATCCACATAGATATACTCATGGTGATACGCTCTCGGTTTTCTCATTGTAAACATTCCCATAATATTATCTATTTATCGTTAAACAAATGCTGGTTAGGCAACTCTATCGGTCCGCGAACATTCTTCTTCAGCTGATCTTCAAGTTTCTTGCCACGCCAGTTGAATATATCCTTCTTATTCAAAGGACGAATATAGTCAAACCATACGAAATTATCAAGGTGACTTTTCTCCAAAGGTATCTGAGACATAGGATATAGAGTACCATTCGACTTAGGACTCATCACCATGCGTTCCAATTGCTGGTTTTCAAGATAGATATCCAGCTGGCTGGTTTCAGACACGTTCATTCCTATAAGAAGACTGTCGGAGTCCATTGGATAATACACTAACCGGACAGAACCTATCACCTCTACTTTTTCCATAAGTCCGTCTTCAAAATACGCCTTGATTTCCTTTCCGGAAATCTGATTGAACAATGTAGTATCTACAGGTATCTGTTCCACAGAAAGAGCCTGATTGATGATATGTGCCCAGTCTATGGTACTGTCGTTCATGTATATATTTATCTGTTCGCCCAAAAGTTGCTGGTTTTCATTCCATAGGACAGGATCTTTATACATGATAAGACATGAATCTTTCGACGAGAACACCAGTGAGTCTGCTACTCCCTGGACATCTGTTCTGTAAAACCTTACCTTATGGTATGCCTTTACCTCCCTATACATAGAGTCTGTGTCAAGATGGAAAGTATTCATACTGAGGGTATCAGCATGTAGGAAAAGACTGTCTCCCTGAGAGTAATCTATCGCTACTGCATTCTTCGTAACGAAAGCACTTTTCAGTTTCTCATTGTAATAACCATAGTCCCCCAGCATCATGTTCTTGTTTAGAGTATCTGTCATTACTATGTTTGAGAAAGCCTCGCCAATACCTGTGTTTCTGTCATAGAACAATGAATCTCCCGTCAGTTGCTTGCTGTCGCTTGTCAACACCGAGCGCTGATACAGGTCTGCTTTACCGGTCTGTGTATCATAATATCCCGACTCGGAATAAATATAATTGTTGTCGCTGTAAATATCAGAAGGACCAACAATATTTGCCACCTTTGTCAATGTACTGTATTTCAACGTGTCGGACAGCATTGTAAACTGTGGGTTTTCCAGTTTCACATTGTAATAGAAAACAGACATTTTGGTAGAAGGACTATATTCTCCCCATTCGGAAGTCAGTACATTCTGGTCGTCCATCATTGTTCCACCATCGAAGAAATATCCGAGATTGAATATTCTGTCATAGTTCAAGCTATCGGTAAGCAATGTCGTTGTTCTGTTTTCCATTCTTACGTTCATTCGCATCTGCGCAATTTGGGTCAGCCCGTCATAATACAATCTGTCACCATATAGGAACAAAGTATCCCCCTGTTCCATACGTACATTGCTGAATGCCTCGAATGAATTTATCTTGTCATAATAATATGCACTGTCGCAATACATATACACACTGTCATGACGGAAGACTACGTTTCCAACCACTATTTGCGCGTCTGGATGCAGAGCGTCTTTTTTCAGTTTGTCGGCACGCAACAAATACACCTTACTTTTCTGTTTCGGCTGAGTCTGTGTCCTGCCGTCCTGCATATTGGCAGCCGTCAGGCAAAAGCCCAACAGGCAGAGAGTACATAACAACAGTACTCTCTGCCCGCCAAATAACATTATTTTTTTCTTTATATCAAACATTCTGTCTATTTAGGCAATAATGTAAATTATCATTCCTTGATCCATCCCGGATATTTAAAATCACATTTTCTCCAATTAGGATTAATTCGAACGTATGTATTTTTCTGTTTTTCAACAATCCATTCCTGAATTTTCTCTTCACTGCGTTTTGCTGTCACCATACTCTTCAGGCGTTGATAATCTTCAGTAATGGTAGCCTTGTGTGCATCAATTCTGTTTTTCAGCTTAACGATGGCACACACCTCCTTACCTTTCGAGTTAATCATCGTAAATGGCTTTGATATTTCACCTATCTGCATACCTTCAACTACCTTTGCAACTTCCTGAGATACCAGTCCGGCAAGATGCTGCATTTCGAAGCGAGAAGTTCCTGTTTGAGGATTGGCCAACAATCCATGATTATTCTTTGTATCCTTGTCCTGAGATACCCATGTGGCAGCCTCATCGAATGTCACTTTTCCTTTTCGTATATCATTAGCCAAGGTATCAAGCTTGTTGAGCGCCTCTTCTATTTCCTGTTCATCAACTTTAGGCTTCATAAGTATATGACGATAACTTACTCTATCACCTCTTTTTTCAATCAGCTGTGCTATGTGGTATCCATACTCTGTTTCAAACACTTTTGAAATCTTCTTCGGATCTGTCATATTGAATATTACATTCGCAAATTCCGGTGTCAGCTCACCTCTTCCTGTAAATCCGTATTCACCTCCACGGCGTGCAGAACCCGGGTCTTCGGAATAATACATAGCCAATACAGAAAATGAAGATTCTCCCTTGTATATCTGTTCAGTGAAATCACGAAGTTTTTTCTTTACTCTTTCTATTTCCTCCTCTTTAATCTTCGGTTCGCGTACTATAATCTGCACCTCAACCTGAGTAGGAATACTAGGAATACTGTCAGAAGGCAAATTCTTGAAATAATTTCTCACCTCTGCCGGTGTCAGTTTAATATCCCCTACAAGCTCACGTTGCATCTGCTGCACAATAAGTCCGTTACGGATATTTTCTCTCAACATTTCGCGTATTTGAGTAGATGTCTTATTATAATATTCCTCCATTTTTTCCTTTGAACCTATCTGATCGATAAGCCATGCAGTCTGCTGCTCTACCTTCTGTATAACTTCCTGCTCTGAAACTTCTATACTGTCAATCTCTGCCTGATGCAAAAACAGTTTCTGCACAGCCAGTTCTTCCGGAATGACACAATATGGATCTCCGTCAAAACGTCGTCCCTCATATTGGGCATTCAACCTTTCATTCTCAACATCAGATTTCAGAATAGCTTCATCGCCAACCACCCAAACGACTTCGTCAATAACATTGTCCTGGGCATTTACTGTCAATCCCACAAAAGATAATAGTAGGAAAAAACCAAATCGAATTACACTTAATTTATTCATTTGAGGCATTAAAATATTTTATATCATTATTATCACAGGCTTCGTCATACAAATCTTTCTTCATTTTTGTTATAAACTCCACCCTTTTATTATTCATAATTATTTCTCTAATATCTTTCCCTGCATATTCCAAAGGCAAAATTTCACCCTTTCCAAGGTAATCTTCTATATGAAGGAAATAATAGAATGCAGAATCACTTAACTCTATATTCTTATTCTTTCCAATATTGTTTTTTTCTTTGTCAGCATCAGTCGGCAATCTAAGAAAAAAGTCATTCACAGATCTCCACCTGTCATAAAAATACTCATAATCAACAGCATTACGCAAACCGTATTTTTCTATCTTGTCAACTGAGCGTTCAGAACCGTCCTTATACCACTGCCTTACTTGAGAAATCCCTGAAGCAGTTTTCGGTACTTTTATATAAAGACCTTTTATGTATGGCTCAACAGCCAGAAAGGCATCCTTATTTTCATTGTAGTACTCTTCAACCTCACTATCAGGAATTAGGCTTTCAACTTCCTGACTTACAATCTGCTCTATATATGTATGAGTTATCAACTCCCTACGATACGAATTGACCAATTCATTTATTCCGGCATCATCAGGTATATTACCCTCAGCTTTTGCATAAAGCAACATATCATCAATCCAGTTTTTGATATATCTGTCAGCCATCTCGGCACTATCCTTTTCAGATATTCCAGGAGGTGTTACCGCCATGACATCTTCCATATAAAGATAATTATCACCCACCTGAACAAGTGGTGTCTTACCTTTATGGTCAACTGTCTCGGTACACCCGGAAGCAAGCAATACAAAAGCCGTTATAATACAAAAAAGATATCTGTAGTACATTTTTCAATAAATCAGTGAACGAAGATACTGTATAAATCAATTACTTCCATCACAATTAACTGTTTTTAAAACGTCTATATACTTTTCTACCCTAAATTTACGTTCCAAATCCTGAAAATAAAGCGTCTCGCATTCCTGTTTATAATCCTGAATCAACACATCATATACATCATGATAATTATCAGCCATATAGTCAAGCTTCTTTCCAAGAATAAAAGTATATGGAAACTCATTCATTTCTTTATATTCTCCGCATTTAAAGGCCAATTTATCTATGTATTCATTTTCGCCGATTTCAAAAAGACCGACTTCAATTACAGAATCATAAACTTTATTTTCACGTATCAATTCATTCAGTTTATCATTCCATAACTCCATAGGCAACTTTTTCAACTTACGTCTTATTTTAGAACCTGCCTTTTTGCTTTTACAATGAATTACAGCTCCTTTGTAATGCGGAAACTCCCATCTGTATTTACCCCTGTTCCGTTTGAAGAATTCCTCCAAATCTTTTTTCGATGCTTTAGAAGTTAACAAATCATCCTTCTTATCAAGTTCTGCTGCAAGCAACGTTTCATAAGCCATTTTCAAAACAGAATGAGCATCACTTTCATCATGAAGCAATCTTACTATATTAACTCCTTCCGGAGAGATAAAAGGCTTTGAACATCCTCCTACAGAAATGCCACTCATGGCATCTTTTACTTCATTCAGCAAAAACCTTGTATCATGATATACACATTGCTCTAATCTTGAGTCTGCATCTCTGGCAAGAATACGTTCTGTCTGTTCGCCGGATATAATCTTAGAATACACATCCTGCATAAAAGCAAATGCCTTATCAGACACTTCATTCTGACGTAGCTTATAAGTAATCACCTGAATAACAGCATTGCCACTTTGCTGTTTTTCATTAAGATCATCTATTCCCGACAATTCATTACTTAAAAGCCCAAATTCCTTCTTAAAACCGGACTCTTCGTCTATACCTCTACTCTTGGCCTCATATACTTTCAACTTAAACTGAAGGAAATAATAAAAATAATCCTCTACAGAACAATCTGATATTTTTGATATGTTTCTATAATACTGTTCATATTCCGACAAAAGGATTTCATCACCATTTATTTTCAATATGACTTTGTCGGACTGATTATACGGATACAGTCCGAGACAGCACCATATAAACATAAAACATAATACAAATAATCTTCTCATGATAAAAAAATAGCATGGACCATACATAAGCGTAAACGCATTATATATAATCCATGCCAACACTAATATTCTAAATGATATTATTGAGGACGGCTGTAGTTAGGAGCTTCACTTGTAATAGCCACATCATGTGGATGACTTTCCAATACACCAGCATTTGTAATACGTGTAAACTTGGCGTTATGAAGTTCCATAATGTTGTGTGCTCCACAATATCCCATACCGGCACGCAAACCACCAGTCAACTGATAGATAACTTCGTAAAGTGTACCTTTATAAGGAACACGTGCTGCGATACCTTCCGGAACAAGTTTCTTAACATCAGTAGTAGAACTCTGGAAATAACGGTCTTTAGAACCATTTTCCATAGCTTCCAAAGAACCCATACCACGATATGACTTGAATTTACGTCCGTTGAATATGATTGTATCACCAGGAGCTTCTTCTGTACCTGCAACAAGCGAACCTATCATTACACTGTATCCACCGGCAGCCAATGCTTTAACCACATCACCAGAGTAACGCAATCCACCGTCAGCAATCAAAGGCACACCTGTACCTTCCAAAGCTTTAGCCACATCATATACAGCAGTCAACTGAGGTACACCAACACCGGCTACCACACGTGTAGTACATATTGAACCAGGACCGATACCTACTTTAACAGCATCTGCACCAGCTTCTACCAATGCTTTTGCAGCAGCACCTGTTGCCACATTACCAACTACGATATCTACATTAGGGAAACGCTTCTTTGCTTCTTTAAGCTTATCTATTACATATTTTGAATGTCCGTGTGCTGTATCAATAACAATTGCATCTGCTCCGGCATTCACCAATGCCTCCATACGTTCCAATGTATCAGCTGTAACACCTACACCTGCAGCTACACGCAAACGTCCCTGTGCATCCTTGCAAGCCATCGGTTTGTCTTTTGCTTTAGTTATATCCTTATAAGTTATAAGGCCTATCAACTTACCATTCTCATCAACTACAGGAAGCTTTTCAATCTTATTTTCCTGAAGGATCTGAGCTGCTGTCTCCATATCTGTTGACTGTTTTGTTGTGATGATATTTTCAGAAGTCATCACTTCCTGTATCTTCTTTTCCATGTCCTTTTCGAAACGAAGGTCACGGTTAGTAACGATACCTACAAGATAATTCTCGTTGTCCACAACAGGAATACCACCGATTTTGTATTCAGCCATGATATTCAAGGCGTCGATCACCTTTGCATCCCTATTTATAGTAACAGGATTTGAAATCATACCGTTTTCAGCACGTTTCACTGTTGCAACCTGACGAGCCTGTTCGGCAATAGACATATTTTTGTGGATTACACCGATACCTCCTTCTCTGGCAATAGCAATAGCCATCTGAGATTCTGTAACTGTATCCATAGCGGCAGTTACGAAAGGAATTTTCAACTCGATGTTTCTTGAGAACTTAGTCGTAAGTTCGACTGTTTTAGGTAATACTTCAGAATAGGCAGGGATCAACAAAACGTCATCGTAAGTCAATCCATCCATAACAACTTTATCTGCAATAAATGACATAGGGCTTTATGCTTTTGATTATTATTGCGTGCAAATATACGATTTTTATACGAATTATATAAGAGCAGACAATTATATTAACATATTTTTATGACAAAAAAAATGCTTCGCCAAGGCTACAAACCGGCGAAGCTAGTTGTTTACATCAAAATATCAATTAATTTGCCATTTCTGAAATAAACTTAATTCTGACTAGTCTGATTTCTTCCTCTGTATAGTCATCACCAAGTTCATCCATGGCATCTTCTATTTTATCTGTTTCCGATTCCTTAAAATAATCATAGATATCCAACATATGGTCTTCGTCCATAATTTCATCAAGGAAATAATCAATATTAAGCTTAGTACCGGAATATACTATAGCCTCAACTTCATCAAGCAATTCCTGGAAATCTATACCCTTTGCAACAGCAATATCGTCCAAAGCTACTTTTCTGTCTATACTCTGAATGATAGAGACCTTCAGTTTAGATTTGTTGGCTACAGTACGCACCCTTAAATCTTCAGGTCTGTCTATTTCGTTCTCCTCGCAATGAGTCTTTATCAGATCACAGAATTCCTGACCATAACGTTTTGCCTTACCGGCTCCGACGCCCGGAATATTCTGCAACTCTTCAAGGGTAATCGGATATATAGTAGCCATTGCCTCCAGAGAAGGATCCTGGAATATTACGTAAGGAGGAACATCAAGTTTCTTCGACATTTTCTTACGCAAATCCTTAAGCATAGAATACAATACAGGATCCACAGCACACGAAGCTCCACCTCTCATCGGGGTTTCTTCAACTTCATCTTCATCAAAGTCTGTATCTTCAACTATCTTGAATGATTTCGGGTTCTTCAAGAACTTATGTCCGCTTGGAGTAACTTTAAGCAATCCATAATTCTCTACATCTTTTGCCAGATATCCGGCAATAAGTGCCTGACGTATTACAGAATTCCAGAGGCGCTCCTCTTCACCCATTCCTGAACCGAACACTTCCAGTTCATCATGTTTATGAGCCAACACTTCTGATGTTTCTTTACCCAATAACACATCAATAATATAATCTTGTTTGAAATTTTCTTTAACAGCAACGATTGTTTCAATCACTGCACACAATAATTCCTGAGCCTCCACTTGTTTCTTAGGATTTAAACAGTTATCACAATTACCACAATTATCTTCCGTATATTCCTCACCGAAATAGTGCATCAGAATCTTCCTTCTACATACTGAAGATTCCGCATATGCAGCAGTCTCCAAAAGAAGCTGTTTGCCTATTTCCTGTTCAGACACAGGTTTACCCTGCATGAACTTTTCCAGTTTCTGTAAATCCTTGTTCGAGTAGAATGCTATACATTGTCCTTCACCACCATCTCGTCCCGCACGTCCTGTTTCCTGATAATATCCTTCAAGACTTTTAGGAATATCATAATGCAAAACATATCTTACATCCGGTTTATCAATACCCATTCCAAATGCGATAGTAGCAACTATGACATCTATATTTTCCTTCAGGAAATCATCCTGATTTATATTTCTTGTAGCTGCATCCATTCCGGCATGATATGGTCTCGCCTTAATGCCATTTGCTACAAGTATTTCAGCCAACTCTTCAACTTTTTTTCTACTCAAGCAGTATATGATACCTGATTTCTCAGGATTCTGCTTTATAAATTTTATTATATCCTTATCAATATTATTTGTCTTCGGACGAACCTCATAATACAAATTAGGACGATTAAATGAAGACTTGAACTCGGCAGCATCAGTCATTCCCAAGTTCTTCTGGATATCCATTTTTACCTTAGGTGTGGCAGTAGCCGTCAAAGCTATAACAGGAGCCTTTCCTATCTCATTTATGATAGGTCGTATCCTTCTGTACTCAGGTCTGAAGTCATGTCCCCATTCAGATATACAATGCGCCTCATCAATTGCATAAAATGAGATTTTCACATGTTTCAGAAAATCCACATTCTCTTCTTTGGTAAGAGATTCCGGCGCAACATACAGCAATTTTGTTTTACCTGACGAGATATCAGCCTTAACCTGATCTATAGCCGACTTTGACAGTGACGAGTTGATGAAATGCGCAACTCCATCTTCTTCACTAAAGTTACGCATAGCATCCACCTGATTCTTCATAAGCGCAATAAGCGGCGAAATTACAATAGCCGTACCTTCCATAAGCAAGGAAGGTAATTGGTAGCACAACGACTTTCCACCTCCAGTAGGCATTAATACAAAAGTATCATGACCGTCAAGAAGACTTCTTATGATAGCCTCCTGATTTCCTTTGAAAGTATCAAAACCGAAATACCTCTTCAATTGTTCCGCTAAATTGATTTTTTCCGCCATTGCTTCCTATGAATTAAATGATTCAACGATATTCTGAAAAGTTCTTATGTAACAAAGTTATAAACAACTTTCAATATTACGCAAATAAAACGTGAAAAAAATCATCTGAAGATGTATTTTTTTCATTTATAATTTAAACAGACTGCAAGCGGGACAGATTAGTCTTTCCCATTTGTTCTTTTGCATAATCAAGCGTCACCACAAAGTCGCTTACATTGCTAGAAGGCACATTATACATGACATCTATCATTATAGTTTCAACGATAGACCTCAGTCCTCTAGCGCCTAATTTATATTCTACCGCCTTATCCACAATATAGTCAAGAACTTCAGGTTCGAAAACAAGTTTCACTCCATCCATTTCAAGAAGTTTGATATATTGTTTGATAATAGAATTCTTAGGCTCTGTCAGAATATTACGCAAAGCTGTTCTGTCAAGCGGATTCAGATAAGTCAGTATAGGAAGTCGTCCGATTATTTCCGGAATCAATCCAAATGATCTCAAGTCCTGAGGAGCAATATACTGCATCATATTATTCCTGTCAATCTTCACAGACTCTTTTACCGAATTATATCCTACTACATTCGTATTAAGTCTTTGCGCTATTTTACGTTCTATACCTTCGAATGCGCCACCGCATATAAACAGTATATTCTTTGTGTTTACCGGAATCATTTTCTGCTCAGGATGTTTTCTTCCACCTTGAGGAGGAACATTCACTATAGAACCTTCCAACAATTTAAGTAATCCCTGCTGTACTCCTTCTCCACTGACGTCTCTTGTTATTGAAGGATTATCTCCTTTACGGGCTATCTTATCTATTTCATCAATAAAGACGATGCCTCGTTCAGCTTCTTCCACATTGTAATCCGCTACCTGAAGAAGTCTTGTAAGAAGACTTTCAATATCCTCACCTACATAACCGGCTTCTGTCAAGACAGTAGCATCAACAATCGTAAACGGAACTTTCAACAGTTTAGCTATAGTTCGTGCCAACAGAGTTTTACCCGTACCGGTACTTCCGACCATAATTATGTTGGATTTTTCTATCTCCACATCATTATTGTCCGATACCTGGAGCAAACGTTTATAATGATTATAAACAGCCACTGATAAATATCTTTTTGCATCATCCTGACCAATAACATACTGATCAAGGAATTCCTTTATTTCTGCAGGCTTTGGCAATTCATCCAATTTCAGATTGCCGTTTTTCCCTGCATGGGAATGCATATTGGCTTCCTTGACAATTTCGTGAGCCTGTTCCACACACGAATCACAAATACAGCCATTCACTCCGGTAATCAGAAAACCTACTTCATTTTCCGAACGTCCGCAAAAGCTGCATTTGTTCCTATTTCTAGTTGTTTTTGAATTTTCCAATGACTATAAATTTTAGTTCTTTAGTTCTTTTTGAGTTTGCAAGTTTTTAAATTACAAAGAAGGCTTGCGAGACATAACTTCATCAATTATACCATATTCCTTCGCTTCCTGTGCAGTCATCCAGTAGTCTCTGTCCGAATCCGCCCACACCTTGTCAAAATCAGTATGCGAATGTTCAGCCACGATAGTATATAACTCTTTCTTGAGCTTCAATATTTCGCGCGCTGTAATTTCTATATCCGAAGCCTGACCTTGTGCGCCACCCAGAGGCTGGTGTATCATCACTCGTGAGTGTGTCAATGCAGAACGTTTGCCTTCCTGACCAGCCACAAGCAACACAGCAGCCATTGAAGCAGCAAGACCTGTACAGAAAGTAGCCACATCACTGCTGATAAACTGCATTGTATCATATATTCCCAAACCGGCATATACAGATCCGCCCGGTGAGTTTATATATATGGAAATATCCCTTCCTGAGTCTATAGAGTCAAGATACAGCAACTGAGCCTGCAATGTATTGGCTGTGTAATCATTGATTTCTGTTCCCAAGAAGATGATACGGTCCATCATCAAACGAGAGAACACGTCAAGCTGAGTAACGTTCAGTTGTCTTTCTTCAAGGATATAAGGATTAAGATAACCAGCCTGTGACTTTATAACATCATCAAGCACCATGCTGCTCATTCCCAAATGCTTGGTTGCATATTTTCTGAAATCATCCATAAGTTATATTTTTTTATCTTTTAAAAATACAGAAAGAGACTTTTAGCCATTTCTTTTCCGAGTACAGGACTAGAGCTTGCACCAACCAGAAAAGCCTCGGTTAAAAGCCTCTTCCATTATAATAAGCCTCAGCAATTAACTTCAGCCTGGAATTATATTACTGAAACATTTTGTTGAAATCTTCTACAGATACAGCTTTGTGGTTCAATGTTACCTGACCCTTAACAGCTGCAGCAAGCTTAGATTCAATTGCTCTGTTTACAAGAGCTTCAACGCTTTCGCGTTTCTTAAGCATTTCTTTAGAGTAGTTTTCAAGCAATTCTTCAGGAACATTGATCATACCGTACTGAGCGAACTGAGCACGAGTAGCTTCCTTAGCCATATCCTGAATATCAGACTGTTCAATCTTGATACCGTTAGCTTCAACAAGTTTTTCCTTGATCAAGTGCCAAGTAAGTTCTTCAAGGCTCTTTTCGTAGTTTTCGTTTACGTATTCTTCACCTTTTTCCTTGTTGTTGTCAAGCATGATACGTTTCATCAAATCGTCAGCAAATTCCAATTTACCAACCTTACCCATAGTGTAAGCGCGCAAGTCGATAAGGAACTTATAGTCGCTGTCAGCAACGAACTGAGTAGAGATGCTTTCCTTAACCTGAGCACGGAATTCTTCTTCGTTTGAAGCCTTGCCTTCGCCAAGAACCTGGTCGAACAATTCCTGATTCAATTCACCCGGAATCATACGAGTGATTTCTTCAATCTGGAAGCTGAAGTTACCTTTGTAGTTAGCAACTTCTTCTTTCTTAACTTTCAGAAGAGAAGCAAGTTCTGCTTCGTTGTTATCGAAAGCTACAGAAGGATTGAACACCAATACAGTGTTTACCTTAGCACCGTTGAAGATAGCTTTCTGGTCGTCGTTCTTCATGTATGTAGGCATCATAACTGCACCTTCTACCTGAACACCGCCTTCTTTTGTATTTCCGTTTTCATCAAGCTCAGCCAAAAGACCTTTCAGCATATCCTTTTCCTGATAGTCTTCAACCTTGTCATATTTAGCTGTACGCTGTCTGTACATATTAACCTGCTGTTCTACCATTTCGTCAGTTACATCGATATCATAGTAGTCAACAGTATCATTGTTTGACAATTCTATAGAGAATTCAGGAGCCAAAGCAATATCGAAAGAGAATTCGAAGTTTTCGTCTGTTTCGAAGTTAGCGTTGTTTTCCTTTGGAAGTGGAGTACCCAACATGTTCACTTTGTTTTCGCGGATATATTCACCAACTTTTTCCTGCAACAGCTTGTCAACTTCTTCAAGAAGTACAGAAACACCATACTGTTTCTTGATAAGACCCATCGGAACCATACCTTTACGGAATCCAGGCATATTTACTCTCTGACGAAGTGTCTTCAACGCTTTTTCAACTTTTTCCTGATAATCAGCTTTTTCGATTTGCGCAGTAAGCACAGCACTTACGTTGCTTACATTCTGTAATGAAATATTCATTTCTTAATTGTTTTATATTAATTATTTATTCTTATTTTCAAAAGTATAAACTTTTTGGGGTGTGCAAAAATAGTGTTTAATCTTGCAACTACCAAAAAGTCAGGACAAAAAAAATTTCAAACAGGTCTTCACACGATTTCATCAATCACGTTCAGGCTGTATCTGGAAGTCTTTTTTTCTCAACACGAAACTATTGCTCAAATACTTCTCACGCACAATTTTGTTTTCTGCCAACTCCTCCGGAGTTCCCTGAAAAAGGATTCTACCTTCAAACAGCAGATATGCCCTGTCCGTAATGCTCAATGTTTCCTGCACATTGTGGTCGGTAATCAGAATTCCTATATTCTTGTCTTTAAGCTTCCAGACAATATGCTGAATATCTTCAACTGCAATAGGGTCAACTCCCGCAAAAGGCTCGTCAAGCATAATGAATTTAGGGTCAATAGCCAGACATCTTGCTATTTCCGTTCTTCTACGCTCACCACCCGAAAGCTGGTCACCCAAGTTTTTTCTCACTTTCTGCAATCTGAACTCAGCTATAAGGCTTTCCAGTTTTTCCTTTTGATATTCCGGACTTTTGTTTGTAAGCTCAAGAACAGAAGCAATATTATCTTCAACGCTCATTTTTCTGAACACAGAAGCCTCTTGTGCCAAATAGCCAATACCCTTTTGTGCACGCTTGTAAACCGGATATGATGTAATATCTTCATCATTCAAGAATATATGTCCCTCATTTGGAACTATAAGTCCGGTTGTCATATAGAATGAAGTGGTTTTTCCGGCACCGTTAGGTCCTAAAAGTCCTACGATTTCTCCCTGTTTGACATTGATGGAAACATCGTTAACAACGGTTCGTTTACCATATTTCTTGACAAGATTCTCCGTACGAAGCACCATACATTCATTATAATCCGCCTGCGAACCGGCATTAACGGACTTACCTTCGTATTCTTTATCTTTCAATTCTTCCATATAGCTTATTTTGGGCACAAAAGTAGTAAAATTCTTGGGTTATATGGTCATTTACATTAAAATCATCCTATCTTTTATTATTTAATAGCTAAAAAACAGTACTTTTGCAACAAATTATTTTTTGACATCATGATAAAACCAATCAGTATTCTAGGCAAATACGTTATTCTCATGGGCAGAGTTTTTTCACGCCCTGAAAGAGTAAGAATGTATTTCAAACAATATGTAAACGAATTGTACCAACTTGGAATCAACTCCATCGGTATAGTACTCCTGATTTCATTCTTCATCGGAGCGGTTATATGTATCCAGATAAAGCTGAACATAGAAAGTCCGTGGATGCCACGATTTGTAGTAGGATATACCACCCGAGAAATCCTGTTGCTTGAATTTTCTTCAGCCATAATGTGTCTTATCTTGGCAGGTAAGGTAGGCTCCAACATTGCATCCGAATTAGGCACAATGCGTGTCACCCAACAAATAGACGCACTTGAGATTATGGGTATAAACTCGGCATCATACCTTATCCTACCTAAGATTCTGGGACTTATGACCATGATTCCGTTTCTTGTCATATTCAGTATATTCGCAGGAATTATAGGAGCATTCTGTACAGCATGGTTTGCGGGTATAATGAACGCCACCGACCTTGAATACGGTCTTCAATACTGCTTCATAGAGTGGTATATCTGGTGCAGCTTTATCAAGTCACTGTTCTTTGCATTCATTATAGCCAGCGTTTCGGCATATTTCGGATACACAGTTGACGGCGGTTCCATTTCCGTAGGTAAGGCAAGTACAAACGCCGTTGTTTCAAGCAGCGTACTCATTCTATTCTCAGATTTAATTCTTACACAACTATTAATGGGATGATACAGTTAAAATCTATATGTAAGTCATTCGAAGGAAGAAGAGTCCTTGATGACATCAATTTCACTTTCGAAAACGGAAAGACCAACCTCATCATAGGTCAGAGCGGTTCCGGTAAAACCGTTCTAATGAAATGTATTGTGGGACTTCTGACACCAGAAAAAGGTGAAGTGCTTTATGACAACAGAAATCTCCTCGGTATGGGAAAGGTCGAAAAGAAAACTCTACGTAAGGAAATGGGCATGATATTCCAAAGCGCAGCATTATTCGATTCACTGTCCGTACTTGAGAATGTTATGTTCCCTCTTGATATGTTTTCGAACGACACATATCGCGACCGGGTAAAACGCGCACAATTTTGTCTGGATAGGGTAAACCTTCTGGATGCACAGAATAAATATCCAGGCGAGATAAGTGGAGGTATGCAAAAACGAGTAGCAATAGCCAGAGCAATAGCATTGAACCCGCAATATCTGTTTTGTGACGAGCCAAACTCAGGACTTGACCCTAAGACTTCTTTGGTGATTGACGAACTTATACACGACATCACCACAGAATTCAACATGACAACCATAATCAACACTCACGACATGAACTCAGTGATGGGTATAGGTGACAGCATCCTGTACATATATCAGGGACACAAAGAATGGTCAGGTACAAAAGACGAAGTGTTTACGGCAACTAATGAAAGGCTGAACAATTTCATTTTTGCATCCGACCTTTTAAGGAAAGTAAAGACGGAAGAAAATAAAAACAAGAACCTATAAAAACAAAATTTCCCTGCCGATATCTCATGAAAATATTGACAGGGAAATTTTATTTTTTATAAAAGATTTATGCTTCTTTTCTCATTTTATATCCGTAAGCCACTATTACAACAAAACAAATCAACGGAAGTATAAACGAAATATTCACGGCTGGCATTCCAAACAAATTCTTGCAGTCTATAATGGATGCCTGAAGCGGTGGCAATACAGAGCCTCCAAGAATAGCCATAATCAGCCCGGCAGCACCGAATTTGGCGTCATCGCCCATACCCTTCAATGCTATACCATATATAGTAGGGAACATCAGAGACATACAAGCTGAAACTCCGACAAGACAATACATTCCCCAAATATTCTCCAGGCAGATAACTCCTGCTGTAAGTACCATTGCCGCTACGGACAAAACCATAAGTAACATTCCTGGTTTGACAAAACGGAGCATAAATGTACAGACGAAACGACTTACACAAAATATAATCATTGCCACTATATTATATTTCTGAGAAAGTACCTCAGCCGCTTGTTCTTCCATTCCCTGTGCCATAAACAGACGTGTACCGTACTGGATAATGAATGTCCAGCACATTATCTGAGCACCTACATAAAAGAACTGTGCTATTACACCATACTTATATCTTCGTCTTGAGAAAATACGCTTCAATGTAGGAATAAAATCGATAGAATGTGACTGATCTGCATTTCTCGGCATCTTCGACATCCTGATAACTATAAGCATAGCTATTATGACCAGACCAATCACCAGATAAGGAGCAATGAGAACAGACAAATCCGAGTCTCTGACTGCTTCAAATTCAGCCTGACTCAACTGCGCTCTTTCTGCAGTATCCATTGGATTCAATTTATTCTGGATAAAGTTCATGGCAACATACATTCCCATCAGAGAACCTATCGGATTGAATGCCTGAGCCAGATTAAGACGACGCGTAGCTGTTTCTTCCGTTCCCATTGAAAGTATATATGGATTACAACTTGTCTCCAGGAAAGACAGTCCGCATGTCATAACAAAATATGCCAACAGAAACGGATGATAGTCACCTGTAAGTTTTGCCGGGAAAAAAGCCAATGCACCGAGAGCATACAATCCCAATCCTAACAATACTCCGGCTTTATATGTATATTTCCTTATAAACATGGCTGCCGGAAAAGCCATAGCAAAATATCCGCCATAAAAAGCCACTTGAACCAAAGCTCCGTCGGTAACACTCATTCTGAATATTTTTGAAAAAGCCTTTACCATCGGATTGGTAATGTCGTTTGCAAATCCCCACAATGCAAAGCACAACGTAATCAATACAAAAGGGAACAAATAGCTTACGCCGTCTTTGCTAATAATAGATTGTTTCATGAATAATTTTAAAGTTTAGGTTAATGAATTAATAGAAAGGTATAAAAAAAATCAATACAGGTAAAACATCCTTTCCATAGGCTGCCACTTCTCGGATGATGTACTTCCCGGTTCAGAGCACTGGAATATAGACATATAATCTTCCCACTCCTGCTGTCTTGGCAATACTGCCAGTTTTTCCATTGCCGAATCCCAATCAAAATCCAATGGAGTTTCCACAATCATAAAAAGCCTTGTCCCCAGAATATAAATCTCCATTTCCAATATGCCAACGCTGCGTATGCCTTCAAGTATCTCAGGCCATATTTTTTCTTTGCTGTGACGCAATTTGTATTCGGCTATCAACTCCGGATTATTTCTCAAATCCATTGTTCTACAGTATCTCTTCACATTACAGCCATGATTCTTTGCCGCATATCCAGTATTTTCCATATGTATTACCTTAATATATTATTTATCTAAATTCTGTACTAAAATATTTCCTATGGCAGTAGCCTCAACCGGACCGGCATCTACATCAAGTCCTGTAGCCAAAGCCGTCAGTCGGTTCAGATATTTGTTTTGCGAACCTCCACCAATTATATGTAATTTTTCAACAGAACGTGGCAATAATTTGTTCAATCCCTCTATTCCTTTTCTGTATCTGTCTGCCAATGACAACAATACGCATTTCACAAATTCTCCCTGTGTCTGCGGAACCTGCTGTCCGCTTTCCTTACAGTAAGAGATTATTGTTTCTGCCATATTCAGCGGACTGGTAAAGACATTATTGTCAACATCTACCATTGATGATATATCCGCTTTCTCTGCTTCAGGAATCAGAATATCGTATTCAGTACATTTACCTTCTTCAGCCCATTCGGACATAAGTTTCTGAAGAATCCACAGTCCGGTGATATTCTGGAGGAAACATATTTTACCATCCACACCACCTTCGTTTGTAAATCCGTTAACTCTGGCTTCTTCAGAAAGAATCGGCTCGTCTGTCACTACTCCAAGCAAAGACCATGTTCCCGAACTTAAAAATGCTGTCACTTTTTCGTTTTCATCAGCAGGAACAGCATATACCGCACTCGCCGTGTCATGCGATGCCACTGCTATAACCTTAACATCATAATCCAGCCCAAGTTCTTCCTTTATCTCAGGTTTCAGCACTCCTCTTTCCTGCCCAGGCATTACGATTTCGCAGAAGATATGTTCAGGCAATCCCAATTGGCGTATAAGTTCATAATTCCACTTACGCGCCTTGATATCCATTAGCTCCGAAGTAGATGCTATGCTATATTCATTATTTGCAACACCGGTAAGGAAATAACTGAACAAATCAGGCATGAACAACAACTTGTCTGCCACAGAAAGCAACGGACTGTTTTCTTCTTTCATCGCATAAAGCTGAAACAGCGTGTTTATTGCCATCACCTGTGTGCCACTGACAGAGTAGTGTTCGCTTGGATCAATAATCTTAAAAACCTTTTCAGGCATACCGTCCGTACGACTGTCACGGTAACAGACCGGATTACCTATGAGATTTCCATTCTTATCAATAAGTCCGAAATCAACACCCCATGTATCTATGCCGATACTTTTTATTCTATATCCTTTTTCAACAGCCATACGTATTCCTCTCTTCATATCTTCAAAAAGAGAAAGGAAATCCCAATATATATGGCCGCCCATCCTTACCTGCCTGTTCTGAAAACGATATATCGTATCCAGACAAGTTTTACCATCGGAGACGTAGCCGGCAATCACTCGCCCGCTACCTCCTCCGAAGTCTATTGCTAGTCTTACTTCTCTCATTTTGTCTTCTTACCTAAAACGTATGTTTCCAAGTCGTCTATCTCGGCATTTGTCAGTGTCTCATACTTTCCACCTGTAAGGATTATGATTCGGCAAGCCATTTCGAAGAACATCGCTCTTTCAAAAGCCTCGTCAAAATCTTTTCCACAAACCACTTGACCGTGTTTTTTCAGAAGAACAGAGTTATGGTCTTTCAATGCTGCTATCACTCCTTCTGCCAACTCTTTTGACCCCGGTCTGTAATATGGAACTACCGGAATTTCTGAACCTACATGACATGGAACTTCCGCTGTAACATTATAGTCCTTAGGCAATTCCTTCATACATGCAACAGCTGTTGCGTAAGGTGACTGGAAATGAAGAACAACATTTACATCAGGTCTTTCTCTCAATACTCCAAGGTGAAAGCCGTGTTCCATTGATGGTTTTACACCGTTAAGAACTTCACCTGTTTCAAGTTTACATATTGCGACCTTTTCTTTCGGCAATGACGGTACCCATGAACCTGTACCTGAAAGGAGAACTTCATCACCTATTCTCCAAGAGATGTTACCGCTGCTGCATATTGTCAAACCTGCATCACCTACACGGTGAGCTTCCGAAATAAATTTTTCTATCTGTTCGTTAGTTATCATAATACTTTCTTATATAAATCCAAAATAATTTCTTCTGTCACTTCACGAGGATTTCCAGGTGTACATACATCTGCATAAGCAGCCTTGGCAAGACGAGGAAGGTCTTCCGCCTTGATTCCCAACTCTGAAAGATGCTGAGGTATTCCTACACGTACAGACAGTTCCTTAACAGCCTTAACAGCAGCGTCCGCAGCCTCCTCTTTTGTCATTCCTGCTGAATAGACATTCATTGCCTTAGCTATGTCAACATACTTGTCAAGCGCTGCTGGAGCATTGAATTCCATAATTGTAGGCAATAGAAGAGCATTTGCCACACCGTGAGGAATATCGAAGATTGCTCCCAATGGATGAGCCATACCATGCACTACTCCCAAACCTACGTTAGAGAATGCCATACCGGCTATGTACTATGCTACTGCCATTCCGTTACGGGCTTCGGCATTGTTTGGTTCGTTCACTGCTGTTTCAAGATAGCGTGCTATCATCTCGATTGCCTTGATTTCGAACATGTCACTCATCTCCCAGGCACCTTTGGTGATAAGACCTTCGATGGCATGAGTCAATGCGTCCAAACCTGTTGCAGCTGTCAGACTCTTCGGAAGAGTGTACATAAGTTCGGCATCGACTATGGCAATGGCAGGGATATCATTAGGATCGACACAAACCATCTTCTTGTGGTTTTCCTCATCGGTGATAACATAATTGATAGTAACCTCTGCAGCTGTTCCGGCTGTAGTTGGAAGGGCTATGATAGGCACTGACTTCTTCTTTGTATCGGCAACTCCTTCAAGAGATACTACATCAGAGAATTCAGGATTATTTGTTATGATACCAATAGCCTTGGCTGTGTCCATTGATGAACCGCCACCTATGGCAATAATGAAATCAGCTCCTGAAGCTGCATATGCTGCAAGACCAGCTTTAACATTAGAGACTGTCGGGTTAGGCTTGATTTCGCTGAATACTTCGTATGGTATATTGGCATTACGCAAAACTGACAATACTTTATCGGCAACACCGAACTTTATCAAATCCTTGTCTGTAGCTACAAAAGCCTTTTTCAAGCCAAGACGTGATATTTCTTTTGGAAGCACTTCTCTGGCTCCGGGTCCGAAGTAAGATACTTCGTTCAATACAAATCGGTTTATCATAATAATCTGATTTTATGAAGTTACAAACAGACAGTGTTATTTTCACTGCCTGTTTATAATCCTCAAAATTAACTATAATCTTATAATCACCAACAACAAATCATCAATTACTTGTAAATAGGACCATAATTCTGGCAAGCTCTATAGTCTGCACCTTCCTTATCCATTCCGAATGCATTCCATGCAGCAGGACGGAAAATCTTATCATCATCGACATTATGCATACATACAGGGATACGGAGAATTGAAGCCAAAGTAATCAGATCCTGACCGATATGACCATAACTGATGGCTCCATGGTTTGCTCCCCAGTTATTCATTACAGAATATACATCCTTGAAAGCAGGTTTGTCGCACAAGCGTGGCACGAACCATGTAGTAGGCCATGTGCGGTCAGTACGTTCGTCAAGAAGTTTATGTATTTCAGGATCAATTTCCACAGTCCAACCTTCGGCAATCTGAAGCACAGGGCCAAGACCTTTCACCAAGTTAAGACGGCTCATAGTGACAGGCATACCGCCTTTTGAAAGGAAGTTTGAAGAGAAACCGCCGCCACGGAAATAATCTCTGTTAGCAGGATACCATGTAGTAGCTTCAAGACATTTTTCAACTTCAGCATCTGTAATTTCCCAAGCCGGTTTCATTGTAGGATTTCCTTCAGCATCTGTCTGCTGGCCAGTTCCGTCAAGAGTAGTTGCACCTGAATTGATAAGGTGTATGATACCGTTCTTTGCCAAACCTGTAAGTTCTTTTCCTGTCACACGCTTAACTGCTTCAGGACTCCAGTATGTACGAACATCAGAGAAGATCTGTGCACGGTTTGTCAACAAGTGACCGAATAGCATAGCTACACCGTTGCATGCATCGTTTTCTGTTGCCACAACAAATGCCTCACGAATACCGTTCCAGTCGAATGATGTATTAAGCAATGCTTCTGAATAGTCACCGTTTGGATAGAAGTCAGTCCACTGACGCTGTCCCTGGAAACCTGCAGCTATTGCATTATGTCCTAGGGCTTCTTCCTTGAATCCCATTTCCTTCAGTTTAGGATTACCTGTCATAAGATCGCGCATGATGATAGTCATCTTGACGATAAATTCCCAATCAGCATCCTTTTCTTCACGAGTCTTTTTCTTTGCATCTACATTGAAATCATTGCCTTCGTTCTTCTTGCAATATTTTTCTGTCCATGCCATAGCCTTGGCAAATTCTTCCTTATCATATATGCCTTCAGTCATACGACGGATAATTTCAGTCAAGTCAACAGACTCATTACGCATTCCAAGGTATTCCTGGAAGAAATCCGGATTTACGATAGAACCTGCAATACCCATTGACACACTACCCATAGAAAGATATGACTTGCCGCGCATTGTAGCCACAGCCTGTGCCGCACGAGCAAAACGAAGTATCTTTTCCGCTACATCAGCAGGGATTGTATTATCTTCAATATCCTGTACATCGTGACCATAGATACCGAATGCAGGCAAACCTTTCTGTGCATGACCAGCAAGTACAGCAGCCAGATAAACGGCTCCCGGTCTTTCAGTTCCGTTAAATCCCCAAACAGCCTTTGGATAATAAGGATTCATATCCATTGTTTCAGCTCCATAACACCAGCAAGAAGTCACGGTGATAGTGGCACCTACACCTTCACGTTCGAATTTTTCTGCGCAAGCTGCACTTTCAGCCACACGTCCTATAGTAGAATCAGCAATTACACATTCAACAGGACTTCCGTCTCCATTTTTCAGATTAGAAGAAATAAGTTCTGCCACTGCTTTGGCAAGATTCATAGTCTTTTCTTCAAGGCTTTCGCGGACACCACCCTGACGTCCATCGATTGTGGGACGAATCCCGATTTTCGGATAATTTTTCATTGTTTCGATAGTTTATAAAGTTTGTATTTAATATTTTTACTTACATATTCCGGCATGTCACAACTATGCTGAACTATGCTGATTTATCTGTATTAATAAAGGAACTACTGTAAATGAATAAAACTGAAATCATACCGAATTACGTAAATGCACCTCAGTATGGAGATAAGTCCTGACTGCCTCACCCGTAAGTATAAATTTTGCAGCCTGCTTTCCCATCTCATCCCAGTTTACACTCAAAGCAGTGATTCCGTCATCTATAACTTCGTATGCGGGCGTATCATTATATGCAATAATACCAAAGTCGCGTCCGCACTTCATCCCTTTTTCCCTACTTCTCTTTATTATATTCACAACATCTGTCTGACGAATAACTATATAAGCCACGCCATTCTCCACATATGTGATGTCCTCCTGTTCGGATATTTCAGAAACCATGTCATTATCATGACAGTACTGCCTGAAGCTGTCAGCCGAGACTCTAGGATGTTTTGAATCAGCCGGAAACTGGAATACTATCTTACGGTATTTCTTCAGCCTGTCAGTAAGTTTGGTAAGAGCATTATAGAACTCATCATCAAAATTCTGGCATATATAGGAATAATTCTCCTTCTCGAATTTTCCGAAGTCAAGAAGCAACAGACGTGAAGGGTTTATCTTATTGAACAAAGGTGAGAATTTCTCATTGTCAAAATTCATCACCACATAATAATTGTAACGACCTATAGCTTCATGCAATATAGTATTGAATATGTGTTCATTATATTGATGAAACCACAAATCTACCTTATATGACGTAGAAAGTTTTCTTACGAAACTATTATACAGCGTATTTTTAAAAGGTGAATACTCATCAAGAAGAAGAAATATTTTCTCCTGGCGATTGGTCACATAATATCCCTTACCGGGAGTAGAATCGATAAGTTTCCTCTCACGTAAATCAGAAAACGCCTTAAAAACAGTATCGCGCGACACATTGTAAGCCTTGCTAAGATAATTTATGGAAGGCAGACTGGTGTCTGTCTTGTATTTCCCCATCATGATATCCTGTTCTATGATATCAGACAGTTGCTTAACCTTTGTGGACTGTTGTCCGAAACTTACTTTATCTTTCATATGCAAAGCATTAACTGTGCTGAACTGTTCTGACGCAAAGAAATGAATTTTATTCTTCACAACCAAAAGAATACTATATGTTTAAAAACACCATAATACATTTTTCACCAAACAAAAAGCTTATTTTTCAAGCGTGCGCACGTTCCACTTAAAGCGTGCGTCCATTCGAATCTAAGCGTGCGCACATTTTCCCTTAAATGTGCGCACGTTTTTTTAACAGATATTTACTTCCAAAATTCATAAATATGTAATGAAATTTTCAACATTGAACAGACAACACATATTTAATGAAAAGTCAAATTTGCACAACTCGGAAAAAATCATTTATATTGCATTAGTTTTTTAATATCAGACAAAATGAATAACGATATAAACAAAGAAATTGCATTGCTGCTTCAAAACATCGGGGTAGAAAAAAATGACATTAATTGGGGGACACAGCTAACAATATTTGCCGCAATAATCATTATAACTTATGCCTGCACAAAACTGTTCAGACATATTATAATACCATTGATACAAAAAATTACAGCACGCACAAAAGCTAAATGGGACGACTATCTGTTCAACACCGAAATGATGAAGGCATTCAGCCGAATGATCCCGCCTATAATTCTTTATGTGCTTCTTCCATTTGCTTTCGGCAAATCGCCTCAATTACTCAATTTCTCGCTTAAGGTATGCCTTATATACCTGGATATAGTAAGTATCCTTCTTATTGGAACATTCCTGAACTCTCTTTACAATATATCCAGCGAGCACGAAAAACTGAGAAACCGTCCTCTGAAGGGTATATACCAGATGATAAAACTAATCACCATCACCATTGGTATAATAATACTGATAAGTATCCTCATGGATCAGGACCCTACGAGCATACTTGCCGGACTTGGTGCATCGGCCGCTGTACTTATGTTGATATTCAAAGACAGTATCCTGGGGCTTGTGGCTGGCGTGCAACTCTCGGCAAACGACATGCTGCGTCCGGGTGACTGGATTACTATGACCAAATATGGAGCCGACGGATACGTGATAGAAGTTTCGCTTACTACTGTCAAGGTGCAAAACTTCGACAAGACAATAACCACCATTCCACCATACGCACTGGTGAGCGATTCATTCCAGAACTGGAGGGGAATGCGCGAAACAGGAGGAAGAAGAATAAAACGTTCCGTTAACATAGATATGAACACCGTACATTTCTGTACGCCTGACGAGATTCAAAGTTTCATAGATAAAGGATTGGTGGACAAGAAGACTGACATAAATGAGAAAACCGTAAATCTTGCAATCTTCAGAAATTATATTCTGAACTATCTGAACAATCATCCTAAAGTGAACAAAGACCTGATGATAATGGTACGCCAGATGCAACCGACATCCGAAGGTATGCCTCTGGAGATATACTGCTTCTCAGATACACCTGACTGGATTCCTTACGAAGCTCTGCAATCGGAAATTTTCGAACATGTAATGGCTATGGTTCAGGAATTCAACCTGCGTATATTCCAGCGCCCGGCCGGTACAGACTTCAAGTCATAATAAGGTACAGAAACATTAATCCCCGACAGTTTGACGAAAACAGACTGCCGGGGATTAATGTTTTTATTATACCACTACAAGTGCAATAAACTGTATGAATAATATCAGGAACACCATCGCTATAGGGTAAACCGTTGCATATGCTACTCCAGGAATATTACTATCCGTCATAGAATCGGCTGCAGCAAGACCAGGCGTACTGGTCATACCACCGGTGATGGTTCCAAGCAGATCAAGCATACTAATCTTGAAGACCAGACGGCCTACTATCGCCGCTACCAGCATAGGAACAATAGTAATCAAAGCACCTACACCGAAAAGCAGGAATCCGCTTTCCTGGAATGTAGAGACAAGATTCTTTCCTGCCGATGTACCAACCTCAGCAAGGAACAACAACAATCCCAACTGGCGTAAAAGCTGGTTTGCCGGACCGGACATAGACCAAAGAATAGGCCCAGTCTTTCCTATTGCACTAAGGAAAAGAGCCATCATCAATACCCCTCCTGTAAGTCCCGGAGAGAACGACATTCCGCTTCCGAACGAGATATTGAGTTTACCGAACAATACACCAAGAACAATACCCATAGCTATAGGGAAGAAATCTGTGTCCGACAAACGTTTCTCATCATTACCCAACAGACGACCTACAGCCTGGACACCATCCTGCTCGCCTACCACCATCAGTTTGTCACCAAACTTCAATGCCAGTTCAGGCGAAGGTGAAAGGTCGATACCGCTTCGGCGGATACGTGTAACAGTACATCCGAAGTTTTTCTGAAGATTGAGGTCGCCCAGCTGCTTGTTTATCATATCCTTCTTTGTCAGCAACAAAGATTCTATCACCTGAGTATTTATCAATGGCAACTCACCTTCCTCACGTTCGCCAAGCATTATCCCAAGATTACTCAAAGATTCCTCGCTACCTACAGCCTGGACTATGTCACCTTTGTTTACAACAACAGAAGCAGTAGGAATCACTATCTCATCACCAATTTTCAGACGCGAAACTACGGCACCTGTAATGGCACGGATATTAAGTTGTGCCAGAGTATGCCCGCATATAGCTTCGTTTGTCACATGGAATATACATGTTTTAAGTTCAGGGAACTGTCCGCGACGCTCCTTCTCAAGACGCTTTGCTTCCTCATCCAAATCCACACGAAGAAGCTTTGGTAAAAGTTTCACAAAAAGAATCACACCAATAACTCCAAACGGATATGCTATACCGTATGCAATTGAGGCCAATGGTGACTGAGTGCTGTCAATAGCAACTGCTAGACCTGGTGTACTGGTAAGAGCTCCTGCCACAAGTCCAACAACGCTTGGCGTATCTATTCCGAAAGCATATTTCAGCCCTATGGCCGTGAGACATGCCGACGCAATGATAAGCACTGTAATAAGAATTAGAGTCTTGCCCTTGGTACGGAAAGAATCAAAGAATCCTGGACCGGCCTGAATACCGATTGTAAAGATAAACAACACTAACCCGAAGTTTCCAAGTTCCTTTGGAATTGAAACTCCCCAATGGCCGAAAGCCAGGGCAATAAAGATCACGGCTGATACATCCAGAGATAATCCCTTTATCTTGATGCGTCCAAGCATAAAGCCTAGGGCAACAATCAGGAATACAGAGAAATAAGACGATTGTAATAAGTCGTTAAACATAAAAATTAAATTGTGATTAATAAGTACGCAAATATAAACAAAACCTAATGACTTACAAAGTGAAAACACCGTTTTCGACTTATAACCATTAGGTTCTGCAAATATTATATCAAGTTAATAATTAACGACTTATACTATATGTCAAACTAAACTCTCTATATACTCGTTAAGTTTCTTATAGAAAGGATGTTTCGTCAGTGTTGCAACATCTCCCAAAATGATTAGTTTCATCCTTGCACGTGTTATCGCCACATTCATTCGTCGCAAGTCATTGAGGAAGCCAATCTGTCCTTCCTCATTGGCTCTTACAAGACTTATGAGTATTACATCACGCTCCTGTCCCTGAAAACCATCTACGGTATTGACAGTAATAAACTGACGATACGGCTTGAACCATGCATCCTTGCGTATCAGCTGACGGAGATACTGCACCTGTGCCTTGTATGGAGAAATCACTCCCACATCTATACGCTCGTCAAGGAAACGTTCGCGCCCTATCTTCTCTATATATTCCTTCAGTTTTCCCACGGAGAGTTCAGCTTCCTGCTTGTTTATACGGCCATAATTCTCGCCTATAAACTCTTCGTTGCAGTCCATTCCCTCTGTATTTACCCATTCTATCGGGGTATCGAAATCAAGGATACTGCGATATTTCACTTCGGGAGCCGACTGCAACATTCCGCCATAGAACCAGTCGGAAGAGAAACGCATTATCTCATTGTTCATTCTGTACTGCACCTTCAGAAGAGAGACAGCCTGCGGCTTATTTGCCACTATGCTTTGCATCAGTGTATGTCCCAATCCTCCACGTAATGCCACAGGGCTTTTCACTGTAGGAGGAAGCTGGCAATGATCGCCAGCCAATATCACACGGTCAGCCTTGGCAATAGGAATCCAGCATGCTGCCTCCAATGCCTGGGCAGCCTCATCAATAAACAATGTACCGAACTTATGACCTATTAGTACACGGTTCGCACTGCTCACCAATGTACAGGATATGACTCTCGCCTCGGCAAACAAAGATTCGTTTATCCTTATCTCCAACTCAGTGGCACGGTCTTTCAGAGAATTAATCTTCAGTCTGATGCTCTCCCTGTCGGCACCTTTACGGTTTGCTGAATACAATTCGCGGATAGCCTTTCTTATGCTCCACAGCTGTGAATAATCCGGATGCGACTCAAATTTCCTTTCGTATGTAAACGAAAGCATCTTATCATTCACACGCGAAGGATTTCCTATTCTCAATACACTTACACCCCTATCGACAAGCTTTTCGCTTATCCAATCGACAGCCATATTACTCTGCGCACATACCATCACCTGGTTTTCACGGTGAAGCGTTTCGTATATAGCTTCTACAAGAGTAGTAGTTTTTCCTGTTCCCGGAGGCCCGTGTACAATAGCCACATCCTTGGCATGAAGTACCTTGTTGACTGCCTCTTCCTGAGTGCGGTTAAGCCATGGAAATCTAATAGGACTGAAAGAGAACTCCGATACAGGCTGCTGTCCGTGGAAGATATCACGCAACTCGGCAAGACGGTTGTTCTTTGCACCTATCACGCGGTTCAATGCTTCAAACATCAGCCGATAGGAAGTTTCGTCAAAATACAGCTGCACTCCAAGCACGTCATATCTCTGCAAGGCGATCATGGCATCCGGTCCGGGAAGTATCACTACCATACGGTCTTCGTCCACATAATTCACCGTTGCAACGAAATTCATATATGTCAGTCGCCCGCTGGCATCCTGAGTAAAGAAACATACAGGACGGCCATACTCAAAAAGGTGCTCTATCTCCTTGTCCTCAGTACGGAATATCTCCACCACAAACTGATTGAGAGCATTATAGTAACTTCTTCCCACAGATATAGGATACCAGCACATACCACGCTTCACCTTACGCCCTATACCCATCACTTCCGTCTGCTGACGGAACTGTTCTTTTTCATACTCATATTCCGCCTTAAGCAATTCATAATGATGCTGAAGATAAAGCACCGGAGACACTATATTCGACTTTTCCTTCATTAACCGATTCTTATTATTTAGATGAAGATTCTTCCTTTAGCATTTCAGCGCGCGACTTACTCTGAGTGACAAGATATACACCTGCAAAAATTGATATTGCAGCAATTGCCTTTACCCATCCGAACGATGACATACCCATCAGTATTGCCACGCTAGAGCCTACTACCGGCTGCATATAGTTATACATGCTGACCACAGTAGGACGAAGTGTCTTCTGGCCTACAAGCATAAGAATATATGCAAAATATGTTCCGAAAAGTATCACATATCCTACCTGCATCCATACCTCCATTGGTATCTCGGCAAACTGCATCTCCGAGAAATCCCTGTACGAAAAAGGAATAAAACATATTGCTGCATAGCTGAACATCCATTTCATCAGAGTAAACACACTGTATTTGGATATAAGTTTCTTGAATATTGTAAGATAGCAAGCAAAGCTTATCTGTGCAGTTACACACAATACATCGCCCAACACACTTCCCTCCGTCTCGCTGCCACCGGCATTACTGAGGATAAGAGCCAAAGCACCGACAGATCCTAAAAGAATGCCACCGACTTTAAGCGGAGTTACAGGCTCTTTAAGGAAGATGGCAGCCAGTATCATTGTCACGATAGGCATGGTGGTAGTCATGATGGAAGCATCCACCGGAGAGGTTAGCGACAAACCGAAAGTGTAACATCCCTGATTGCATACGATACCAAGCATTGACGCAAAAAACAATAACATAAGATCGCGGGGCGGAACTTCTTCTTTCCTGACAAACAATGATGTTATCCAGAAACATACCGCACCACCTATCATACGCATATTGGCAAGTGCCAGTCCGGAAATACCGGCCTCCATAGCAGCCTTACCTATAGGTGCCATAAGTCCCCACATACTGGCAGCGAACAAAAGGGCCAGATGGGCTTTAAGATTAGAACTCTTCATATCTTTTATACCTTAAAATTATTTTGTTGTGCAAAGTTACAAGATATTTGAAAAATTGGCAGATGACGGTTGATTAATTCAAAGAGATTGATTAAATTTGTTGGATAAGAACGATAAAAGACAAAGAAATGAAGAAACAAGCCGAGTTCATAAAGCGTATTGTCATAAAAGGCCTCTGGGGCAGAAAAGACATTGCATGGGATTTGAGAAAAGATGTCAATATCCTTAGTGGAGTGAACGGTATTGGAAAAAGTTCCATACTAAACAGTTCCGTGAGAAGACTGAACGAGAACAATGAAGTACAGCTCACAAACGGGATAAAGGATATAGTGACATTCACATTCAGTCCGGAGGATGCAGATTTTATACCTTTCGACGTTATCCGCAGTTTCGACCGTCCGCTTATAGACTTCGGACTGCTGAAAAAGATCGGTGATCAGGATGTACGTACGGAACTGGACTGGCAACTTTACCAACTGCAGCGACGCTATCTGGACTATCAGGTAAATATAGGCAACAGGATAATTGAACTGCTGACAAGCGGAGATCCCGAGAAACAGATGATGGCAGCCGAAATATCTAAGCCCAAAACAAAATTCCAGGATCTGATAGACGAACTGTTTGCCGAAACAGGAAAGAAGATAAACCGCAAAAGCAATGAAATTCTCATCGAACAGGATGGAGACATTCTCACTCCTTACAAACTTTCGTCGGGAGAAAAACAGATGCTGGTCATTCTGCTGACAGTACTTGTACAGGACAATGCCCACTGTGCGCTGTTTATGGACGAGCCTGAGATTTCACTCCACATAGAATGGCAACAAAGGCTCATAACACTCATCAGAAGTCTTAATCCTAACGTACAGATTATCCTGACAACACATTCTCCGGCACTCATCATGAACGGATGGGTAGATGCAGTGACCGAAGTGAGCGACATTACTACTAATTAAAAAAACAGGGACTATGGGAAAACGACTTACGGAAAACCTTTCATCATTATATATAGGTGCGGCCAACAATCTGAAGCCGAAACATGCAAAAAGGAAGATTGTGGCGTATGTGGAGAGCTATGACGACATATCGTTCTGGCGTGCCCTACTCTCTGAGTATGAAAACGACAAGGTTTATTTCGAAGTCATGCTTCCATCACAAAGCTCGCTTGCCAAGGGGAAAAAGACCGTACTCATGAACCAGTTGGGAAAACAACTTGGTGAAAACATGATAGCGTGCGTAGATAGTGACTACGACTACCTTCTGCAAGGACGTACCAACACATCGCGCTACATGATAGAATGTCCGTATATACTGCAGACATATGCCTATGCCATAGAGAATTTCCACTGCTATGCCGAAGGTCTGCATGATGTATGCGTTACAGCTACACTGAACGACCATAAGCTGATAGATTTTCCTGCATTCATGAAGGCATACTCTGAGATAGCATGGCCTCTTTTTATATGGTCGGTATGGTTTTACAGAAGACATATTCTTGCCGAATTCTCACTACTTGATTTCTGTTCGTACGTAAAACTGGATCAGGTAAGTACACGCTATCCTGAACGCAGCCTTGAACATATGGCAAAAAAAGTAGAGAAAAAGCTTCATGATCTTGAGCGCAGGCATCCTGAAGCCAGACAGGAAATAGAAGATTTAAAAAGAGAGTTACCCACACTTGGAGTAACTTCCGACAGCACATATATGTTTATACAGGGACATCATATAATGGACAACGTTGTCCTCCGCCTTCTTATTCCTGTATGTACAGTACTAAGGAGAGAGCGTGAACAACAAATCCATGACCTTGCCCTACATAGCCTACAGCTTCATAACGAACTGACGAACTATCAACGTTCACAAATTGGTGTGGAAGTGGTGATACACAAAAATGTCAACTACAAGAATTCACCGCTATATGCCAAAATTCGTGCCGATGTTGAAAAGCTTTTGAAAAGGATTTGAAAAGACTTTATAAAAAAATCGTTTCAATTGGTATAACACATACGTGTTACGCCAATTATCTTTAAGAACTTCTACAATTATCCTTTTATACGAGATAATATCTTTGGGAACTGCCATGCAAACAAGGCAGTACAGCACACAGCAGCCGTCGCATCCGAAATCGCTTCGGCAGCGAATATTCCTTCCACTCCCCAGAAATGAGGCAATATCAAGGCTAAAGGAACGAGAAGGATAACCTTTCTCAACAAGGCTATGAAAATGGAAATCTTAGCCTGCCCCAAAGCTACGAACATGTTCTGACATGCACGCTGCAGACCGAAAATAGACATTCCGGCAAGGAACAGAGGCATGACATGCGACACTGTTTCTATCAGAACCTCATCTTCTGTAAATACCGATGCCACCAGGTGAGGACATAGTATCATAAAGAGTATCAGCAGAAAGTTGAAACCGAACATGAATGTTACAACTATCCTGAAACATTGCTTCACACGGTCCTTGTTGGCATGACCGTAGTTATAGCTCACCACCGGGATAAATCCCTGGGCAAAACCGACGAGCGGCACACTGGCAAACTGCATGGCACTCTGCATTATAGCAAGGGCACTGACATATATGTCGCCAAAATGTTTCAGACTTCCATTAAGTACAAAACCTACAAGGCTTTCAGTACTAGCCATAATAAACGGTGATACACCAAGAGCTACAACAGAAAGAACTATATTCTTCTGAAGTCTCATGTACCTTCGTTCAAGCGGAAGGGATGCCGAACGGGAAGTAAGGAAACGCAATACACAGATGGCACTCACGGCTTGCGAAAGGACTGTCGCTATTGCGGCTCCCTTTACCCCCATATCAAAAGTGAAAATGAATATAGGGTCTAGAATGATATTCAGCAATGCACCTATCACCACCGACCACATGGCTATGGCAGGCCTTCCCTGTGAGTTTATGAATGTGTTAAGCCCTGTGGATATCTCTACGAATAGCGTACCAAGCAGATATACAGAAAGATAATCTTCGGCAAACGGCAGTGTCCTTTCAGATGCTCCGGTGAGCAGAAGAATAGGCTCCATAAAGATGTATGCTATCAGCGAGGTGATGATAGTGAAAAGAATAAGCATCACAAAACCGTTTCCCAATATGCGTCCGGCTCTCTCGCGGTCGCCCTGACCTAAAGCCATGGCTGCAAGCGGAGCTCCACCGGCTCCCACTATCGACGAAAACGATGATATGAGTATTACTATAGAGGTAGTGACGCCTACCCCGGCAAGAGCCTCTGTTCCTATACCGGGGATGTGTCCTATATAAATTCTGTCAACTATATTATAAAGCAGATTGACAAACTGGGCAGCTACGGCAGGCAGTGCCATACGGAACACCAAAGGCAGCATTTTGTCCGTGCCCAGTCTTTCTTCATAACGATTGTTCATTACATCAAACTTTCCAGATTTAGTTCAGTCTTTTTCCTGTAGCCGGAGCTTGTGAATACAGCGACCGGACAACCTTCCTCATCGGTGATACGCACTTCGATGAAAGGTACCTTTGCATGATTGAATGTCTCCACAGCCTCGGCATATACATATCCGCTGCTTACTGCACGCAGGAAAGTAATGTTGGCATTAAGCGAAAGAGTAAGCAGATTGCGACTGTTTGCCACTGCCGCAAAAGCCAAGTCGGCAAGTGTGAACAAGGCTCCTCCCTGACACACTCCTCCGCCATTAAGATGTTTATCCGTCACTAGCATGCGTGCCTTGGCATAACCTTCGCGCACTTCAAGCAGTTCCACTCCCGTCTCAGCAGCGAAGCGGTCGTGCGAAAGCATATCTTTTAGAGTTTTCATAAGTTTGAGTTTACAAGCTCTTAAAATACTAACAACTAAGAACTAACAACTATTATTTAATTATCACCATCGTAGCGCCATAACCATATTCGCGGAACGAAGCATCCTGACTAAGACATGTTCTGTACTTACGTTTAAGCTCTTCAAGCAACGCCTTGCGCAGAACGCCGTCGCCCTTTCCGTGGATGAACACTATCTTCTGTCCGGTATTTCTCTTGTATTCCTCCATCGTCTTGCGGAATACATCAAGCTGGTAATTCAGCATTTCCGCATTGCCCATACCTGTTGTATCATCTAGAAGTGCATCTATATGAAGATCTATTTCAATAATTCCATTTTTGATTTTCTTCTCTTCCTTGCGCAATACTTTCTTTGGGACGTTGTTTTCTTCTCCTTTTGACAGGATGGCATTCTTTATATCATCAGCATTAACATATACCTGTTTTGCTTCTTCGTCATCTTTAACTACATCATAAATCAATGCCGGTTCGTTGAAGAACTCGTTTTCCTGGAATGTATGCAGCTTATAGAACTTCACAGTATCAATTCTTATTTCTGTAGAAACCGCATTTTTGAGCAGGAAAGTACGGTCGTCTTTATATGCAATAATCTGTACAGCGACGTGCTCCATCTCGTTAAGATCTTTCTTGTCGAATTCCTCAAGCGCCTGTTTCATATTAGGCTTGACAGTACCGCGACTTCTCAATGTCCAGCTCTTTCCTTCGGCAGAAAGATAAATATAATCGATGAAATAGTTACTGTCGTTCACAAGGTATGCATCGAAACCTGTAGTTGTAATAGCCTTTATATCATGCGGAACAAAAGCCAGATATACATTAAGCACATCGTTTCCTCTAATTTCAGGCGCACGATACGTGATCGGTCTGTCATCTTCTTCCTCTTCTTCATCCTCTACAGGCGCCTGCTGAGGTTTTGAAACTGACTTCATTGGAATATTATAATCATCGGTTTGAATAACAACACATTCCTTAATCAACATAGGAATTTCGAAACCGTCTTCTCCTTCTACCAAGGCTATATCCTTGCCTTGAAAACCTCTTACGATGCCGCCTCCCACTTCGCTGAGGAAACGCACTTTATCTCCTATTTTCATATTCTTTCAGTATTATAGTTCAAGCAAAAGTAGTTACTTTTAAGCAGATACGAAAGTTTTTTATACTTTTGCAGAAAATATTGAACAAACTACACAGATGGAAGAAACAAAACACATAAAGATAAGCGATTACAACTATCCACTTCCGGACGAAAGAATAGCAAAATTCCCGCTGAAAGAACGCGACAGTTCCAAACTACTGGTTTACAATCACGGCGAAATTGAGGAAAGAGTCTTCACTTCACTGCCGGAATATATCGAACCGGGCTCACTGATGATTTTCAACAATACAAAGGTTATTCAGGCAAGACTGCACTTCAGAAAAGAGACAGGCGCACTGATAGAAATATTCTGTCTTGAACCAATAAAGCCAAACGATTACGTGCTGAACTTCCAGCAAACAGAACACTCGGCATGGCTCTGCATGGTGGGTAATCTGAAGAAGTGGAAAGAAGGTCCGCTGCACAGAGAAATGACAGTGAAGGGCAAACCTCTGACACTGACTGCCACTCGCGGTGAATGTCACGGAACAAGCCACTGGATAGACTTCAGTTGGGATAACAGCGAAGTGACTTTTGCTGATATCCTTGAAGTGTTCGGAGAACTTCCTATCCCTCCATACCTGAACCGCGAGACACAGGAAAGCGACAAGGAAACTTACCAGACTGTGTATTCAAAGATAAAAGGTTCTGTCGCAGCACCTACAGCCGGACTGCATTTCACAGAGAGAGTGCTCGACACACTAAGGAACAAGGGTGTTGATTTGGAAGAAGTTACTCTGCACGTGGGAGCCGGTACTTTCCGACCGGTAAAAAGTGAGGAAATAGCAGGACACGATATGCACACGGAATATATCTCTGTAAACAGACAGACTATTGAGAAACTTCTGAGACATGGCGGTGAAACCACAGCTGTAGGAACTACATCAGTAAGAACAATAGAAAGTCTGTATTATATAGGAGTAATCTTAGAGTCAAAACCTGAAGCATCGCAAGAGGAACTGCACGTTAAACAATGGATGCCATATGAGAATGAGACTAATCTCACTCCAATACAGGCTCTACAGAATATTCTTGACTATATGGACAGAAACCACATAGATGCGCTACATACAAGTACTCAGATCATCATAGCTCCCGGGTATGAATATAAGATAGTGAAACGTATGGTAACTAACTTCCATCAGCCGCAAAGCACTCTGTTGCTTTTAGTTTCGGCATTTGTGAAAGGCGACTGGAGAAAGATTTACGACTATGCGTTGTCGCACGACTTCCGGTTCCTGAGTTACGGCGATTCGTCGCTACTGATTCCGTGATAGTGTTGTTAATTCTTAGTTGTTAGTTTTTAGATATTAGATATATGAAAGATAATAGCGAAGAAATGTTCCCTGTAGTAGATGAAGACGGGAACATCCTGTCTGCAGCTACAAGGGGTGAGTGTCATAGCGGTAGTAAACTGCTGCACCCGGTGGTACATCTGCATGTTTTCAACAGCCGTGGAGAACTGTATCTCCAGAAACGTCCGGAATGGAAGGACATACAGCCGGGGAAATGGGATACAGCAGTGGGAGGACATATTGATTTGGGAGAAAGTGTGGAAATGGCCCTAAAACGTGAAGTAAAGGAAGAACTCGGTATTGAAGATTTCACTTCTGAACTCATAACACATTACGTATTTGAATCATCACGTGAGAAAGAGCTTGTTTTTGCACACAAGACTGTATATGACGGAGAAATACATCCATCCGAAGAACTGGACGGAGGCCGTTTCTGGAGTATTGAGGAAATTAAGGCAAACATGGGAAAAGAGGTTTTCACTCCTAATTTCGAAAGTGAATTCAAGAGACTTGGATTTTAATCCAATATCCATATAATTTAAATGGCGTTTAAACAGTATTTAAAAGCTGTTTAAACGCCATTTGACATATTATGACTAATACATTTATCCAAACATCTTGCTTACCCTTTCTATTCCGGCAACAAGAGCATCGACTTCTTCTTTAGTGTTGTATAATCCGAATGAAGCTCGCACTGTTCCCTCTATTCCCAAACGACGCATAAGAGGTTCGGCACAATGATGTCCGGTGCGGACTGCTATTCCGAGACGGTCGAGCAATGTTCCCATATCGAAATGATGGATATCTCCAACAAGGAATGAAATAACTCCTCCCTTATGTTCCGCCTCACCAAAGATACGCATACCAGGGATTTCTTTCATACGCTGCATGGCATACACAGTAAGTTCATGTTCATGAGCTGCAATATTATCAATTCCTATGGCAGAGACATAATCCAATGCTTTTGCCATTGCAGTAGAACCTACATAATCTGGCGTTCCGGCTTCGAACTTGAAAGGCAGTTCGTTGAATGTTGTTCCTTCGAAACTTACATTCTTTATCATCTCTCCGCCACCCTGATAAGGAGGCATCTTATCAAGAAGATCTTCCTTGCCATAAAGTACTCCAATACCGGTAGGACCATAAATCTTATGTGCACTGAACACATAGAAATCGGCATCAATATCCTGTACATCCACCTTCATATGCGGAATACCCTGTGCTCCGTCTATCAGCAGCGGAACATTGTGGGCATGAGCTATTGCTGCAATCTGCTTCACCGGATTTATTGTTCCGAGAACATTTGATACATGAGCCACGGAAACAAGCTTTGTACGTGGAGTAAACAGTTTTTCGTACTCATCAATCAGCAATTCGCCACGGTCGTTCATAGGAATAACTTTCAGAACAATCCCCTTACGGAGTGCCTGAATCTGCCATGAAACAATGTTGCTGTGATGCTCCATCACCGAAACTATCACTTCATCTCCTTCTTTCATGAAGGCATCAGTGAAAGATGAAGCTACGAGATTTATACTCTCGGTTGTTCCGCGAGTAAAGATTATCTCCGACGTGCTGCGCGCATTTATAAATTTACGCACAGTTTCGCGCGATGCCTCATGTAAATTTGTTGCCTGCTGTGAAAGGAAATGAACACCGCGGTGTACATTGGCATTTACAGAATAATACTCATCGACAATTGCATCTACCACACACTTTGGTTTCTGTGTGGTAGCACCATTGTCCAAGTATATCAACGGCTTGCCATATACTGTTCTTAACAGTATCGGGAAGTCTTCTCTTATTTTCTGAATATCGTACATTTTTTGCTAATTAAGAATTAACAATGAAAAATTAATAATTAGGAGCCAACTGACAACAAAAGGATGAAATCATCAACTCGATATTAATTCTTAATTATTAATTTTTATTTGAACTACATATCGCACATCCCTGACACTTGTTCAGTTCGCCACGGAATCGTTTCTCAACAAGAAGATGCAAACGGTCTTTTAGTGCCTCCATACGAATCTTGTCGATAACTTCATTTACGAATGCAAACATCAACAACAGACGTGCTTCCTTTAGGCTGATACCACGCTGCTGCATATAGAACAATGCGTTTTCGTCAAGCTGTCCTACGGTAGCCCCGTGAGAACATTTCACGTCGTCAGCATAAATCTCAAGCTGTGGCTGTGTAAACATACGTGCTTCGCGGGTTGCACATATATTACTGTTTGTCTGCTGTGAATTTGTACGCTGGGCACCTTCACGAACAAGCACTTTACCTGCAAATGCACCTACAGCCTGATCGTCAAGTACATACTTGAAGAGTTCAGTACTTGTACAGTCAGAAGCCTTATGATCGATGAATGTATTGTTATCTACCTGCTCGTTCTTGTCGGCAATTGCCATTCCGCAAAGGGTGATTTCCGCACCCTTACCTGCAAGGGTTACTTCTGATGTATTACGTGTCGTTCCGTTATGAAGTGTCATACCGTTAAGCAATACATTGCTGTTCGCTTCCTGATGTACATACAGATTGCTGAAACGTACAGTAGAGTTATGAGTTTCCTCGAGTTCGTACAAATCGAAATAGGCATTCTCGCCTACAAAGATTTCCACAACCTGTGTTGAAAGGAAATTCACATCGTCCATTGCATGGTCGCAAACCAACAGTTTGGCCTGTGCACCGTCTTCAAGGACTATAACTACACGGCGGTTTACCATGAAGTTTACATCAGCACGAAGAATATTGACCAACTGTATAGGTCTATCCAATACTACATTCTTAGGAACATACATGAACACACCATCCTGTGCAAACATTGTGTTGAATGCAGTAACACTGTCTTTAGATGTGTCAGCCAACTGTGAATAGTATTTCTTCACCAGTTCAGGATTTTCCTTTGCCACATCTTTCAGGCTTCCGAAGATAACTCCGGCTGGAAGCTGTGCGGCAGGATTGTCGTGTGTATCGAATGTATCGTTAACCACGAAATAAAGCGAAGTGCTCATATTCGGAACATCGCACTTGAACACTTCATACGGATTTACCGGTATCTCCAGGCGGTTAAGGTTCAATCCGTAGTCCGGTGCAAAAAACTTTGCGACATCCGTATATTTGTACTTTTCAACCTTCTGTGAAGGAAATCCTGCTGCCTCAAAATCGGCAAATGCCTTGGCACGCGGAGCGTTAAGCACATCTGAGCTGTGGCGGCATATCATGGCTTCACATTGGGTGAAAAGGTCTATATATTGTTGTTCTGCTTTCATGTTTTTTTCGTCTCTTTACTCTCCCAATTCTTTCTTAATCCAGTCATAACCCTTCTCTTCGAGTTCGAGTGCAAGTTCAGGACCTGCAGTCTTCACGATACGTCCTTTGTAAAGAACGTGTACGATGTCTGGTTTGATATAGTCCAACAGACGCTGGTAGTGGGTAATAACGATACAGCTTGTTTCAGGAGTCTTGAGTTTGTTCACACCTTCTGCCACGATACGCAAAGCGTCGATGTCAAGACCTGAGTCTGTTTCGTCAAGGATGCTCAATTTTGGTTCGAGCATTGCCATCTGGAAGATTTCGTTACGTTTCTTTTCACCGCCAGAGAATCCTTCGTTTACAGAACGGTTGGCAAGCTTGCTGTCAAGCTCAACGATTTCACGTTTCTGTCTCATCAGTTTCAAGAATTCACTTGCAGTAAGTGCAGGCAGACCTTTGTATTTACGCTGCTCGTTAACTGCGGCACGCATAAAGTTTACCATGCTTACTCCAGGAATCTCTACAGGATACTGGAATGATAGGAACAATCCTTCGTGGCTGCGGTCTTCAGGCTTAAGACTAAGCAGGTCTTTGCCAAGGAATGTAACAGAACCTTTTGTTACTTCGTATGCAGGATGTCCGACAAGCACATTACTCAATGTACTTTTACCAGAGCCGTTAGGTCCCATTATGGCATGAACTTCACCCGGCTTTACAGTAAGGTTAATACCTTTCAATATCTCTTTGCCGTTAATATTGGCATGTAAGTCTTTTATCTCTAACATATGTATATAAGTTTTGAGTTGTTAGTTTTTAGTCATATTAAAAACTAATAAATTATCCCACACTTCCTTCGAGCGATACTGACAGAAGCTTCTGAGCCTCAACAGCAAACTCCATAGGAAGCTTATTTATAACTTCTTTTGCATATCCGTTCACAATAAGTCCTATGGCATCCTCGGTAGTTATACCTCGCTGGTTACAATAGAACAACTGGTCTTCAGAAATCTTTGATGTAGTGGCTTCGTGCTCTACTATAGCAGTTTCATTATGTACATCCATATATGGGAATGTATGTGCACCGCACTTGCTGCCAAGCAGCAAAGAGTCACACTGGCTATAGTTACGCGCATTATCAGCTCTTTCTGCCACACGTACAAGTCCACGGTATGAGTTCTGGCTCTTACCTGCACTTATACCCTTACTTACGATAGTTGAACGAGTGTTCTTTCCAAGGTGTATCATCTTAGTTCCCGTATCGGCCTGCTGGTAATTGTTTGTTACAGCTACAGAATAGAACTCGGCAGTTGAATTATCACCGGCAAGAATACAGCTTGGATATTTCCATGTGATGGCAGAACCTGTTTCAACCTGTGTCCATGAAAGCTTGCTGTCATTACCTTTACAGATAGCACGTTTTGTTACGAAGTTATAGACACCACCCTTTCCTTCGGCATCTCCCGGATACCAGTTCTGTACGGTAGAGTATTTCACTTCAGCACGATCCATTACTACGATTTCAACAATTGCAGCATGCAACTGGTTTTCATCGCGCATAGGAGCAGTACATCCTTCAAGGTATGAAACATAACTGTCATCATCGGCAACAATCAGTGTCCTTTCAAACTGACCTGTATTGGCAGCATTGATACGGAAATATGTTGAAAGTTCCATAGGGCAACGTACTCCCTTAGGAATATATACGAACGACCCGTCGCTGAAAACAGCTGAATTAAGTGCGGCAAAGAAATTATCACGATAGCCAACAACCGAGCCAAGATATTTCTTCACCAAGTCAGGATGCTCTCTTACAGCCTCACTCATGGAACAGAAGATAATACCCTTCTCCATAAGTGTTTCCTTGAAAGTGGTCTTGACAGACACCGAGTCCATTACGGCATCTACAGCCATACCACTCAATGCCATCTGCTCTTCCAATGGAATACCAAGCTTATTGAATGTTTTCAAGAGTTCCGGATCGACTTCTTCCATAGATTTTGGTCCTTCTTTCTTCTTTGTAGGATCGGCATAATATGATATTGCCTGATAATCAATCTCAGGAATGTCAAGATGTGCCCATGTAGGCATCTCAAGTGTCAGCCAGTGACGGTATGCCTTAAGGCGGAATTCAAGAAGCCACTCAGGTTCACCCTTCTTTTCAGAAATCAGACGAACGACATCCTCATTAAGTCCTTTTTCTATTATATCTGTATGAACATCGGTAGTGAAACCATATTTATATTTCTCCTGCGTCAGTTCCTTTACATATTTATTAGGTTCTTCTTGCATATGTAATTATATTATATCTGTTTGAATAATCTCATTTGTCACATTTTTTAATGTCGGTATAAAGAGACCTGAAAGTTCCTTTACCGGATAATATAACAAAGAAGACTGCTTAACTGTTCGATTTATAAGTTCATCTTTACTGTCAATATATTCTAAAAAGCTTATGGCAAGGCTTACGATGAAGGCATATTTCAACGCTCCGAGCAACGCCCCCAACAATCTGTTTACTATCCCGAGATGGACTATCTCCAAAGCCTTGGTAAGCATGGAAGCCAATATGAGAAACACTACGGGAACCAGTATCCAGATCATAAAAAAAGCTATTACTTGTGCCATTGAAACCGTTGTCCCCAGTTCTACAGCCAACTTCTCTCCCAATTGCGAGAACAAAGCGCGTGCCAGAAGTAATCCAGCTATGAGTCCAACTATGGTAGCAGCCTGTTTTACCGCTCCCTTCATAAATCCAAACACCACCCCAAGGGCTATAATGGCTATAATTATCCAATCCAAAACGCTTAAATTAAAAGGCAAAGCTTCAAGAATCATTACTTTAGATGTTTTTTGAAACAATAAAGATGGAGAGTTTATAAACAAAGAATGAAAAATGAAGAATGAACCTGACAGAAGTGCCTTTTTCATTCCTCACTTTTCACTCTGAAAAACTGTTATTATAGTGTCTGTTTTACTTCTACTTCTTCGTAAGTTTCGATAATGTCACCCACTTTAATATCATTACAGTTAGTGAGGCTGATACCACATTCGAAGTTTGTACCTACTTCCTTGACATCATCCTTGAAGCGTTTCAAGGCATTGATAGAACCTGTAAATACTACAATACCATCGCGGATAAGGCGAGCCTTGTCAGTACGTTTAACCTTACCTGTCTTGACCATAGCTCCGGCAACCTGTCCAACCTTGCTGATATTGAATACTTCGCGAACTTCGATAGTTGCAGTAACCTGTTCTTTCAATGTAGGAGCAAGCATACCTTCCATTGCGGCCTTGACTTCTTCGATAGCGTCATAAATGATAGAATACTTACGTATATCCACACCTTCCTGTTCTGCAAGTTTGGCAGCATTGCTTGAAGGACGTACCTGGAAACCAACGATGATAGCATCGGAAGCAGCAGCCAATGAAACGTCTGATTCTGAGATCTGACCAACTCCCTTATGTATAACATTAACCTGTATCTGTTCTGTTGACAACTTGATAAGTGAGTCGCTCAATGCTTCTACAGAACCGTCAACGTCACCCTTAACGATGATATTAAGTTCATGGAAGTCTCCCAATGCAAGACGACGTCCAACTTCATCAAGAGTAAGCATCTTCTGTGTACGCAATCCCTGTTCACGTGCCAGCTGTTCACGCTTGTTAGCAATTTCACGAGCTTCCTGGTCTGTATCAAATACGTGGAATGTATCACCTGCAGCAGGAGCACCGTTAAGACCAAGTATCAATACTGGTTCTGCAGGACCTGCTTCTTTCATACGCTGGTTACGTTCGTTGAACATAGCCTTAACCTTACCGTATGATGTACCTGCCAATACGATATCACCCACATGCAATGTACCGTTAGACACAAGAACCGTAGCTACATATCCACGTCCCTTATCCAAAGAAGATTCAATGATAGAACCTGTTGCCTTACGGTTAGGATTTGCTTTAAGGTCAAGCATTTCAGCTTCAAGCAATACTTTTTCCAACAAATCTTTAACACCAAGACCTGTCTTTGCAGAGATATCCTGCGACTGGTATTTTCCTCCCCATTCTTCAACAAGGAAGTTCATATTGGCAAGTTCTTCTTTTATCTTGTCTGGATTAGCATTAGGCTTATCCACCTTATTGATTGCAAATACGATAGGTACTCCGGCAGCCATAGCGTGATTGATTGCTTCCTTAGTCTGAGGCATCACGTTATCATCGGCAGCAACGATAATGATTACAACGTCAGTAACCTTAGCACCACGGGCACGCATCGCAGTAAATGCCTCATGTCCCGGAGTATCAAGGAATGTGATACGACGTCCGTCATCCAACTTCACATTATAAGCACCAATGTGCTGAGTGATACCACCTGCTTCACCGGCAATTACATTAGCCTTACGTATATAGTCAAGCAAAGATGTCTTACCGTGGTCAACATGTCCCATCACAGTAACGATTGGAGCACGTGGCTGCAGATCTTCTTCAGCATCGGCTTCTTCTTCAATAGCCTGTGCTACTTCTGCACTTACATATTCTGTTTTGTATCCGAACTCTTCAGCCACCAGATTAATAGTCTCAGCATCAAGACGCTGGTTAATGGAAACCATAATACCAACGCTCATACATGTAGAGATAACCTGAGTAACAGATATATCCATCATGTTGGCAAGCTCATTTGCAGTAACGAACTCTGTAAGTTTAAGCACTTTGCTTTCTTCCATTTCAAGTTCTTCCTGCTCCATCTGACGGTTCTGGATACTTTCACGTTTCTCCTTACGGTATTTAGCAGCTTTATTTTTACCTTTATTTGTAAGACGTGCAAGAGTTTCCTTCACCTGTTTAGCAACATCTTCATCACTAACTTCTTGTTTAACAACAGGTTTCTTGAATTTATCCTTACCAGCATTCTTGCCTCCCCCCTGGTTCTTTCCTGATTTTTCACCTTTAGGATTAGCTCCGTGAGGCTGAGCGGCCTGAGTGCTGTAAATATCTACACGTTCTTTATTTATTCTGTTACGTTTCTTTTTCTTAGACCCGTCATCCTGTCCGCCTTTTTCTGATTTCTCATCACTCTTGCGTATTTCCTTGATAATAGCGTCTTTCATCTGCTTACGCTGTTCCTGACGCATCTTATCCTTTTCTTCCCTTTCCTTACGCTTTTCTTCTTTCGATTTCTTTTTAGGGCGTGTTGACTGGTTAAGTGCAGCCAAGTCTATCTGGCCGACAACATTAATCTTTGATTTAAACTCTGTAGGACGTATTTTAAAGACCTCGTCATCATTTTTCAGGTCATTCACTAATTTTTCAGCTTCTTCTTTTTTTTCTTCCATCGGCTTATTAGTCACTTCGTCTGCATTAGCATCCTTCTGTTTGGTTTCTTTTTCTTCAATTACTACAGGTTTCTGTTCTTGCGGTTCTTCTTTCTTTACAGTTTCAACTACAGGTTCCGCCTTCACTTCCTCCTTAACTATATTTTCAGTCTCTACACTATTGCCAGCTTCGTTCTTGGTAGGTTCCGGCATAGATGGCTTACTTTTCCTTTTATTGAGGCTGTCCAAATCAATCTTACCTATCGGTTTGAATTTTTGACGCACCTCTTCGGCTGCTACAGTCTCCGCTTTGACTACATCATCTGCGATGTCGTCGATAGAAACCGAAGCCTTATTTTTCTCTTTATTCTGGCGTTCTTGAATAATCTTCTCAGATTTAATCTTCAAATCCTTGTCTTTATTGAACTCTTTTACCAGTTCTGCATACTGTTCTTCTGTAATTTTTGTATTAGGATTAGCTTCTACACTGTATCCTTTTTTCTGCAAGAAGTCAACAGCTGTTGCTATCCCTACATTCAAATCTCTTGCTACTTTATTAAGTCTTATCGTCATATCAGTTAAATTAAGGATTAAAAAAAAATAATTAAGGCAGAACAGGCATTCAATAAAATAAAGAATGAACAAGCAAAACCTGCACATTCTTTATTATAAGTTCATTATTATTCAAACTCCGCCTTCAAAATACGCAACACATCATCTACAGTATTCTCCTCAAGGTCAGCTTTTTCAATAAGCATTTCCCTCGGAGCGTTCAATACACCTTTGGCTGTATCGATACCTATGCTCTTAATAGCATTGATAACCCATTCGTCAATTTCATCTTTAAATTCATCAAGATAAATATCATCCTCCATTGCATTTTCATCAAGTTCACGATAGACATCAATGGTATATTCAGTAAGCATACTGGCAAGTTTAATATTCATACCGCCCTTACCTATGGCCAAAGATACTTCTTCAGGCTTCAAATAAACCTCTGCTCGTTTTTCATCTTCATGCATTACGATAGAAGATATCTTTGCAGGGCTTAAAGCACGCTGAATAAACAACTGTATATTTGATGTATAGTTAATAACGTCTATATTCTCATTACGCAATTCACGTACTATACCGTGTATTCTGGAACCTTTTACTCCTACACATGCGCCAACCGGATCTATTCTTTCATCATATGATTCCACTGCAATTTTTGCTCTTTCACCAGGAATTCGGGCAATCTTCTTGATAGTAATGATACCATCATTGATTTCAGGAACTTCCTGTTCGAACAATCTCTGCAAGAAGACTGGAGAAGTACGGCTCAAAATAATCTTTGGATTATTATTTCTATTATCAACTCTTGCTACAACGGCACGGGCTGTTTCACCTTTTCTATAGAAATCTCCAGGTATCTGTTCAGTCTTTGGCAAAAGCAGCTCGTTGCCTTCGTCATCAAGCATTAGGATTTCTTTCTTCCAGATCTGATATACTTCTGCACTGACTACTTTTCCTACCTGTTCTATATATTTATTATACAGACTATCCTTTTCCAATTCAAGTATTTTTGAAGCTAAGGTCTGTCTAAGATTCAAAATAGCTCTACGTCCGAACTTTTCAAAAATGACTTCATCCGTAACTTCTTCTCCCACTTCATAAGAAGCATCTATTTTTCTTGCTTCTGTAAGCGAAATTTGTCTGTTTGGGTTATTGAAATCTTCGTCAGCCACTACCTCACGGTTACGCCAAATTTCAAAATCACCCTTGTCAGGATTAACTATAACATCATAATTCTCATCCGAACCGAACATTTTGGCAATAACACTACGGAACGATTCTTCCAAAACTCCCACCATCGTGGTGCGGTCAATGTTCTTCAGCTCCTTGAACTCCGAAAACGTGTCAATCAAGCTTACAGTTTCCTCTTTCTTGGCCATAATATTATTTGAAGCTAATTAAATATTTTGTGTACTTTATTTCGTCATAAGTGAATGTAATCAACTGATCCACCAATTTTGGGCGCTTACTTCCTTCCGGTTTAATTTTAGTCTGTACTGTAAGAGTGAATTTTGAGTCATCGACATCTGTAAGTACTCCCTTGTACTTTTTACCATCATTTGTCAACACCTCAACTTCTTTTCCTTTATGAATGACATATTGCTGGAGAACTTTAAAAGGCTGCCCAATGCCAGCCGATCCTACCTCCAACTCATAGTCTTCCTCATCCCTGTTGAGATTTGATTCTATGTATCTGCTCAATTCAACACAATCGTCAATCCAAACTCCTTCAGCATGGTCTATTTCAACTACTATCTTGTCATCAGGACTGACAGCTACGTCCACCAGAAAATAATCCTTACCTTCCAGCCACTGTAATACAATACCGGTTACTACGTTTTTATCTATCATTGGTAATATTTTAAGAACAAAAAAGAGGAGCTTTATTGCCCCTCCACCTTTCATCCATATCGCACGCAAAGATATAAATATTATATTGCACTACAAAATATTAATACTTTTTTTATTCATTTACTAGTTCATAATCTTTTATATTCACAAATATTTCACTTATAAATATGGTACTTACCATAGATTTGTAAACCTTATAAAGCCCATATCCCACCTATTATTTTATATAAATGAAATTATAAAGTATTTTTTTACGCAAAATGTTTGCATATTAAAATAAAATGCGTACCTTTGCAACCGCAAACGAGAAATAACGGTGCCATAGCTCAGTTGGTAGAGCAAAGGACTGAAAATCCTTGTGTCCCCGGTTCGATTCCTGGTGGCACCACTTCGAAGAAAAGCAAAAGACAGTAAAATCCTGATTTCCAAGCGAAATCGGGATTTTTTGTTTTCACCCGACACACAAAAAACGGCAAAATATTACCGTTTGAGGTGGAGCAAAAGGTGGAGATAAAAGGTGGAGCAAAAATCTCCACCGAATTAGAGTCTTTCTCACTGATTTGCAATGTTTTGCGTATCAAGAAAACGTGGTCGGTTTCCTACTTTTGTCCAAACTAAAAACTGTAGGAAAAATGAAAAGAAGTTCATTCAATGTGCTTTTCTTCTTGAAGAAGACCAAGCTGCTGAAAAACGGAGAAGCATCCGTTTGTATGCGTATCACTGTAGATGGTACGCGAGTTGAAAACAACATCCGCAAAAGCATTGACCCGTCTCTCTGGAGTCAGGCTAAGGAATCCGCCAGAGGCAAAAGCCGCAAATCATGTGATCTGAATGCCTATATCGAAAATGCAAGAATCAAGTTACATCAGATTTTTTGTGAGCTGGAAGAACAGAACCAGCCTATAACAGCGCGTCTGTTGCAGGAAATATTTTTCGGACAGGACAAAGAACCGGAAGCGGTACGCACTCTCATCGGTACCATGCAGGAGCACAATGATCAATGCCGTGCCTTGGTCGGTAAAGACTACGCCCTGATTACCGTTCGCCGTTATGAAAGCTGCAAGCGCTATCTTGCCGAACTTATCAGACAGAAATACGGAAAGGATGATCTGCCGCTGGTGGAAGTCAACGGTGAGTTGGTACGTGCCTTTGAATTTTATTTGAAGACTGAAAAGGAATGTCAGCAGAATACTGTTATCCGTTATATGAAATGTCTGAAGAAAATTACCAATCTGGCACTGGCCAATGAATGGATAGCCAAAGACCCGTTTATCGGTATCAAGTTCCACGAAAAAGAAGTAATCCGTGAGTTTCTTACCATGGACGAACTGCTGACTATCTACCACAAGGAGTTTCCTTTGGAGCGAATCACCGTAGTCCGTGATGTTTTTATTTTTGCGGCCTTTACCGGCCTGGCTTTCATTGACGTACAACAGCTTTCCCCTGAGCATATCGTAAAAGACAATAACGGAAACCTGTGGATCAGGAAGCCACGTCAGAAAACAAAGAACATGTGTAACATTCCGCTACTGGATATTCCTTTGGAAATCCTGAGAAAATATGCAGATTATCCTGCCTGCAAAAAGAAAGGAGTATTACTGCCTGTTCCCTGCAATCAGAAGATGAACAGTTACCTGAAAGAAATTGCCGACCTGTGTCTGATAAAGAAGAACCTGACTACACACACCGCCCGCCACTCGTACGCCACATCTGTCTGTTTGGCCAATGGGGTAAGCATTGAGAATGTAGCCAAAATGCTTGGTCACTCCAATATCAAGATGACGCAACACTATGCAAGGGTACTCGACAGTTCCATTCTGAAAGATATGAATAATGTAAGGGATATACTTTCAAATTGCCTATAGCCTATGAAAAGAGACATTATCCATATAATGGAGGACGGCAGGATTGTTATTCCTGCTGTCCATCCTGATAAGATTCGTATGGACGAAGCCGAACTTGTCGGCTTGTTCAATGTAGTTGCACCGACTTTAAGGGCTGCGAAAAAAAGAATATATAAACTTGGGATATTGCAAACATTCACCGCAGAACAACGTATTCCGTTAAAAGAGGGGTATCAGGTAGTCTATAACCTGGAAATGATATTTGCGCTTGCCTTTCAGATTAATACTTATCCGGCCCAACAATTACGTGAGTATATAATAAGCAGACTGTTTCAATCAGAAAAGTCAATGATTATCTGCATGATGAATGGTAATCATAAGTCATATCTAAAATGCTGATAAATATTGATTTCACTATTTCATGCGGATAATAAGCCGCAAAATTTGCGGTTAATTATCCGCAAAACCGTATATTTGCAGAAAACAGTGATGCCTATGTATATACATGAACATAAAGAATGGCCTTTCTTTTCGTGGAACAAGGAACTTGTCGGTGAGAAACTGAACAAGGTAAACAAGGCTGTCGGTTATCTGATGGGACGCCTTAGTGTAATCGGTTTTAACGACAAGATGTCTGCCGTAGTTGAATCCATCTCTCATGACATCATTGCATCATCAGAAATTGAAGGAGTGGAATTGAACAATGAGCAGGTACGTTCATCTGTAGCCCGCAAACTCGGAGTACAACTACCGAATCCGACCGAATCCTCACGATATATAGACGGAGTAGTGGAAATGGCACTTGACGCAACCGTCAATTTCAACAGTCCGCTTACCCATGAAAGACTCTTCGGCTGGCACAACTGCCTGTTTCCTACCGGATGGAGCGGTCCGACGAAAATAGATGTAGCCCGATACCGCAGTGGAGATATGAAAGTTATTTCTGGAATGTTCGGCCGGGAAAAGGTACATTATGTAGCTCCTGCTCCTGAAAGAATAGACGAAGAAATGAATCGGTTTTTGGACTGGTTCAATTCAGATTCACATAACGGCTATGTAAAATCGGCGATAGCCCATTTGTGGTTTGTCTGCATCCATCCTTTCGATGACGGAAACGGACGAATCGGACGAGCCATTGCTGATATGGCACTTTCACAGGCCGAAAACTCAAAGATGCGTTTCTTCAGTATCTCCCATCAGATAAACAAGGATAAAAAACAGTATTACGACATGTTGGAGAAAACACAGAAGGGAGATTGCGAGATTACTGAATGGATCATCTGGTATCTTGACTGCCTGCTCCGTTCTGTCGAGCAATCCGACGAAACATTGTCGAAGGTTCTTAACAAGGCTATATTCTGGCAAACCCAAGCCGAAACAGTACTGTCCAAACGACAACGCGAAGTCTTGAATTTATATTTGGACGGTTATCCCGGTAAACTGACGGCTAAGAATTGGGCAAAACGTGTAAAGGTATCATCAGATACAGCAGCACGCGATATAAAAGATCTGGTAGAAAAGGGTATTCTGATACCTCAGCAGGGGCGGGTTCGTGACATATTCTACGGAATCCGGTGCAGTGAGTCTATCCTTGTCATCCCCATGCCGGAAGATGTATAATTGTTCATCATACAAGCATAAAGGCTGTGTGACATGGGTTACCGGTACACAGCCTTTATTTCTTTCTTTTATTTACTACCCATATATGCTTCCCGATAATTCTCCTGAAGCATTTTCTCTATGTCACTCTCCCGATAAAGGATTTTACCTCCCAACTGGTAATAGGATATTCTCCCTTCATTACGATAATCCTGAAGCGTACGTCTGCTCAGTTTTAATTGTGCCGACACTTCCTTATCGGTTAGATAGCGTTCGCCACCCAGTACGGGACGGTTTCTGACCGCCAGATTCTCAATCCCGACCAGCATACGGTCAAGACTTCCCATGATACGGTGTACCCATTCTCTGCTGTCTGTTCTCAGTTCACTCATGTTATTATGGATTTAGTGGTTATTGTTTAACTGTTATATATTACGGCCTCTGTAAAGAGCCTCTTTTCTTCTGTCCTCAACTTTCTTGATGATACCCTGCACATCTTCCGGCTTATAGAATATCTTGTGATTGATTTGAGAAAAAGGCAGGGTACCGTTATCACGGAGTGTCTGCAGGGTACGGGGTGAAATGTTCAGATACCGGCATACGTCCTGATTATCCATCCACTTGTGCAGCGCCCTATCGTTCTCCCGGTTGCAAATTTCCATGACCCGATGCTCAAAGTATTCAAACTTACGTACCAATTCCTCAAACAGTTGTTTTTCTATTCCTACAAATTCCATATCGTTTCCTTTTTTTGTTGATTGATGTTTATTCTTTTTTCGTTGTTTGCGACAAAGAAAAGCCATATATTCTGAAAGGCAATGGTTTCCGCTTAACTGGCAGCATGTGGCGCTGATTATCCTAGTTATGAGGTCACATTCATATCATTTTCTGCAAATATCCCTACATTCAGGGACTCCATCCAACAATGAATTACAGAATAAAAGATCTATGAACCTGATTCAATAAATGTCCATTGCAATGGATAAGGAATGGTTTATTTCCATGTAACCTTACTTCATCACTTTTCCAAGCCATTGATTAGATAAGGAAGCAAAGAAGTGTTCCTTCAATAATTCACAGATATGAATATTTACTACAGTACGACAATACGACATTAAGTCAGTAAATATTCAAGTCAATAAATCAGTAACTGTTTGAATCCCCGGTTCATTGTTTCATCAAACAGGAAAAATACCGCATTCCACACCGATTGCCCTGCATGCAAACTGCAACAGGGTACATTGTTGCCACATCCCAACCAACTGTTTGACTATTGAAAACTTATATTCTTTTTTTGCCAGACAATTCATTCCGAGATATATCGGAACATGGCAAACAAAATGAGAAAATACATGATGAATAGAAACGGAAAAACAGGTCTGTCCCCTCCATAAGATGATACAGACAACGGTATTATTTCTCCCGGATTTATAAGGAGGATATTCAGAGATGCTCAAAATAGCGGGAATCTGGTTTTTAGTGGAGCAAGTTTGTGTTTCGGGCAGACCGAAACCGCTTGCTCCCACTATTGGACGCAGTGAGAGGTTCATCCCGCTGGTCTAATCAGTACATTCATTTTATACAATAGTCAACAGATGGAAAAGAAACAGAATACAGAACGAAACAACAAGGGCGGCCGTCCTCCAAAGAGTACGACCGACAAATTGAAATACCGTGTTACCGTGAAACTGGCGACACCGGATTACTATACACTGAAAAGCAGGGCAAGAAGCGCAGGCATATCGGCAAGCGAATACCTGAGGGAATGTTTCCGTAAGGGATATGTCCGGCAAAGACTTACAGCGGAACATTCCGACTATATCCGTAAACTATGCGGTATGGCGAACAATCTGAACCAGCTGGCTCATAAGGCAAATGCCGGAGGATTCGATACGGCAAAGCTGGAATGCCGTGTACAGGTGGCAAGAATCGAAGAACTGCTGAACCATATCCTGCTATGATTGCGAAGATTGTAAAGGGAAGCGGATTCCGTGAGGTTACCGGCTATATCATTGACAGTAAAAAGAATGCCAGGATTATCGCACATGCCGGCTTGTTCATTGAGGATGTTGCCACAATTACAAAGTCTTTCGAAGCACAGGCCGGTATTAATCCGAAAGTATCCAGACCGGTCGGACACATTGCACTGGGTTTTTCCAAAGAGGATGAAAGCAGGCTGACCAGCCGGATTATGGCAGAAATTGCTCTGGAATACATGGGACGGATGGGCATAAGGAACACACAGTTCTTTATAGTCAGACATTTCGACAAGGAGCATCCCCATATACATATCGCCTACAACCGGATAGACAATGATGGCAGGACCATATCCGACAAAAACGAGCGGTTACGGAGTGCACGCATCTGCAAGGAACTGACCTTGAAATATAGTCTGCATATGGCCAAAGGTAAGGATCATGTCAAGACTGAACGCTTAAGGGAACCGGACAAGACAAAATATGAACTTTACAATCTGCTTAAAACGGAAGTCAGAAAGGCCAGAAACTGGAAGGAGCTGATTGCCGGATTAAGCGAAAAGGGAGTGGATGTACGGTTCAAATACAAGGGGAAATCCGATGAAGTACAGGGTATCGTGTTCATCATGAACGGCTATTCCTTCAGCGGTTCCAAAATTGACAGGCAGTTCAGCTATTCCAAGATAGATGCCGCATTAAAGACACCGTCACATTCGGAAACAGAAAGACAGGTAGTTGTTCAAAGTGAACCGATATGGCAACAAGAATCGCATGGCAGTGAATTGTACAGCGGTTCTTTAGGTCTGTTCACACCGAACCTGCAACCGGAACAACCAGAAGGTTATCCGGACGATTATTTGAGAAAGAAGAAAAAGAAAAAACAACGTAAAATAAGATGGTAAAGTATGGAAAAAGACAATGTATATGTTTTGTTTGAAGAAATCAAGAACAAGATTGAGATGATAAACGGGAAGCTGGAACAGAATACCGGAACACCAACTGGCAGACAGGCAGAAGAAGTAATCCCGACATGCGTAAGGCATATTCACCGGCATAATTTTGACGTCAGGTCAAGCAAAGTATTTTCTCTTTTAGTCGGAATGGGCGTGGTATGCAGCCTGTCCTTATGGGGAAATATCAGACTTTGGCAGTCCAACCGGCAATATGCAGACGATGCCCTGAAGTTCCGTGCCATCCGTTCCTGGAGCGGGTGTACTCCGGAAGATATTCTCTGGTTGAACAAGGTTTTTGACATCCATCGTGACGAGAAGGCCATCGAATGGGTCAGAAAACAGGCCGACGGGTACGAGAACGAGCTGAAAGCTGTTTCCGACAGCCTGATGCAGGAGAAACTTAAATTACAGGTAGAATCTGAATCCGATTGATATGGCCAGTGTGAAAGTAAAATTCAGACCTTCCACCATAGAGGAAAAGGAAGGCACCGTCTATTATCAGATTATCCAAAGCCGTGTAATCCGTCAGTTAAAGACGGATTACCGGATATTTACGGATGAATGGAACGAAGCTGGAAGCTGTATCATTGTCGGTAGTTCGGAACGAAGCAATCTGCTCCTTTCCTTGCAGGAACGCATGGAGTGGGACCTGAAACGGCTGGACATGATTATCCGCCAACTGGATAACCGGAAAGCCGGATATACGGCAGATGATATTGTCGCTTCTTTTCAAAGCAATACAGAGGGACAGTCGCTTTTCAACTTCATGCAGGGCATCATAGCCCGTCTCAAACAGATGGGCAAGATACGCACAGCTGAAAATTATTCCTGTACTCTGAAAAGTTTCATGCAGTTCAGAGGAGACAAGGATATTCTATTGTCTGAAATTGATTCGGATTTGATGCAGCTTTATGAAGCCTACCTTCATGGGAAAGGGGCCGTACGGAATACCAGTTCATTCTACATGCGTATCCTTCGGGCGGTATATAACCGTGCCTTGGAAAAGGGACTGATGGAACAGCGCAATCCTTTCAGGCATGTCTATACGGGAGTGGACAAGACCGTCAAGCGTGCCGTTCCCTTATCCGCCATCAAGCGTATGAAGAATCTGGATCTGTCCTTACAGCCTAATCTGGAATTTGCAAGGGACATGTTCCTGTTCAGCTTCTATACCCGTGGCATGTCGTTCATAGATATGGCTCACCTGAAAAAGAAAGATCTTCAGAACGGATTTTTATCGTATCGCAGACGAAAGACCGGGCAGCAGCTGATCATCAGGTGGGAAAAATGTATGCAGGAGATTGTCGGCAAATACCCGGAAGACAGCCTCAGTCCTTATCTTTTGCCGATATTGAAATATCCTTTTAAGGATATGCACAAGCATTATAGGAATGTCATGTCCGGAATAAACAGATACCTTAAAGAAATAGCCAGACTGGCCGATATATCCGTTCCTCTGAGCATGTACTGTGCCCGTCATTCATGGGCAAGCGCAGCCAAAGGCAAGAACATTCCGATTTCGGTTATCAGTGAAGGAATGGGACATGATTCCGAGGCGACTACACAAATTTATCTGGCCTCATTGGATAACTCCGTAGTGGACAAAGCCAACGCACAAATTCTGAAAAGTCTGTAGGATTGGAGAACGTTTAGCAAAAGCATTCATTTCTTAGACAGAGGGACTCACTCTTGCGCAAAGTTATACATTTTATTGAAAATCCTGCAATTCCGGCCGTTGGATTTTCATCCGGAAGTCATTGAATTTCAACTGTTGTTTAGCAACTCTACATATAATTCATCAGCAAATCAGCCTTATAGCCCGAAATCTCCCTCTGTCTAAGAAAGACGCAGACACCAGGACTTTCTCATCCCCTTTACGCACAGAAAGAAGATGGAGAAAACGACCGGAGAAGCCGACATACAGGAGAACAAGCTGAAAGAACTTTCACCCGACTTACTGAATACCTTGCTCAAAGATCATACAACGAGTAAGGAAGGAAAACAGTGTAATATATTCTGGGCTACTTCCGATTATGAACCGCTCGGCAAAGGTTATGAATACGGGTCACAGATTCTTCCGGAGCTGATAACCGGAGAGAACGGGCATGTGGTCATGCCCCGTGTTCTGAAACACAGGGATACCCAAAGCACACGTTCCCGGGAAATGGCGGAGGTATTTACTCCGTCCTGGATATGTAATGCCCAGAACAACCTTATCGATGAAGCCTGGTTTGGCAGAAAGGATGTATTCAACCATGAAGTGACATCCAAAGACGGTACACATTCATGGGAAATCAATCCTGATAGAATTGCTTTTCCTGAAGGCAGGACATGGAAAGACTATGTACGGGAAAACCGGCTGGAAATCACTTGTGGAGAAGCTCCTTATCTGGTAAGCAGGTATGATACGACTACCGGAACATTCATTCCTGTGGAGAAACGTATCGGTTTGCTTGACCGTAAACTCCGTATTGTCAGTGAGAATACTGCGACAACGCGTGAATGGCTGGAAGCAGCCAAGGATGCTTACAGAAGCATCTATGCCTATGAATGGCAGGGTGACAGTCTTCTTCTTGCCCGTGAAGCCCTTCTCTTATCCTTCATCGAATATTACCGGAACAAGTTCAGTAAAGATCCGCAAATTAAATCCATCAACCATATAGCCTATATCATCTCCTGGAATGTATGGCAGATGGACGGACTGAAAGGTGTTGTTCCGGACAGTTGCGGAGAACGTGTGCGGATGGAACCAAGCCTGTTCGGTACGATTGAAAGACGGGAGCCGTGCGAGGGCTGTCTGAAAAATGACCTGACCAAGCACAACGGAATTTACTGCATTATCAAGGACTGGCGGGCAACGGACAAGGCAACAGGAAAAAAGGGGAAACGAATCCGATTTATCGACCTCATAAATGAAAAAGCATGAGATTCACATCGTCCCTGAAACTAAAACTGATCTATGTGTTCCGTATCAATGATGCGGCGCACCGTGGATGCCTGAAGATTGGCGAGGCAACCTGTGAGGATGAAAACGTGTTCGGTCTGTCTCCTAACAGCAAGGCGCTCAATGAAGCGGCAAGAAAGCGTATCAACCAATATACACAGACGGCAGGCATCGCATACGATCTGCTATATACGGAACTGACCGTTTATAACCGTGGCGGACTCCGTTCATTCAACGACAAAGAGGTACACAATGTCTTGGAACGCTCCGGTATCAAAAAGAAAGTCTTCGATACAGTCAACAAAGCCAATGAATGGTTCATCACCGATCTGGAAACCGTCAAGCGTGCCATTGCGGCTGTCAAGGAAGGCCGGAGCTCCCTTTCATCAGCGGAAGTTACCCGTGAATATTCCCCGATTGTATTCCGGCCGGAACAACAAGAAGCCATCAACAAGACTAAAAAACAGTTCAGAAAAGGTAACCAGATGCTCTGGAACGCAAAGATGCGTTTTGGAAAGACCCTTTCTGCCCTGCAGGTTGTCAAGGATATGGAGTTTCAGCGTACTCTGATTCTGACTCATCGTCCTGTGGTGGATGCCGGATGGTTTGAGGATTTCGGTAAGATATTTTACGACCGCAAGGATTTTGCATACGGTTCCAAGAACAACGGGGAAAGTTACGACAGTCTTGAACGGCAGGCAGAAAGTAACGGATTGCATTATGTCTATTTTGCCTCCATGCAGGATTTGCGTGGTTCTGAACTTGTTGGTGGTAACTTCGACAAAAACAACGAAGTGTTTGCTACCGATTGGGACCTGATTATCGTGGATGAAGCGCACGAAGGCACCCAGACCGAACTAGGTAAAGCAGTTATGGGAGAGCTGGTCAAGGAACAGACCAAAGTATTGCGTCTGTCAGGTACTCCATTCAATCTGTTGGATGATTTCAAGGAAGATGAAATTTATACATGGGACTATGTGATGGAACAGCGGGCCAAGATGAGCTGGGACGAACTACATTTTGGTGATCCCAATCCGTATGCCTCATTGCCTACACTCAATATCTATACCTACGATCTGGGACGGCTGCTCCATGAATTTGTAGATGAGGATGTCGCCTTTAACTTCAGGGAATTTTTTCGGGTCAATGAATCTGGCGGTTTCTGTCATGAAAAAGATGTGCTGGCTTTTCTGAATCTTCTTACCAAGGAGGACAAGGCCAGCCTTTATCCATATGCCAACGAGGAATATCGAAATATTTTCCGCCATACCCTCTGGATGGTGCCCGGCGTGAAGGAAGCACGGGCACTGAGTGCCATGCTACAGACACATCCGGTGTTCCAGCATTTCAAGGTGGTCAATGTAGCCGGTGACGGTGATCAGGACGAGGAGAGCCGTGATGCCCTGGAAGCCGTGGAACAGGCTATCGGAAAAGATCCGGATGCTACACGGACCATTACCCTTTCTTGCGGACGACTGACGACCGGAGTAGGTGTAAAGGCATGGACTGCCGTATTCATGTTGTCCGGTTCCTATAATACAGCTGCATCCAGTTATATGCAGACCATCTTCCGCGTACAGACACCGGCCACCATCAACGGACGGATGAAGGAGCAGTGCTATGTTTTTGATTTTGCTCCTGACCGTACCCTGAAAGTGATTGCCGAAACAGCCAAAATATCGGCCAAAGCCGGAAAGACTTCACAAAGTGACCGTAAGGCTATGGGTGAGTTTATCAATTTCTGTCCCATCATATCCGTTGAAGGCTCACAGATGAACTGCTTTGATGTACCCCGTATGTTGGAACAGTTGAAACGGGTATATGTGGAACGTGTCGTCCGTAACGGGTTTGAAGACAACAGTCTGTATAACGATGAGCTGATGAAACTGGATGATTTGGAACTACAGGAATTCGATGACCTGAAAAAGATTATCGGTCAGACCAAGGCCATGCCCAAGACCAACCAGGTGGACATCAACAGTCAAGGCCTGAACAATGAGGAATACGAGGAAAAGGAGAAGCTGGAAAAGAAACCCAAGAAGGAACTTACGGAGGAAGAACGGAAACGGCTGGAAGAACTGAAAAAGAAGACCAAGAACAGGGAAGCGGCCATTTCCATACTCCGTGGCATCTCAATCCGTATGCCTCTGTTGATTTATGGTGCAGAACTGAGCGATGAGAATCAGGAAATCACGATTGATAATTTCGCCTCACTCATTGACCCGCAGTCATGGGAAGAGTTCATGCCCAAGGGAGTGACCAAGCAGAAATTCAACAGCTTCAAAAAATACTATGATCCGGAAATATTCTGTGCTGCCGGAAAACGAATCCGTGCGATGGCCCGTGCCGCGGACAAACTGAGTATTGAGGAACGAATCGAACGTATTACGGACATTTTCAGCACTTTCCGTAATCCGGACAAGGAAACGGTGCTTACTCCGTGGCGTGTGGTAAACATGCACCTCGGCGACTGTCTGGGAGGCTATAACTTCTATGACGCAGAGTATCAGAATGTGATTTCTGAACCACGGTTTATAGACAAAGGAGAAGTTACCGCAGAAGTTTTCTCCCCTGAATCCCGTATTCTGGAAATCAATTCCAAATCCGGACTTTATCCGCTTTATATGGCATACGGCATTTACCGGGCAAGGGTGAAGGCTTCTCTTTTCGCTGTAGAAACAGTAGAAGAGCAGCAGGCTGTATGGGACAAGGTCATAGCTGAAAACATCTTTGTCATCTGTAAGACTCCAATGGCTAAGAGTATTACAAAACGTACGCTTGCCGGATTCCGTAAAGCTAGAGTAAATACAAGATATTTTGAAGATTTAATCAACCAGATTAAGAACAAGCCGGAAAACTTTATAGCCAAAGTTGCCAAAGGTCATTCTTACTGGAAAGCCATAGACAATAACAATATGAAATTTAATGCGATAGTGGGAAATCCACCATATCAAGAGGTTGTTGATCAGAAAGAAAGTACAAACGGACAAAAGGTTAGCATAAGTATCTTTCAATATTTCCAAACTATCAGTGAAAAGGTAGGGAAATATACAGCTTTAATATATCCAGGCTCTAGGTGGATCCATCGTTCAGGAAAAGGACTTGAAAAATTTGGTTTGGCCCAAATGAATGATCCTCATTTAGCTCTACTTGAATTTTTCCCTTGTTCTAAAGATATATTTAAAGATGTAGCTATTGCTGATGGACTTTCCATTGTACTAAAAAACATGGAAAAGAAAGAATGTGGATTTACATATAAATATTCTGTAGATGGTAAAGTGATTACTATCCAAGCTAACAATCCAGGAAATGATATGTTTTCTCTTAATCCACAAGATAATGAAATTATAAAAAGATTAGATAATGCAATCAAATCATTCGGATGTTTACATGACTCCATACTTCCTCGTAATTTATTCTCTATTGAAAGTGATTTTGTTGAGAAAAATCCTTCTCTCGTAAAAGAATACAATGATGGTGATTATTATAATCCGGAGACAGAGATTAAACTTTTTACTAATGATAAAGCTGGTAAAAGCGGAAGAGCTCGTTGGTATATTGCTAATAAAAATGTTATAACATCGGGAAGTGAATATTTGAATAAATGGAAAGTAATTGTTTCCAGTGCTAATGCTGGAGGACAAAAGCGTAGTAACCAGATAGCTATTGTTGATAATCATAGCGCCTTTGGACGTTCACGTGTGGCGTTAAAAACATTTGCGACAGAAAAAGAAGCTATAAATTTTTTCAAATATGCCACAAGTGAAATAATCCGTTTTGCATTTTTGCTTACAGACGAATCACTTACTTCATTAGCTAAGAAAGTTCCGGACCTATTAACTTATTCAGACGAAAATGGGATTATTGATTATAATAATGATATAAATACTCTACTATATGAATTGTTTCGCATTGACAAAAAGAATCAACAGCATATACGAGAGATACTTGCCTCAAAAGAGTGATATGGCAATTTGTACATAGGGGAACTTAAAAGTGAAGTCCCCCTCTTTCTTTGTTTTTCCGCAAGGTCAACCTAGATTCCTCTTTCGAATATTCAATTCTCAGAGAGATGCCAAATCTTCTGAATCAACCTCTTTACTTAATTCTTGCAAATAGTCGATTTATTTCTATTGATACATATTTTATTATCCACCTAAATGGCGAGATGTATTTCAATCCATTATATTGAACTACCCCGGTTCTTTCTTACATTCATCTGAAGTAAGATCGGAATGTTCATCGGATATCGCCAGACTTGGAATGCGTGGTAAGGCTTGGCGCTGTATGTATAGTGCATAGCGTTCTGTTATGTGTCTTATGAACGGTTGTAAAATACGCGCTTTCTTCTTGTCTTTAACTTCAGAATAAAGTTTTACAGTTATTTCTTGAAATTTAAAACGGTAAAATTTATTATCAATAAGGGGGCCTAAGATCGCTTCATTATTTCGCTCCTTAAAAACGCCATATTTGTGCTCGAATAATACATTTTCCTCATTTTGTCTTAATGCTTCAAATTTAATTAGATAAACCTTGTTGGCATTTGAACATTCAATACAATTCTGTTTTTTACAATCTGTACATTCTTGCTCTTTTCGACCTACACAATCGCATGTTGGTCGAATATTCAAATAATACTTCCCTTTTATTTTATAAATATCACCAGTCATAGAAGACTCTTTACTCGGATTAGCCTCTAATCGTTGAGCTCGAAGAACATTCAACACTTCATCTCTTGTAGATTTTATCTCACCTATTTTGAACAATTGCTCTTTTTCAACAGATATTGGCTGCATTCGCTCAAAGATGTTTTGTGTCAAAACATCTAAAAGTTCATCATTAGGATTGACTGAATCATCTTCTGCCGTTTTCCATATTGCCAACGGCCAATATTTTGTGTTTCCCAACTGCTGGAATGTATGTATCTTCGCTTTTTCTACTGCATTATCCCAAACTTTTAGTACATATATAGATGGCATTTTATCTATCCATGCACTTATCACTTCCATCACTTTTACATTCCCGTCACTAATGATATCAGATTTACTTTTAATAAAAATAGGAGCATTATCAACATCTATACCATTCTTTTTAAGTTGGTTTTTAATATCTTCGACTTCGCTATTGCTAAAGATAAAAATGGGCAAGTAACAATCCTTTAAGATATTTTTTATGAACTGGAGGAGAGATGCTCTGGTGCTTTTCTCTAATTCAGAGGCAAGAGGTATAGGATTCCCATCTTCATCAGATACACTAACTAGTTCCCAATCTAACAAAACAAAGCTAAATTTGGCAATATTAGCACCACTTACGTTGGGTATTTCATTATATTTCACTAAAGGAAATCCTTTAGATTCAATATTCTCAACAATACGAATAATTTTATCACTGCTTTCCATATTGAAAACCTGATCGTCAATTACCATTCCGATACCAGAAAAAAGTTCCTCAATATTCATTGCGTTCTTGTTTTATGAAATTAACAATAAAGTTTGCCCCACTTAAAATTTTGTCTTCTTGCAAGTCTGCTAATTCAATTGAATAGTCGTTGCGCTCCATTAGTTTCCGTGATATATATAAACCTAAACCTCGCCCTTCTTGACCTTTCCCTGAATAAAAAGCATCAAAAATATAAGGTTTATCTTCATCACGAATACCTGGACCATTATCTGAAAAAATTAATTTACAATTATTGCCATCCAATGTAATAATAATGGTTTTATTATTTTTTTCTTCCAACCAATAAATAGCATTATCCAAAAGATTTATCAATAATTGTAAGAGATCTGCATCTGTACATTTTGCCACTAAGGGAGAACCAATAGTATTTATTCTATATTCAATCTTATGCTCAGCTAAAGTTCGCTTGTATATGGTTATAACTTTATCTAAAATATCTTTAACCCTTATTTGACGACGTCTTTGCTTAGATGAAGTGAACAACATCTGTAAATCTTTCATCTGATTTTGAATATATGAAAATATACCATAAAGCTTTTGAAGTTCTGATGTTAAAAAAGAGTGGTCAAAATTTGAATGTAAAGAATCCTCGTATAAGGATCTTAATTCATCAATACCCTTATTTAACATCATCATAATATCATGACTCGCTGTTTCTACCGAAATACCAACAGCCGCTAAAGATTCCGTACGTTCAACTCTACAGCTTAAATATTTATTTTCAGATTTATAAGCATTCTCTAACTGAGTTAATAGAGATAACGCATGCTTGTCATCCTTCAGTTGATTACGAAGATTAGATATTTCTTTACTTACCGCATCTTTACGTATCTTATCAAGTTGTGATTTTTTTTCTTTATCTGCTAAATATGCAGCATAAGCCCCATTACGTATGTATGATAAGAAACTTTGTATTATACAAATAAAATCGGTGGTATAATTCCCCTCCTCAATAAGTCCCTCTCGATTCGTTTTATCTTTCAGATGAGGATTGCCAAATTTAGTTATCTTAATCCTTCCTACAATTTGGTCATTACTTAAAAAATCTCCTGCTCTAACTGTACCACGACGCACCTCTATTTGCAACCAATCATCGTCTGGATCACCATAGGGAAGGACACGTATATTATCGCGTAGTAAATAAATTCTATGCTCTTTGATAATAGACTTTGCTTCCTTAGGCAAATAATATTTAGATGACTCATCTTTTGAATTTAAATCAAAAACATAAAAGTCAAACTCAAAGTCTCCAAAATCAGTAACTTCACGAAAAGCCTTAGTTACCTTATTTTGGAAATGATTTCTAAAAACACTCATACCTCTAAGTCCATCTTCTTTTATGCTCACAGACTTAGTGTGGCCATTTTGCTTATATGTAAACAATCCATTATTCGAGGAATAATGACCATTTGTTATTTGTAATACACTTTGAGTCTCAATTAAATTACGCAATGTAATATCATTAGACTTCTCTTCTTGAGTCCATGGATTATTATTTATATATAATCCAATTGTGAAATTATTCTGTTTCTCATTGGGGCTAATAACCTCATTAAATAAATCTCCAAACCTCAAAAAACTATCTTTGATTGGTTTAAGCTTTGCCAAAGACCATGAACCAGATAGATTTGAAATCTCAATACGAGTTCCATGAATGTTCTCACGTTTATCGAATTTTAAATTATTTATGGTAACATCATGCTCTACAAATACATTAGGAGATTGATTCTCTAATTTAAAATTTAATTCGTCTAAATAGAGTCCTTCATTACCGTCTTTAGCACCATCTATAAAATCACTATCATATGAGTTTAAATCAAAACACAAAGTATATTCTTTACTACTTTCGGATTCTCCTTTTGAATTTAAGATCCAGTTAGCGGGTCTTGTTGTTAAATTTACTGTTTTGCCTAATTTTAGCATGGCGTATCTGCCGATACCTTTCTCACCCTGAATAATACGGTTATATTTAGGAGTTCTCCGTTCAGAACCATCTTTAGAGAATTTATTAGGAGTAGCCGGACTCATCCAGGATTTTTCTATTATTTCTGCTGTCATGCCACATCCATTATCTTCAATAATAATTCGAGATTCTGGAGTGATATTTAAAGACTCCGTGAATCCATCAAAAGAAATTTTAACCCAGTCAGCATCTGCATCATAGGCATTCTTTATCAATTCAATAACTGCTATCTGCTCATTCTTAATTAGTTGATCACCCAACATAGTTAGTAATCGAGCGAATGGTCTTATTGTTAAATTCTTAGCCATATTAATTACATTTTCTAGCAAAAATGACGAACTCTTCTGAATAAACTTTCCTACAACTGCCTTTAACACTGGCAAACTTTCCATTAGTGTCTCTATATGGAGTAAGTATTTTATTAGATATTTTACGTCTATCAACTTCTATGTTTACCATTCCTTCAGCTAACAAACATTCAGTCAGATGCTTTGCATTATCAATTTTTACTCCTTTATATTCTGTATTACCTATAACAAAAAGGCAGGCACCGCCGGGATTCAACATTTCAACAACTTTATGGACGGTTGACTGCATGTCTATGTAATATTGCGCAATAGAACGTGTCTTCCTTTTATCTATTGAATACATCTTAAATACGATATCTTGGCCCACATTATTTAGTCTTTTCAGGTTTTTATCGAACTCTTCTGAATGATATAGACTTCCTATTGTGCCTTCACGAAGTAATCTGAAATCATCAGTATATTCAAGCCAAAGCGTTGATAATTGATGTAAATCAGCATACTCATATGAAGTTACATATGGAGGACTAGTCACAATTAAGTCAACAAATGGTTTATCAATATTAACGTCTAGAATATTAGCTCTTTTAATATCTGCCTTCCCGTATTTTTCATTTATATTTTCCATATTTGCCTTTCGCATCATATTTACTTGATATATATATGAAGAAAGGACATCCTTAGGCTGTTTCTTTGGGTCAATTTGTGGCTTAATTGATTTTGTAAGCCATCGAGAACAAGATTTTAATATATTAGAAAAAGCACACAGAAAGAAATTGCGATATAATTCATCGTCCACAACCAAATATATTGAAGATCGAAGTTTTAATAGATTATCTATATGCTCTTCGTCGAACCAATATTGTATTCGTTCATTTGAATAAATGCGATTACTTTTATCTACATTACAAGTGTTGTAAGCAGCAATTATTTTGTCAAAAAAATCTTGCAATTGTTCATCTTGATATACATTGCTTTTGGTTTCTGCAATTAATGTAGCTACAGGATTTATATCACATCCCCAAAAGTGTTTACCGCTCCTTACCGTTTCAAATGCGACAGTACCACACCCACAAAATATGTCAGCTACAGTCTTAACAGAGATGTTGTTTTCCTCAGCTTTATGAATAGCTTTTGTTGTTATAAATGCAGGAAATTTAGCAGGATATGCATGGATATTATGCATACGCCTTTCCCGTTCGGCTGGCATATTCCATTCTTCCTGTATATCTATCGTATCAAAATTAAGTGTACGATAATTATCAATTGTGACATTCATGACAAATCTTTATATTATTCCTTAGCAATATTAACGCAATCAAGCATACATATACAATATACCTAAAATACGAACAAATATACGGAAAATCCTTCATTCCACAATGTTTATTTGACTCAAATGATAAGATTGCATAAAAAATAACTCTCCAATGTACTATTGTAGGTTGAAAATCATTATCTTTATATGTAATATCTTAGACTATACTATAATAGAGTTTACCTTACCTAACAATGAGCAAAGCAAATTGTAAAATATCTTCTTGCGGCAAAAGCTTGGTCTTTGAAGGAGACTTTGAAATACAATAAGTATTTTTACTCAAGCAATTATATAAAATAATGGTAATTCTTAGCAATTAAAATATCTGCATATTATATTAATATATAATTATGAATCCATCTGAAAATTTAGTTAAAAACAGAAACGATCTTTCACCCTATCTCTTTCATTTTACAAAAGGGGAAGATGCGTATGATAAATTGACAAACATTTTGAATCAATTAAAATTAACTTCTAGTACTCATGATTATATTTGTTTTACAGAGACTCCAATAACGCACTTTAGAGAAAATCTTTTATATATGAACAGTTTCTATAAACCTATGTTATCTTTTTACGGTATAGGTTTTAGAAGAGATTTGTTGATTAAAGACTTTGGAGCCAAATCTGTAATTTATGGTGATAAAATGGACGAAGCAAACCTTAAGAAAATAGATATGGGTTGGAGATTTGAGGAACTAAATGTTCTGACACACGATTTCACCTGGTTGAGAGAATGGAGAATAAGATATGAATTTGATTTTTCCTCAATATCACCAGAAGATATAATTATAATAGCTAAAACAGACGATGAAGTAAGAAGTTTATGCTCTTTGCAGGAACTTGAGGATATAGATTATGAATATGAGCCCGAAATAGGAGAATGTACAATGTGGCCTATGTTTTCAAATCTAAGAGGGTGGAAAGGTATATCTATTGAGCATGTGGAAAAATTAGCTTCAGATAAAGAAGTTGATAGCTATTCTAAATCATTAAAGATTGGTGATTATTTGTAAAAATCGGAATATCATTTAACAGGTATATTCTGCAATTTTCTCCACTTTAATTGAAGTTTCCTATTAGGTGGAGCAAAAACACAAATCATCTTCTTGTATTTCAAAATAAAACGCTACCTTTGTTCTATAATAGGAAATCGACTCCGCAAGACACTGCAAAATACTGCAAGCCTCCGGTGGAGCAATAGCGGGAGATTACTTCTTTAGCTAAAAGATACATCAAAGATATTCAGCCACTTATCGTTAGATTACGATTCCTGGTGGCACCACTTCGAAGAAAGCTAAAAACATTAAAATCCTGATTTCCAAGCGAAATCGGGATTTTTTGTTTTCCCCAGACAAGCAAAAAAATATTGTTTCGATTCAAAATAGGGGATCTACGTAAAAACGGAAGACCATACATCATTACATAAGCATCACTGTTTTTTGCAAATATACGGTTTTGCGGCTTATTATCCGTATGAAACTGCGAAATCAGTATTTCTCAGTATTCTATATATGATTTATTATTACCACATCATACAGACGCATATTAAATTTTTAGATTGGAACAGTCTGCTTATTATGTATTCTCGTAATTTTTTTACCGTAATGACATCTATCGTTTTTTCCGTTGTTCATCCGCAACCTTCGTGCAGAGAAAGTCTAAAGTGTATAAACGCAAAAAACCCCCGAAGTATCTCTACCTCGAGGATCTCTCATA
>NZ_JANRHK010000060.1:0-553 GCF_024733815.1 Bacteroides sp. ET336
TTCCTGTACTCATCCTGCAGCTCCTCATTATCTATGGCCTGCAGCATCGGTTTGTCATATTCATCTACCAGGATTACAGTGTTCCTTCCAGTCTTTTCCGCCGCTCTTCGTATTACCCCCTCAAATCTTGTCGCAAGCGAATACTCATCCGGATTCTTGCCATAAAGAGCCTCGCACTGTTTCAGAAACAGGTCAAGCTTGTTCTCCAGATCCTTCGGAGTGGCATACCTTTCAGTATTCAGGTCCAGATGCAGCACAGGATATTCCGTCCATTCCTTCTCCAGTTCCGCAATCTTCAGCCCCTCGAACATCTCCCTTTTTCCACTGAAATAAGTCTCCAGCGTAGAGATAAGAAGACTCTTTCCGAACCTGCGCGGACGGCTTAGGAAATAATACTTACCATTATCCACCAGATCAAACATCATGTCCGTCTTGTCGATATAAAGATAACCGCCTTCGCGTATCTCTTCAAAATTCTGTATTCCTATAGGGTATTTCATGTAATTCAATTAAAAATTAATAATTAATAACCAACGGTCAGCGAAGCTAAAAC
>NZ_JANRHK010000061.1:0-526 GCF_024733815.1 Bacteroides sp. ET336
TTACGGTATCACTCCAGAAAGGAGGTGTTCCAGCCGCACCTTCCGGTACGGCTACCTTGTTACGACTTAGCCCCAATTACCAGTGTTACCCTAGGGCGCTCCTTGCGGTTACGCACTTCAGGTACTCCCGGCTTTCATGGCTTGACGGGCGGTGTGTACAAGGCCCGGGAACGTATTCACCGCGCCGTGGCTGATGCGCGATTACTAGCGAATCCAGCTTCGTGGAGTCGGGTTGCAGACTCCAGTCCGAACTGAGAGGGGCTTTCGGGATTGGCCAACCGTCGCCGGTAAGCTGCCTTCTGTACCCCCCATTGTAACACGTGTGTAGCCCCGGACGTAAGGGCCGTGCTGATTTGACGTCATCCCCACCTTCCTCACATCTTACGATGGCAGTACCGCCAGAGTCCTCAGCATTGCCTGTTAGTAACTGGCAGAAAGGGTTGCGCTCGTTATGGCACTTAAGCCGACACCTCACGGCACGAGCTGACGACAACCATGCAGCACCTTCATACATGCCTTGCGGCTG
>NZ_JANRHK010000062.1:0-525 GCF_024733815.1 Bacteroides sp. ET336
AAGCCTCCGACCTATCCTACACATCGCGTGCCCAAATTCAATGCTAAGCTATAGTAAAGGTTCACGGGGTCTTTTCGTCCCATCGCGGGTAATCGGCATCTTCACCGATACTACAATTTCACTGGGCTCACGGTTGAGACAGTGTCCGGATCATTACACCATTCGTGCAGGTCGGAACTTACCCGACAAGGAATTTCGCTACCTTAGGACCGTTATAGTTACGGCCGCCGTTTACTGGGGCTTCAATTCAATGCTTCTCCCAAAGATGACATCTCCTCTTAACCTTCCAGCACCGGGCAGGTGTCAGGCTGTATACATCTACTTTCATATTAGCACAGCCCTGTGTTTTTGTTAAACAGTTGCCTGGACCTATTCTCTGCGCCCTCTCTTGCGAGGAGGGACCCTTTATTCCGAAGTTACAGGGTCAATTTGCCTAGTTCCTTAACCGTGATTCACCCAAGCGCCTTAGTATATTCAACCCGACTACGTGTGTCCGTTTGCGGTACGGGTACCTCCAACGTTAAG
>NZ_JANRHK010000063.1:0-489 GCF_024733815.1 Bacteroides sp. ET336
ATACCCGATTATTATCCACGCCAAATTCCTCGACTAGTGAGCTGTTACGCACTCTTTAAATGAATGGCTGCTTCCAAGCCAACATCCTAGCTGTCTTAGCAATCTGACTTCGTTAGTTTAACTTAGCTGTCATTTCGGGGCCTTAGCTGATGGTCCGGATTGTTCTCCTCTCGGGCACGGACCTTAGCACCCATGCCCTCACTCCCGGGGTAAAACTGATGCGCATTCGGAGTTTGTCAGGACTTGATAGGCGGTGAAGCCCTCGCATCCAATCAGTCGCTCTACCTCACATCAGTAATCCTCGAGGCTGCACCTAAATGCATTTCGGGGAGTACGAGCTATCTCCAAGTTTGATTAGCCTTTCACCCCTACCCTCAGCTCATCCAGAAGCTTTTCAACGCTTATTGGTGCGGACCTCCATCTGGTGTTACCCAGACTTCATCCTGGCCAAGGGTAGATCACTTGGTTTCGCGTCTACCGCATCCGACT
>NZ_JANRHK010000064.1:0-461 GCF_024733815.1 Bacteroides sp. ET336
ATTGTCAAAACCGGTTTGTAACAATAGAAGTTTCATTTTTGACATTGGAATTTTTACGGTTTTGTGTTTTCACGAAAAAAGTGTATCTTTACGCAGTCTCAAATATAAAGAAAGGAGTTACTTATGGTACTGATAGCAAATCCTATATATGATTCGGTGTTCAAATATATGATGGAGGATGACAGGGTGGCAAAGATTATGCTTTCCGCTTTGCTTCAGAAGGAAATTATTCATCTTGAAATGCGTCCTCATGAATATACAGGCGTAACACAAAGGAAAATCTCCATGATGAGAATTGACTTTGCAGCTACCATAAAGAATGAAGACGGAACGCAACAGCTTATTCTGATTGAATTGCAGAAGACGTGGCTGGTGACTGAGACATTGCGTTTCAGGCAATATCTGGGAAGCCAGTATATTGATAAGAAGAATGTTCCGGACAAGGATGTAAACCCTAAAGG
>NZ_JANRHK010000065.1:0-453 GCF_024733815.1 Bacteroides sp. ET336
CCCGCCGTTGGCATCCACGATCTTGTAGATGAGCCTGTCCTCTCCGTAGTAGTATTCGGTCCCGGCATCCTCGCCGTTGCGGATGCGGGTGCACCCCTTGGCGTAGCGGATGAAGTATTCCATCACGCCGCCGTCGCCCCACGTATGCACGCACCGGGCGTTTTCGCCCCTGCCTTCATATTCCCAATGGAAGGACATGCCTCCCTGGTTGGTGAGCTGCACGAGCAGGTGTCCGCCGGCATAGACGAAATGCTTGCTGACATCCAGCGCGTCGGTGGTCTCCACCATGTCGCCCCGTCCGTCGTACCGGTAGCGGACCAGTCTGACCTCCTCGTTGTCCTGCCGGACGGACACGCAGCATACACGGCCCAGCCCGTCGGTTTCCACTTTCAGGCGTTCGCCACGGGAGGATATGATGCCCGACAGGCGTCCGGCGGAAGCGTACTCGAAACA
>NZ_JANRHK010000066.1:0-453 GCF_024733815.1 Bacteroides sp. ET336
ACCGCCGTTGGCATCCACGATCTTGTAAATGAGTTTGTCTTCGCCGTAGTAGTATTCGGTTTCGGCATCCTCGCCGTTGCGGACGCGGGTGCATCCCTCGGCGTAGCGGATGAAGTATTCCATCACGCCGCCGTCGCCCCACGTATGCACACACCGGGCATTTTCGCCCCTGCCTTCATATTCCCAATGGAAGGACATGCCTCCCTGGTTGGTGAGCTGCACGAGCAGGTGTCCGTCGGCATAGACGAAATGCTTGCTGACATCCAGCGCGTCGGTGGTCTCCACCATGTCGCCCCGTCCGTCGTACCGGTAGCGGACCAGCTTGACCTCCTCGTTGTCCTGCCGGATGGACACGCAGCATACGCGGCCCAGCCCGTCGGTTTCCACTTTCAGGCGTTCGCCACGGGAGGATATGATGCCCGACAGGCGTCCGGCGGAAGCATACTCGAAACG
>NZ_JANRHK010000067.1:0-414 GCF_024733815.1 Bacteroides sp. ET336
TTATTATATAGTCCTATAGCTCAGTTGGTTAGAGCGCTACACTGATAATGTAGAGGTCGGCAGTTCAACTCTGCCTGGGACTACATCGACGAAAGTCAATGTTTCAGGTAGCAAATCTATCTGAAATAATATCGACGAAAGTCAATGTTTTCAAACAGCAAAACTGAATGAAAATATAATGAAAAAAAGTTGCTTTTTTATTTGCGAGTTCAAAATAAAACACTTACCTTTGCACCCGCTTTTGAAAAGACAACAGCACGGGGGATTAGCTCAGCTGGCTAGAGCACCTGCTTTGCACGCAGGGGGTCAACGGTTCGAATCCGTTATTCTCCACTACAGATTGATAGGATAGACGTAGTCAATCCTTGAAAATATGAAAGATCTTTGACATGATGTAACAAGCTGAAAAAGTAA
>NZ_JANRHK010000068.1:0-368 GCF_024733815.1 Bacteroides sp. ET336
GAACTTCTGGAATCAGATCTTCGCCTACAGAAATGACGGAGAATACTCCATAGACAATATGGCGGCGGAAAGAGCGATAAGACCAATCACTGTCCAACGAAAGAACAGCCTGTTCTTCGGAAGTGTGAAAGGAATACAGAACTCCGCAATCTATAATACCTTTATAGAAACCTGCAAACAGGCAGGAGTCTCCTTCAGGGATTACTTCTGCAGGCTGCTCAGAGAATTAAAAAAGGGAAGAACGGATTACGAAAACCTCCTTCCCATGACAATATGCAAATAATAATCGTTAAATTTGTGGACTCTTTTTTAGACGGGTGCCTGCTGGCACCCGTCTAAAAGGGGCTACCCTAAAATTGGAAACTTAC
>NZ_JANRHK010000069.1:0-343 GCF_024733815.1 Bacteroides sp. ET336
CGGTTCGACAGCTGCCTTTATCAGCCTGTCAACCACAAGCTGTTCCTCTATTTCCAGTCCTCTTTCATCTATTTCCATGATATGTTCATTATCCTTAAGACGATAAGTTTGGTCGAAAACCTGAAGTAATCTTTCAAGCCTGTTCCTAACCTTCCCCTTCAAATACGGTATTTGAATTATTATACTGTCGTGTGTAAGGCTCTCTATAAACGGATCAGGTACACCGTTCTCTATAGGGTTTGAGTTATAGTCCAGATATTTTCTGCGTACATACACCACAGGCTCCTGCAGATCTCCCAACTTATGCCCCAGAATATAAATTGAGACTATAGGAAGACCGTAA
>NZ_JANRHK010000007.1:0-159606 GCF_024733815.1 Bacteroides sp. ET336
TGCATATTCAATAAATAAAAATCCAAAAACGTAAAAATTATAAGAAAAATGTATTATTTTTAATGAAATATTTCTTTTTTCATATCTTTTACTTTATATTTACAAAAACAATATAAAATACAAGAGATATGAACATTTTCAATTTAGACGAAGAGACTTGGGACAGAATACTTAAGGACATTGAAAGCGTAGTTTCTTTATTCCCATTTAATGCAAATGAAAAACAAGATGTAATCCATGATGCCATATTACATGTCATCAATCGTTTGAGTACAAGTTACTATGAAAAAGGCAAATTTGATGTCTGGGTTAAAAAAGTTACATTAAACTTTTGCAAAGACAGAGTTACAGACCCGCGTAAGAAAAACACTAGTTACTATGAAGATTTGTCCAAAGAGCCAACTTTCCCATATAAATATTACTCAGACGACATTAAAGACAAAATAGCCTTGGAAATAATGGATGAATCAATAGAGGAACTTGAATATCTGGAAAAACAAATTATAATAGGAAGGATAAATAAAGAGTCATATTTTACATTAGCAACAAAATTCAATAAGAATAAGAAAACAATAATAAAGTATTGCCACAAAGCTCTTACTGAGCTACGGGAAATAATAAATAAAAAATACTCAGAAAGGTACGGAGAAAAATATATGGACAACAAAGATGAATGACTTATTTTCCCTATAATAGACGAAAAGAACTGAATTGATAGATATTACTGATATAGTTAGAAATAAGCGTATATTGACAATATATCCCACTGATTCGTACGTAAAATATACAAATTAGTGGGATATATAGTTTTAAAATAAGAAATGTGTGAAATGAAAAAACACAAATCATTTACACACACCTAATATAAAGTATTTTCTGAATGAAGTTTAGATATAAAAGAAGCCGCACCCGAGGCGTGACGAAACTCCGATAGACATGATTTGAGAGCTCAATTCCTTTGTAATCCACCGGCATAAATGCTACCCGAAGGCGTGGCCCGCCATTAGAATATGAAGCTTGTCTCGGTATTTCTTATAATTTGATGAGTTTCCCGATTCTGCAAGTGCGGCTATATTTTTGTATTACAAATATAATACAAAAAATTAATATTACAAAGTTTCACCATCATTTTAATACAAAAAAAAGCTGCTCTCATTTGTGAGAACAGCTTTTTAATAACTTTTTATTCCTTAGAAGCTATTAAGCAGCTTTTGCCTTAGCAACAACAGCTTTGAATGCATCTGGATGATTCATAGCTAAATCAGCTAAAACCTTACGGTTGATTTCAATACCAGCTTTGTGCAAAGCACCCATCAGTTTAGAGTATGACATACCTTCCAAACGAGCAGCTGCATTGATACGCTGAATCCACAATGCACGGAAGTTACGTTTCTTATTCTTACGGTCACGGTAAGCATAAGTCAAACCTTTTTCCCAAGTATTCTTGGCTACTGTCCATACATTCTTTCTAGCACCAAAGTAACCTCTGGTTAAACCTAAAATTTTCTTTCTTCTTGCTCTTGAAGCAACGTGATTTACTGATCTTGGCATAGTTTTAATTCTTTTTTGAATGAAAGCGCCGATATTTTACAATCGGACTTAAAGCTAATACATTCGGTTAATAATTTAAATGATACAAAATACGCTTTTAAAGCTAAAATTACTTCATGCAAAGAAGTTCCTTTACCTGGCTTAGGTTTGAGTTGTGAACTAATCCTGAGTGTACAAGGTTTCTTTTTTGCTTTTTAGTCTTCTTAGTCAAAATGTGACTATGAAAAGCGTGCTTTCTTTTGATTTTACCTGTTCCGGTAAGAGTAAATCTTTTTTTAGAACCGGAGTTAGTCTTGATCTTTGGCATCTTGTTTAAATTTTTAATTATTATTATTCTAAAGGCAATAACGCACTATACCTGCGCGCTATACGCTCTTGTTTTTTAATCTTCTTCCTCTTCAGTTTTAACGGCTTTAGCTTGTGGAGCAGTTTTCTTTGGAGCCGGACCTTTCTTAGGAGTCAATGATATTATCATTCTTTTACCTTCCAGCAACGGCATCTGCTCTACTTTAGCATACTCTTCAAGGTCATTTGCAAAACGTAACAAAAGAACTTCGCCCTGTTCCTTAAAGAGGATTGAACGTCCCTTGAAGAATACATAAGCTTTTACTTTATCACCGTCCTGCAAGAAACCTATTGCATGTTTAAGCTTAAAGTTATAGTCATGCTCATCTGTCTGTGGTCCGAAACGGATTTCCTTAACATTAACCTTAACCTGCTTAGCTTTCTGTTCCTTAGCGCGTTTTTTTAACTGATAAAGGAATTTAGAATAATCTATAATTCTACAAACCGGTGGAACAGCATTGGGTGAAATTTCAACTAAGTCAGCTTCATGCTCTTCGGCCATCTTTAAAGCTTGCGCCAACGGATAAACTGCTGATTCAATATCATCGCCCACTATGCGGACTTCTTTGGCACGAATCTGTTCGTTGATTCGATGTTGCCCTTTTAAATTGTCATTCTTCATTAATAACTTTTATTCCAGTTTGAATTACGTTTTTATAAATTATTCTTTAATAGTTTTTACACCGTTTTCATGAATATTTAATTCGTATTCATGAAAACGGTTGCAAAGTTACCATTTATTTATCATATTATGAACTTCTTCTGCAATATTTTTTGCAAAATCTTCTATTTTCATGCTTCCTTTGTCGCCTTCACCCTGTTTTCTTACGGCTACCTCGCCATTTTCAGCTTCTTTTTCACCTACAATAAGCATGTAAGGGATACGTTTCATTTCATTATCACGTATCTTACGTCCGATTTTCTCGTTTCTGTCGTCAACCAAGGCACGAATATCATATTTCTTAAGTTCCATACGAACATGGTCAGCATATTCATTGAATTTTTCAGAAATAGGAAGAATTGCAACCTGATCAGGAGTCAACCACAATGGGAACTTACCAGCTGTATGTTCGATAAGAACAGCAACGAAACGTTCCATAGATCCGAATGGAGCACGGTGAATCATCACAGGACGGTGCTTCTGGTTATCCGATCCCATATATTCCAACTGGAATCTTTCCGGCAAGTTGTAGTCAACCTGAATAGTACCCAACTGCCAACGGCGTCCCAGAGCATCCTTAACCATAAAGTCAAGTTTAGGACCATAGAATGCAGCTTCACCATATTCGATCTTTGCAGGCAATCCTTTTTCCTGGCAAGCCTCGATAATAGCCTGTTCAGCCTTTTCCCAGTTTTCTTCAGATCCGATATATTTTTCACGGTTCACTTTATCTCTCAATGAAATCTGAGCCTCAAAGTTTTCAAGTCCCATCGAAGTAAACACGATTGAAATAATATCCATTACACGCAAGAACTCGTCTTTCACCTGGTCAGGACGGCAGAACAAGTGAGCGTCATCCTGTGTAAAGCTACGTACACGAGTCAATCCATGCAATTCACCACTCTGCTCGTAACGACATACAGTACCGAACTCAGCGATACGCAAAGGAAGGTCACGATAAGAACGTGGAGAGTTCTTATATATCATACAGTGATGAGGACAGTTCATCGGTTTCAAGAAGTACTCTTCTCCTTCTTCCGGTGTATGGATTGGCTGGAATGCATCCTTACCATATTTTGCATAGTGACCTGAAGTGACATAAAGAAGCTTGTTACCTATTGGCGGACACATTACTTCCTGATAGTCATATCTTGCCTGGATACGACGCAAGAAATCCTGAAGACGGATACGAAGAGCTGTTCCCTTCGGCAACCACATAGGCAATCCCTTACCTACTGTATCAGAGAACATGAACAGATCCATTTCTTTTCCTATTTTACGATGGTCGCGCTTCTTAGCTTCTTCAAGCAATGCAAGATATTCATCGAGCATTTTCTTCTTAGGGAAAGAAATACCATAGATACGTGTCATCTGCTTACGGTCTTCCTGTCCTCTCCAGTATGCACCTGCCACTGACAACAGTTTAACGGCCTTGATAGGAGCTGTAGAAGTCAAGTGTGGACCACGGCACAAGTCTGTAAATGCACCCTGAGTATAAGTAGTGATATGTCCGTCTTCCAATTCAGAGATAAGTTCGCACTTATAAGTTTCTCCTCTTTCGCCGAACATTTTCAATGCATCTTCTTTTGAAATGTTTTCACGAACCAATGCCTCTTTCTTGGCAGCCAGTTCAATCATTTTCTTTTCTATGGCAGGAAGGTCACCTTCTTTAATAACAGCCTCACCCGGATCTACATCATAATAGAAACCGTTTTCGATAGCCGGACCGATACCAAACTGAATTCCAGGATAAAGTTCCTGAAGAGCCTCAGCAAGCAAGTGTGCACTTGTATGCCAGAACGCATGTTTACCCTGTTCATCATCCCATTTGTAAAGAACAAATTCAGCATCTTCGTTTATAGGACGACTCAAATCTATAGTCTCACCATTTACGCTGCACGCCAAAACATCCTGTGCCAAACGTGAGCTTATGCTTTCTGCAATCTGCAGACCGGTTACGCCTTCGTTATATTCACGAACGGAACCATCCGGGAAAGTTATCTTAATCATGATTTTTATATATTAATCTTATTTTTACTCAGTTTTATCCGCAAAATTAGTAAAAGTTTCTATAATAGGTTTCTTTTTGATATAAAAGTTAGTTTTCTTTAGCCGTAAAACGTTTTATGATATTATAAGCAGAGAATATACCCAATTCTCCTGCCTTGCTCAAATCCTGTATTCCAAGCCTATTGTTTCCAAGGAAAATATGAGTCAATCCTCTATTAAAATAAGCATCCGCAAGATTTGGTTCTATCTCCAAAACCTTATTATAATCAGCTATTGCTCCACGATAATCTTTCATTATGGTAAGGATATTGGCCCTGTTGTAATATGCATATACAAAATCAGGAGCCAGCTCTATCACCTTATCCAAATCATCACGTATCTTAGCATAATCCAAAGACCTCACCTGTGCTGTCTTATCGTCTGTAACTACTATCTCGAAACTCTTTTCACGCTTTCTATACTCCAGTTCCTTATAATGAATTAATGCACGACTGAAGTATGCAGGGAAAAACGTACTGTCTTTCTTTATACATTCATTCAAGTCATTGATAGCATTGTCAAAATCCTGAACCAGATAAAAATCCAGCGCACGTGAATAATAATTCAATGCATTTTCCGGATTATTGGCTATAGAAGCCGACAGACGGTCTATGGAAGCAAAATGCTGCTTAACCTGATCCTCACTTAAAGCCATTTCACTATTCGTGATAATCAACCTTTGCGGGAACAGGTGTTTTTCATTCATTCTGGCTATTCTATCATTGAAGTTAACCTGTCTTCTCACCTCATCCTTACGTTCATAATAAGTCAAGGCAAACATTGGCTGAGGAAGAATATTGATATTCTTATCCTGCACCCTACCGCGATAGTTAGTCCTGTATTTGCTATCTTCTTCATCATTGTCGGCAACAACGATTTTACGATAGTTGTTCATATTCTTATCAGACTTCTTTCTTGTCTTGTCATTCGAAGCCGTATTATTCTTATTTCCGGTCTGTGCGTCAATTTGAGCTTTAAGCATTACTATCTCATCAGCGTCAGCTCTCTTGAGATCTCCCATTTTGCGATAAGCCTCAGCCCTACATTGATAGCCAGGCATAAAGTTCGGATATTCGTCCAACACCAAAGTATAATCTTCCACAGCTCCTTTATAATCTCCAGTCTTACTACGGAGCAATCCTCTATTAAATGCAGCCATCAGATTGTCCGGTTCCACATTCAATACGAAGTCAAAATCCTCTATAGCCCTGTTGTCATCACCTACCTGAGCTCTTAACAGTCCTCGGTTGTAATGTCCAATCAAATTATCCCTATCAATATCCAGAGCGATGTCATAATCAGCCATGGCGCCTCGCAAGTTATTCTGATAATACCTTGCCAAAGCCCTGTTTATATATATTCCAGAATTTTTAAACGAAAGTCTTGCAGCCTCATCAAAATCCGATTCCGCCTCTGCATATTTACTTCTCTGCATAAATAATACAGCCCTTGAAGCCCACGGGTCCGGATTATAACGGTCCATTTCTATAGCTTTGTCAGCGTCAGACATGGCCTGTATTGTATCCTTCATTTTCAATGACACTTCCGTACGCATCAAATAAGCATCAGTATATTTCGGAGATAATGAAATGAGAGTATCAAGTTCGGCTCTTGCCGTAGGATAGTCTTTTTTCTGAATTCTACATAGTATAAGATTATGCCAGAACGCTTCATTTTCAGGCTCTATAGTCAAAGCCTTACGATAATCGGCTATCGCACCGTCAAAATTTTCCTGACGTATTCTGGCTATTCCCCTTATCTGGTATGTATTGGCAACAAACGGATTCCTGTCTATCGACTGCGTACAGTCAGCTTCAGCACCTTGCAAATCATCCAGATTCAGTTTTGCAAGTCCACGATAAAAGAAAGGTTCCGCCAAATATGGTTTTGCATTGATAACTTGATTAAAATATTGTATTGACAATACATAATCCTCAAAATAGAGAGCATTCTTACCTATAGTCATAACCCTGTCCGTATTTATTTGCGACAGGGCCACTACAGGTGTCATCAAGCCTATATATAATATGTATAGAAGCTTTTTTATCATTTTACAGTTTTCACCTTGTAAGCACAGCGTGCTTTACCTTCAACCATCTTGTTAAGTTTTCCTCTAATCATCTGTTTTCTCAATGGAGACAGATGGTCAATGAACATAGTACCATCCAAGTGATCGAACTCATGCTGCATAACTCTTGCCAGATATCCTTCTACCCATTCATCATGAGGATTAAGATTTTCGTCAAGGTATGTCACATGTATTTTGTCAGGACGTTTTACAGTCTCATGTACCCCAGGCAAACTAAGGCAACCTTCTTCCATTGAGACAATTTCATCACCTGTTTCAATGATATGTGCATTGATATATGCACGTCTGAAATCCTTGAATTCCGGCATTTCGTCTGAAAGAACATCAAGATTTATCACAACCACACGGATTGGCAATCCTATCTGTGGAGCAGCCAGACCTACACCGTCGGCACGATCCATAGTCTCAAACATATTTTCAATCAATTCTTTCAGGTTCGGATAATCCGGAGTTATATCTTCAGCCTCCTGACGCAATACAGGTTGGCCATATACGTAAATCGGTAAAATCATCTTTATTATTTTATTCTGTTATTAATATTTTTTCGATTCGAGATACGACTGTAAAATTATAGTTGCGCTTATCTCATCCACCAGCGCCTTGTTTTGCCTGTCCTTTTTCTTCAAGCCTCCAGCTAGCATAGCCTGATGAGCCAATACAGATGTAAACCTTTCGTCAACCAATTCCACAGGAATTGCAGGAAGCAATTTCTTCAGTCTGTTCATAAAAGGAATAATATTCTTCATATTCTCCGAATCCTCATAATTCATCTGTTTAGGATGACCGATGATAATCCGTTCCACCTTTTCCTGAGCGACATATTTCATAATGAAATCCGCAAGTTCATGTGTAGGCACAGTTGTAAGTCCGCTTGCAATAATCTGCATCGGATCTGTAACAGCTATCCCAGTACGCTTTCTTCCGTAATCAATTGCTAAAATCCTACTCATAAGTGGCAGCAAATTTACAAATTAATTTATTACAGCCTTATATATATAACTTAAAAAATCCTAGCATTTGGTTAATACACCAGACCTACATTATCAATCCAAAGAGTATTTCCAGGTGAACCAACAAACGCACCGCCTATGCTTGAAGTGAACTGTACAATGATATGAGTTGGAGTTTCATCCTTGTCTGCCCATCCGTCTTCTTTTATCATCACGCTCTCGCCTTTGCTGTTGCGTGCATGATATCCACCGGTTCCCAAAGCCATAAGTTCAGGAACATAGTTAGCGTTGCCGGTTATATCGCCATACATTATCTCATATGTAACACCTTTCTTCCAGTCGGAATTATCCGAGTATTTCACCGCAGCAGTTCCAACTCGCTCCGCTATTATATTCCCTTCAGCATCTTCTGTTCTTTTTTGGAGATAACAAACCATTATTGCCGCATCCTTACCTTTCACTACAGTTTTCTTGCTGAAGCCAGTCATACGTATTCTATCTTTCTGATCAGACATTTTCACTTTATAGTCATAACGTATAGCCTTTGGCCTTTTCGAGAAGAGGACACCACAATTCAACTTTTCTTCACCATCCTTAGTACCGGTTATGGGTTCTTTAATATCTCCAAGAAACATAGAACCTGATGCCAGCACAGAGATATTTACCAGTCCCAACACCTTGACACTTTCAATATGAGTTTCCAGACGTGCACACTTGCCATGAGTGAGTTTTTCCGGAAACACACTCGTATTTGTCTTTACTATACCTGCCACTTTAGCCATGACATTAGAATTTCCCCATGGCGAACCGCCCTGATTTTTATATGGAATATTTCCGTCAAAATCCATCTCAGGCCCCAGTTCATACAAATATTTAACGTTACCACCTATAATGGACGACTCTTCTATCCTACGCGTTACCCAACTGTCCATGTCACCATACTTAAACAATTCAAATTTCTCTTGTGCCACAGACGACATTGCTACCAACAAGCAAATTATACAAACATAATACCTATTCTTCATAATACATCAAAATAAAAAAAACAATTCGCAAATGTACAAAAAAAAGCGATAGCCTAGATGCCATCGCTTATAATATGAAAATTAGAATAATAATTCCGAGCTATTTTCCATTAATAAACACGGTATAACAACCATGAACCCTGGAAATCCTGACGGTTAGGATATTTAGCCTTAAAAGCATCTCTTGCAGCAGCAGCTTCTTCTCTTGTATCGAAAGATGCTACAACAACGCGATACATATTACGTTCCGCATTATATACAACTTTCGCATTATAACCCTGTCCGTCAAGTGTTGATTTCAAACCGTCAGCATTAGCTTTTACACCAAAACTTCCACACACAACACTGAATGCCTTAAGTCCATCACCTGAAACAAGTTCAACTTTCTCTTCACGAACAGGAGCAGGAGAAACAGGAGCAGGAGTCTGAACAGGAGCAGCCTCTACCACCGGAGCTGGTTCAACCACTTCTTCCTGAGCTTTCGCCTCAGCCAATTCGTTTTGTTTAGCTTTCTCATATGCTTTTTTATAAGCACTTTCACTTGATTTGCAAGAAGAGAATGCCAATACAAGGCATAATCCCATTCCTAATACGAATAATTTTTTCATGTCGTCTTTATGTTTATTTTGATTTATAGATTCACCTTACTGGCTTTTCGTGGCAAAAGTAGTAATATAAAGCTTTCAATGCAGTTAAAAACCGTTAATTATACATTTATCAGAATAAAATGATAATTTTTCACGGATTAAGACGGACAAAATACAATCTTTTTTATTAGATTTGTAGAAACTAAAACAATAAACCTGTTTATGATACCGTCATTCAATATTGTCTGCATATCAATTTCTATGCAACAATAATTAAAGACGCATCATACACAACGATAAAACACTATTATCATGAAAGCATTGAACATTGTAGCAGCATTCTTGGGCGGAGTAGCTCTTGGTGCAGCAGCCGGAATCCTATTCGCTCCGGAAAAAGGCGAAGACACTCGTAGAAAAATAGCTGAAATCCTTCGCCAGAAAGGAATCAGACTAAATCGTGCTGAAATGGAAGACTTGGTTGACCAGATTGCAGCAGAAGTGAAAGATGCAGAGTAAAAAGACTTCAGACAGAAAAGACAATACTTCTGTCAGTTTAAGATTTTGAGAAAACTCATTAGGGATTTTAAAAGGAAAAGCCGCTCACGCTAACGCGACTGACGGAACTTCCTTTTAAATTTCCCTTTTTTATTAATTATAAAGTAAAGACAAATATGTTTGCCAACGACAAAAGCATTGACAATCTGGAAGCATTGTTCAAGGAAATAAAAAAATATATAGAGCTTCAGGGACAATACATCAAGCTTGACCTGGTGGAGAAGCTCACCATTCTCATATCAACACTTATCCTGATCTGCGTCCTCATCGTTCTGGGGATGACAGCCTTGTTTTATTTCTCGTTCATGCTGGTTTATACGATAGACTCTTTTGTCAATAATATTATTGCCAGTTATGCTATAATCGGCGGCTGTATATTACTACTCGGCATTGTGATATATATCCTCAGACAAAAAATAATCTTCCAGCCGATGGTCAATTTTCTGGCACGACTATTCCTAGAGGATAAAGATAAAGAAGAAAACAACCCTAAACAATAATATATAATGAACGAAACAACCAAATACAGCATACAAATCATCTCTGACAGGAAAAACAGCAAAAAGGCAGAGCTGAGAGCGTCAAAGGAAAGAATCCACGAACTGACGCAGAACCTTTTCTCACCACCTGAGACAAAAAGCAAAATGGATTTGATGATGCACCATTTCAACACCGGAATGGCTGCATACGACGGTATTATGACAGGAGTAAAGATATATAGAAGAATAAAAGAAATATTCTCCGGCAAAAAACACAAAAAACTATCATAGGCCAACTGTTTATGACACCGTTATTTTTATTATGTTTGCGCTGAATTTCAATTTAATATTTATAAACCAAAAGAAATTATGAAGAAAACTTGGACAATCATCACTGTTATAGCAGTAATTGTAATTTTAGTAATTTACAGTATTTCATCTTATAACTCACTCGTTTCGCAAGACGAATCGGTAAGCACAGCATGGAGCAATGTAGAAAACCAGTACCAACGCCGTGCCGACCTTATCCCTAACCTTGTGAATACCGTGAAAGGATATGCAGCACACGAAAAAGAAACTTTGGATGCTGTAGTATCGGCAAGATCGAAAGCTACACAGGCCACTATCAGCATTGAGGATCTTACTCCTGAAAAGCTTCAGGCATACCAGAAGGCACAAGGTGAAATAGGTGCCGCACTCGGCAGACTGCTTGCTATTACAGAGAACTATCCGGACCTTAAAGCAAACGAAAATTTCCAGGCTTTGCAGGCTCAGCTTGAAGGAACAGAAAACAGAATCAGCGTGGAACGCAGAAAATTCAACGAAATAGCCAAGAGTTACAACACAACAATCCGCCGTTTCCCTAAAAATATCATAGCCGGACTTTTCGGATTCGAGAAACGTCCTTATTTCGAAGCAGCCGAAGGTTCTGAAAAAGCACCGGAAGTAAAATTCTGATACGACTATGAGAAGACTGCATTTCGTAGCAATACTGCTCGCATTGTGCTGCTGCATGACGGCTACCGCAAAAGAATATAAGGTAAAAGATGTTCCTATGGTACATCTCATGGATCGTACCCGATACGTCAGCAATCCTGACAATATTCTTTCTGCATCGACTGTTGCCGCCATAGACACCACACTGTTTTCACTAGAGCAGAAAACAGGAATACAGGTTCTTGTAGTAGCAGTAGAACAGATTGAAGGTGGCGACTGTTTTGATTTTGCATACCGCCTCGGTCAAGAAAACGGAGTCGGACAGAAAGAAAAAGACAACGGTCTTGTTATACTTCTCGTAACAGGCGAACGCTGCATACAGTTTGCAACCGGATACGGACTTGAAGGTGTATTGCCTGATGCCATCTGCAAGAAGATACAGGTGAGATATATGAACAAGGCCTTCTCACAAGGGAATTGGGATGCAGGAATGCTTGCCGGAATAAAAGCCTTAAGAGGATATCTTGACGGAGAAAACGGAACACCGGATAAGCCTGGCTCCGGATCAGGTGAAGATTCTATAATATTGTTCCTGCTGCTTTTCGGTGTCATTGGATTTACAATGTTCTATCTTTGGCTTACCGTCAGACGACAAAAACGTTGTCCTAAATGCCATAAACAGACAATGAAAGTCATTTCCAGACGCACCATAGCCAAATATCCTACATACCATATCGAAGAAATAGTGTCATGTTGCTCAAACTGCGGCCACTATGTACGCAAGGAACAGCGTGTGGATGATGAGAACAATCATCACCACGGAAGGCGGAGCGGACCGTTCGGTGGAGGCATCTTCATGGGAGGAGGCTTCGGACGGGGCGGTTTCGGAGGCGGTGGCTTCGGAGGAGGAAGTTTCGGCGGTGGCAGCTTCGGAGGTGGAGGAGCCGGAAGTAAATTCTAATCAAAATACCGACATTATTTGCTGCCGACCACTGTCAGCAACACTGCCCACACCTGTCGGCAACATGAGTTATAATATTATTTCTACCATAAATCCGGTAATAAACCAACCTACTAATATAAATATAAAAACGAGATAAAATGTACAACAACACATTTGGAAATATATTCCGTCTGACCAGCTTCGGCGAATCACACGGAAAAGGTATAGGAGGAGTAATAGACGGCTTCCCTGCAGGAATACATATAGACATGGATTTCATCCAAAAAGAACTCGACAGAAGAAAACCCGGACAGTCTGCCATAACAACTGCACGCAAGGAATCAGATCAGGTTGAATTTCTTTCTGGAATATACGATGGAGTTTCCACAGGATGCCCCATAGGTTTCGTGGTATGGAACACCAATCAGCATTCAGGCGACTATGACAACATGAAGGATGTCTTCCGTCCGTCGCATGCTGATTTCACATATACTCAAAAGTATGGACTGCGCGACCATCGCGGAGGAGGCCGTTCATCGGCACGCGAAACCATCTCACGAGTTGTTGCCGGAGCACTGGCAAAAATAGCCTTGAAACAGTTGGGAATTGAGATTACAGCTTACACATCGCAGGTGGGCGAACTGAAACTCGACAAGGCTTATACTTCATACGATTTAAGCGAGATTGAAAAGAATCCTGTGAGATGTCCGGACCCTGTTATGGCACAGACAATGGCTGAACTCATTCTGAAGACAAAAGGTGAAGGCGATACCATAGGAGGAACTGTTGATTGCGTGATAAAAGGATGCCCTATTGGTCTCGGCCAGCCGGCATTCGGTAAACTCCATGCAGCATTAGGCAATGCAATGCTCACAATCAATGCCGCAAAAGGTTTCGAATACGGACAGGGATTCGGCAACATGAACATGAAAGGCAGCCAGCAGAACGATATCTTCTATAACGACAACGGCAAGATAGCTTTCCGTACAAACCGTTCAGGAGGTATCCAGGGAGGTATAAGCAACGGACAGGACATATACTTCAAAGTAGCATTCAAACCCGTTGCAACAGTACTTATGGAACAGCCTACAGTGGATAAAGACGGTAACGAAACAATATTAAAAGCGAGAGGTCGCCATGACCCGTGCGTACTTCCAAGAGCAGTATCTATAGTGGAAGCTATGGCAGCCATGACCATACTCGATTATTATCTGTTAAACAAAACAACAACTCTATAACCATGGAAATAAGGAAATACATTGAAGAAAACGAACAGCGTTTCATCGACGAACTTTTCAGTCTGATACGCATACCTAGCATCAGTGCCCTGCCTCAGCATAAGGAAGATATGCTGGCATGTGCCGAAAGATGGAGACAACTCCTAATCGAAGCAGGTGCAGACGAAGCTATTATCATGCCTTCGCAAGGCAACCCATTGGTATATGCCGAAAAGAGAGTCAATCCTGATGCGCCTACCGTATTGATATATTCACACTACGACGTGATGCCTGCCGAACCGCTCGAACTCTGGAAAAGCAATCCTTTTGAACCTGAAATCAGAGACGGACATATCTGGGCCAGAGGTGCCGACGACGATAAAGGTCAGGCAATGATTCAAGCCAAAGCATTCGAATATATGGTGCGCGAAGGCCTCCTGAAGCACAACGTAAAATTCATTTTCGAAGGAGAAGAGGAAATAGGTTCACCTAGTCTTAATGCTTTCCTGAAAGAACATAAGGAACTTCTTAAGGCTGATGTTATCTTAGTATCGGATACAAGTATGCTTGGCAAGGATCTTCCGTCACTCACTACAGGTCTGCGCGGACTGGCATATTGGGAAATAGAAGTCACAGGTCCTAACCGAGACCTGCATTCCGGACACTTCGGCGGTGCTGTAGCAAATCCTATCAACATATTGTGCAGCATGATAGACAAGATTACTGATGCTGACGGACGCATCACCGTACCTCATTTCTACGATGATGTGGAAGAGGTTCCGGCAGAAGAACGCGAAATGATAGCAAACATTCCTTTCGATGAAGAAAAATACAAGAATGCCATCGGAGTGAAAGCATTGAAAGGCGAAAAGGGATATTCCACTCTCGAACGCAACAGTTGCCGTCCATCGTTCGACGTATGCGGTATCTGGGGAGGATACACTGGCGAAGGCTCTAAGACTGTACTTCCGTCAAAGGCATACGCAAAAGTTTCGTGCCGACTTGTGCCACACCAGAACCACGAAAAGATTTCAAAACTATTTGTTGACTATATCAACGAAATAGCTCCTGAATATGTACAGGTAAAAGTAACCCCTATGCACGGTGGCGAAGGCTATGTATGCCCTATCTCACTTCCTGCATATAAGGCAGCCGAAAAAGGATTTGAAAAAGCATTCGGCAAGAAACCGCTGGCAGTACGCCGCGGAGGTAGTATTCCTATCATAAGCGATTTCGAACAGATTCTTGGAATAAAGACAGTACTGATGGGATTCGGACTTGAAAGTAATGCCATCCATTCTCCAAATGAGAACTTCCCTCTCGACATATTCCGAAAAGGAATAGAGGCTGTGGTTGAGTTCCATAAGGAATACAGCAATCAGCTATAAATCAAGACATAGAAAAACGGTTTCATCATCATTTTAAGATACATGAAACCGTTTTTTTCATTTATAAGGTTGCTTATTCAGGCAAAGCCACAATTCCCAATTTCTTCTTACCGTCCATCTTAACTATAAGCGGAGATTTGAATCTTACCCAACGCAAATATTGTGTTTCTTCCACGGCCGGCAGACTGTTCAGAAATTCCTGATTATAGATACCGTCGTTCATAAACGCATTGATGGTGAAATATCCCACTCCGAATGATGTCAGATTTTGGAAGAAGTGAGTACCCTGACTTGGATCCACACGATAATTTGTCAGTCCGGCTTCTACAATTATTCTTGCAGCTGAGATATTAGGCCACTTTACCGGTATTCCAAGCCATGTGTCGCTACTACCCCATCGGCCCGGACCAACAAGTACATAGTGCTTTCCTTCGTCCAGGAATTTACGGTTCAGTTTCTCTATATCATATGCTATCAGCTGATTATTCGAAGCTGAATATCCATCAGTCTTGACATATATCAAATCGCATATATCGTCCATTACTCCATGACCGAGAGAGTTTTCACTCTTCAATATTATCTTATCTTCCGGAATCAGGCTCAGGTCTTCATCCAGATCAGCCTTTATATCAATCATCGGACGTATCTGAAGGAGATAGAAAACTCCTGTCTTGTTGTTTGCATCGAAGTTCACAGCAAACTCAATTTCTACAGGACGACGCATCTCGCCCTGTCCATACTTCTGCGCCAATTGCAAAAGGCGAGGCAATGGAAAGACATCATGCTGAAGAATATTGGCAAATGTAATCACCTTTCTTCCACCAGGATAGATGCCATCGCGTATCACCATATCATATGGATCGTATGTAGAAGCAATATAGTTCAATGCACCATCGGCCTCAGCATCCTTGACATGCAGTTTAAGAAGATTGAAACCATCATCAAGCGAGAAATTCTGTCCTGTGTTCTTGAGGTCTAGCGCATAAAAGCGTGTCTGCGTCTCGCGAAGAGCAATATCCATCTCACTAGTCTGCAGTACCTTGTCAGGATGATAAGGACAAACCCTCAAAGTAAGCCCACCATCTACTATATATTTACCAAGTCCCAAAGCCAAACTTACTGTTCCCTCTTCGGCAAGTTCATCATTTATAGGATAATAATTGATTGAACGTGCCACACCGGAAATGGCAGGATAATATCTGTCGCCATACTGTGTACCAACCACTTCCTGAAGTATCACAGCCATCTTTTCCTGGTCAATCAAGTTACTGGTAGCCTGCATGTATGCCTTACTGTCTTTATAGAATACTGATGCATAAACTCCTTTTATGGCATCACTCAGCATACGGAGCATCTCGTATTTGTCCTCCATATATGGTATCATATATGTGGAATATATACCTGCGAAAGGCTGATAATGAGAATCCTCTAGAAGGCTGGACGAACGTATGGCTATAGGTGATTTCACCACATCGAAGAAAGCAAAGAAATCCTCTACCAGTCTGTCCGGAAGCTTGGCACGAAGAAAGGCCCTCAAGATAGTTTCATCATCAGCATCACTCAATGCCAACTGGTAAAGACGGTTGCTGTCCATAAACTCATCGAATATATCAGTACACAGAACAACAGTCTTAGGTATGGCAACAGATGCATTCTCAAAATCATCGAAATCAGGATGACGCTTAATCATATTGTCGATAAATGCCAGACCACGTCCTTTACCTCCCAATGAACCTTCACCGATACGGGCAAAATTGGAATAACGGTCGAAACGCTCGCGCTTGAATTCTGCCACAACGCCCTGGTTTTTCATTTTCCTATAGCGGACAATAGCCTCGAATATAATCTGCCGATGGGCATCAAGGTCCTGCAGAGAATCCCATGTAACCTGTTTCAGAAATTCCGCTACCGGGAAAATAGCTCGGGAATAAAGCCAACGTGAAACGTGGTTACGACTGATATGATAATGGAAAGAATCTGCCGGAATAGAAAATACTATATTCTGCAATTCCTTCAGGTTATGGACTCTTGCCACCTCCTCCTTTGTCTTAGGATTGATAAATACGAAATCACCGAAACCGAAATTTTCAGAAACAGCCTCACGGAGATCGATATTCATCTTTTTGGAATTCTTGTCAACAAATACCGCCTTACACTCATCAGCATACTTACGGTTATCTACTTCAGACGACTGAAGAATCAGAGGCATAAACGGATCACGACTACGCACTTCCTTTAGAAGTTTTATTCCGGCTAAAGGATCTATCTTGCCGTCATGAGGAAATCTGGCATCGGATATTATACCCAATACGTTATTGCTGAATGTTTCATACAGTTTCATCGCTTCTTCGTATGAACGTGCAAGTACTATTTTAGGACGACCACGCATACGCAACGTACGCTGGTGCTCGTTCAACGCCTCGGTGGCAAATTCCTGACTTTGCTTAAGCACGAACTTGTACAGATTAGGAAGAACAGACGAATAGAAACGTATTGAGTCCTCCACAAGCATTATCATCTGTACACCCACTTCCTTTATATCGTGTTCCAGATTCATCTTGTCCTCTATCAGCTTGATGATTGACACAAGAAGGTCTGTATTACCAAGCCAGCAGAACACATACTCGAACACACCAAGGTCTTCATGCTCCATTCTTTCTCTGATACCATGCGAGAACGGAGTCAGAACTACGATAGGTATATGAGGATATTTTGCCTTGATATCACGGGCAATATCGAAAGTGTCGCTACTGTCTGTTCCTGGCATACAGATTACAAGATCGAAAGTAGTATTCCCCAACTGTTTCCATGTTTCTTCCGGAGTGGAAACCTGAGTAAAACGTGGAGGATAACGCAAACTGAGATTCATATATTCTATGAATATCTTTTCGTCTATACGTCCGTCGTCCTCCAGCATGAAAGCGTCGTATGGATTTGCCACGAGCAAAACGTTGAATATTCGTTTTGTCATCAGATTGGCAAATTGAGTATCCTTGAAATAAAGCTGATTTAACTTTAACTTACTGAGCATAGGATTTATTATTTATATTCTTAATAACAAAAATCGGCATTTCAATTGACTTATGCAATAAATCTTTATCAAAAAAGTGGATTATTGCTAATGATACAGTTCGAATTCAAGCAAAATGGGTAGATGATCGCTATATCCCCCTTTATATCTCATGCCGTTATACATACGGAACGGAGTGACACCACCATACTTGTCGTCTTCCTCAAGCAAAAAAGGGAAGTCGATGATGCTTGCTTTAGAATAATCAGTCCTTATACTGCCTTCTCCCAACAGACTGCCGCTGACAATCATTTGGTCCAATATACCCCATTGTCCGCGATAGTGATAAGTACCTCCTTTCCTACCATCCATAAGATTGTATAACGTATTTCGTTCAATATCTTTTCCGGGTCTGGAGGCTTTCAGTACTGAGGATATAGACTTGTTCTGCGGATAATCATTGAAATCGCCCATTATTATAACATTAGGATTTGAACGAACACTCATCACACTGTCAGCAGCAGATTTCAGTATTCCGGCAGCCATAAGTCTGAACTTTTCGGTTTTCCTCCAACCTCCTGATCGAGAAGGGAAATGCACTAGAAAAACATCCAGAGTGTCACCTGTCACGACACGCCCCGATGCATGGAGAATATCGCGTGTTGGCCGTCCGCCGATACTAACGGTTGGAACATGAATGAATTTTTTGTTCAGAAGTTTGAAGGTATAAGGCTGATAAAGCAAAAGCACATCTATACCGCGTTCGTCGGGCGAATCTGTAATTACATATTCGTAGCCGGCTTCTTTCAATTGGGAATATCCTACAAGTGTTTTAGCACAGAATTCGTTTTCCACCTCACAAAGCCCTATGATATCGGGAACATTCTCACGCGAGGCAGAAAGTATGACACGGGCAATATTCTCTATCTTTTTTCTGAATTTGCCGTAATTCCATCCCCTAGGACTGTCCGGCATAAATTCCAAATCATTTTTAAGGGTATCGTGACGGCAGTCGAAAAGGTTTTCCACGTTATACTCCATCACCAGAAAAGACTGTTGGGCAGCAAGGTTCAATGATATGAACCATGCTACCCAACAAATCAATATTCTTATAAAGCCCATAATCAAGCTTTAACTGGTATATTCTTCAAAACATCAAGCAAATGCATCCAGAACTTTTCCACTGTAGGAATAAGCATTCTTTCATCAGGTGAGTGTACTCCACGCAATGTAGGTCCGAATGAGACCATGTCAAGAGAAGGATATTTCTCAAGGAACAGACCGCATTCCAATCCTGCATGGATAGCTTTCACTTTAGGTTCTGTACCGAACAAAGCTTTATAACTGTCAACAGCCACTTTCAGAATCTCCGATGAAGGATTTGGTTTCCATCCAGGATAGCCATCACCTGTGGTTACTGTCGCTCCACCAAGTTCGAAAGCAGAACGTACTGTCTGCGACATATCCATACGTGAAGACAAAATAGAACTGCGCTGACTTGTAACAACCACAATCTGTCCGTCGCGCATCTTGATAGAAGCAAGGTTAGACGATGTTTCAACCAATCCTTCCATATCCTGACTCATGGCAAACACACCATTATGCACTGCATGGATAGAATTGAGGAACTTGGTCATTGCAGACTTCTCGATCACTTCCGGCAAAGCTGTTTCCGACTCAAGATCCATTCTGATGTTCGGCTCTGTAACAGAGAATTCGTTTTCAACGTCAGCAAGGAATATATTCAAATCCACTCTTACCGATTCTTTATCCTTCATAGGAACAGCACATACAGCATGAGCCTCGCGAGGTATCGCATTATGAAGGTTTCCTCCATCTATTTCTGCAATATATAAATCGTATTTCTGAGAGAGAAGCATCAGATAGCGATTCAATACTTTATTGGCATTAGCACGTTTCTTATTGATATCATCTCCTGAATGACCTCCTGTAAGACCTTTCACAGTAACACGGAAGAAGAAATAACCTTCAGGCGATTTCACCATAGGACATGGGAACTGGGCAGTTGTTCCGGCACCTCCGGCACATCCGATAAACAGTTCGCCTTCGTCTTCAGAGTCAAGATTAAGAAGAATATCTCCGTTCATAAAACCTTCTTTCAATGCAAATGCTCCTGTAAGACCTGTTTCTTCATCTACCGTGAACAGACATTCAACAGGACCATGCTGCAAGTCTTCTGATGCCAACACAGCAAGCTGAGTTGCTACACCGATACCATTGTCTGCACCGAGAGTAGTACCTTTGGCCTTCAGCCATTCACCGTCTATATATGTTTGAATAGGGTCATTTTCGAAATCATGTACAGTATCGTTGTTCTTTTCGCAAACCATGTCTATATGCGACTGCAGGATAACAGTCTTTCTGTTTTCCATTCCAGGAGTTGCATTTTTCTTTATCAGAACATTTCCGGCTTCATCCACTTTATATTCCAGTCCTTTGCTTTCGGCAAAAGAGATGAGATAAGCACGGATTTTCTCTTCCTTTTTAGAAGGACGGGGCACCTGGCAGATTTCGTCGAAATAATGAAAAACAATCTTAGGAGTCAAGTCTTTTACTTCCATAATAATCTGTATTAAGTATTTATGTAATTATTTACTATGCAAAAATAAGTTAAATAAGCCGATTTACACCTTTATAATGACTTTTTTAAAAGCATTGTGAAGTTTTAATCGTAACAAAACTATATATTTGCACCACAAAAATAGTGAAAGGTGAGCGGAGAGGCAAATGAAAAAGGCAGTTTTTCAAATTTTGACTATCCCGAACAGTATCCTATTTATCATAAAAACTATAGCAATGCTTAAGATAATACTCGCTACACTTATAATAGTAGCTGTCTGTATAGCACTATTATGCGTAAAAATACTGTTCAAAAAGAACGGACGTTTCCCTAATACACATGTTAGCGGAAGTAAAGCCATGCGTGAAAGAGGTATCGGATGCGTGCAGTCGCAAGACAGAGAACAGCGTAAAACCAATCCTAACGCCATCTCGGAAAGACAGAAAAATGAAGAAGAAGGAGAATAATTAACTTAAATGATATAGAAAATTTATGAGAAAGACTAAGTACATCCTCAAAGGATTTTTAGCTGTGGTTATGGCTGTAATGTTTGTACAGTGCGCAGGAAACAATGGTGAATCAACACAAACAGCAGCACCTGTTGCAGCTACAGGTACAACAAACATGAAGATTGCATACGTAGAGATAGACTCGCTTCTTACAAAATATCGTTTCTGGAACGACCTGAACGAACTTATGATAAAGAAGGAAGAGAACATCCGTACTACTCTTAACGAAAAGGCTAAAGCTCTTGATGCTGCAATGAAAGAATTCCAGCGCAAATATGAAAACAACGGTTTCGTAAGTGCAGAAAGCGCTCAGCAGCAGCAGAACCGTATCATCAAACAGCAGCAGGATCTTCAGGCTTTGCAGGAAAAACTTAGCAAGGACCTTGCTGACGAAAACCAGAAGAACAGCCTTCAGTTGAGAGACTCAATCAACTCATTCCTTAAAATCTACAACAAGGATAAAGGTTATAGCTTGATTATCAGCAACACAGGTTTCGACAACCTTCTTTATGCTGATCCTGCATATAATATCACACAGGAAATTGTTGACGGACTTAACGCACGTTATTCAGGTATCAACAAATAATGACTTTTTAAATAGTGTTTAAACAGCATTTAAACACTATTTAAAGCACAAAAAGAAAATAAAAAAAGGTGGAAAAAATCCACCTTTTTTTATTTTTGTATCGAACAAAAGCTATGTCTAGTTTGTTTTATAACTAAATCACGACAACATAAAACGATAGACATATATGGAAACTTTTCATGAATTAATTTCTTCATCGGACGTACCTGTAATTGTGGATTTCTTCGCTGAATGGTGCGGTCCATGCAAGGCTATGGCTCCTATACTTAAACAAGTTAAAGACATACAGGGAGATAAAGTACGTATAATAAAAGTTGATGTTGACAAAAATAATGCACTTGCCATGCAATACAGCATACAGTCTGTACCTACACTGATGATTTTCAAAAACGGAAAACAGATGTGGAGACAAAGTGGGGTAATTAACGCTGGCGAATTAAACAAAATCGTAGAAATGTTCAAATAAAAAAATAATTAAACTCTCATTTTTCATCATTAATTGCTCAAACATGGCTGAAAGTTTCCCCCATAAGCTTTCAGCCATATGTTTTTCACATCATTCCTTTATGTTTTTAATATAAACATCAGCTCGTGTCAGTACGTCACGTACAAAGTTATAGGTTTCTGTACCTCTGAAATAACCGTTCTTACAGACAGGATCCTTATAATACTCTTCCTTATTCTTCAGTAACATATATACTGCTACATTCCCATCCCATACATATTTGTCTTTGCCATATTTCTCAGCCAAAGCCATTGCGTCAAACACATGACCTATACCTGAATTATACGAAGCAAGCACAAACATCACACGCTCCCTGTCATCCTTTACCTTAGAGAAAATCTTCTGCAATTCTGATATGTATTTTACTCCCCCCTTGATACTCTGTTCAGGATCACTTTCCATTCCTACAGGAACACCGTAAGCTCTGGATGTAACAGGCATTAACTGCATCAATCCTTTTGCACCTGCCCAGGAAACAGCCGACGGGTTAAAATTAGATTCTGTATAAACCAAGGCTGCAAGCAATCTCCAGTCCCAGTTTATCTGCGGCGCATACTTTCTGAACAAATCGTCATAATAGGATATCCTTCCATCTTTAAGCGAAAGAATAGAACCTTGGGGAGTATGTTTGTTAAGTTCAAAATATCTTCTGGCACTAGCCTCGAACTCGGCTGAGTTTATATTCTCTCGATGCCATTTATCCGCAGCCTCAGCCAGTTTAGGAGATGTCTTTCTTACTGCCCACGCAGAACGCTGGTCGAAACTTATCTCCATACTTATATCCAGATTGGGATTATATGTCTTATTGATTTTAGCCAGTTCGTTATTAGTTACTGTATAATCAATTTTACCTTTGGCAACCATTTCGATAAGGTCTTCATTCGTTATACTGTCCTCGGTCACTTCGTGTATTATTATACCTCCCCCCAGTTCATGATTCAGATTTTCAAGTCGCTCCTCGTATTTCCCTGGCATAACATACACATCTTTACCTACTAATTGGGTCACATCGTTCAAGGCATCCTTATCGCTTCTTTGAACCAATACCTGATGCGATATATTCTCTTTGCCACAATATATCAACTCTTTTTTTCTTTCATTTGTTATGGCCAGATTGTATGCAATCAGATCTCCATCCCCCCTGAGCAAAGCATCTACCAATTCAACCTCTGAATTCAAGACCTTAACTTTCAATTCAACACCCAATGATTTCGCAAAGCCCTGTGCCAGTTCATACTGAAACCCCATAGGTACTTCCCTGTAATTAAAATATGACGCATAACTGTTTATTGTGAGCACTATGAGTTCGCCATCTTCAATAACCTGATCCAAATCATCATGAATAATTTCCACTTCACGCTCCTCTTTCACAACAAAAGGTATGGTTATAAAAGCTACCACAAGCACTATTATTGCAGGAATTAACACTCTATGTTTCTTCATCGTATCACATTTTAATAATTAATAAATATATTTCCGTATCTTTGCCGCATACAAAAATACTATAATAAATAAAATATACAAACTATGGTCAAGCACATTGTTATGTTCAAGCTGAAAGAAAGCTTGTCTGAAAATGAGAAAATTGAAATAATGAACAATTTCAAATCGGCTATTGAATCACTGCCTGAAAAAATCAAATTCATAAAAGATATTCATGTAGGGCTAAACATCAACCCATCCGAAAAGTGGGATATCTGCCTTGACAGTACATTCGATTCGCTGGAAGATGTAAAAGCATATTCTGTTCATCCAGATCACGTGGCTGCGGCTGGAATTATTAAAGAAGCAAAAGAAGACAGAGCATGCGTGGATTTTGAAATATAATTGAAACAGCCTATGAAAAAGATTATTAACCCCTGGAAAGGTCTCGACGGATATTACTGCTTCGGATGTGCGCCAAACAATGAAGCCGGAGTAAAGATGGAGTTCTACGAAGACGGAGATGATATAGTAAGTATCTGGCATCCTGAAGCAAAATATCAGGGATGGGTAAACACACTGCACGGTGGAATACAGGCCACACTGCTGGACGAAATCTGCGCATGGGTGATAGCAAGAAAGCTTCAGACTACGGGCGTAACGTCGAAAATGGAAACCCGATACATGAAATCCATAATGACTACTGACGATTATGTGGTGTTACGCGCACATATCAAAGAACAGAAACGAAACATCATACTGGTAGATGCATCAATCTATAATATGAAGGGAGAAGAGTGTACCAGAGCTACTTGCACATACTTTACTTTTCCAAAAGAAAAAGCGCAGAAAGACATGTTTTTCTACGGATGCGAGACAGAAGACGAAGATGTCAATCCGCTAATTTGAAAGAAAAATCAAACTTTTTGCATTAAATATTTGGAATTATAAATCTTTCACTATACTTTTGTCGCAAACAATAAGAAAAAGTTATGATTTTTACAACTGCTCTACATCACCATCATCATTTCCTGACGAAATAATCGGTAGGCTGATGGCTCATGCAGTTCATTATAGAAAAAGATTTATTCAAGGCTTGCCGTAAAACAAACGGTGAGCCTTTTTTATTAATGCAGATTATAAACTTTTAAAATCGAAAGATATGCTAAGAATTGCCGTACAATCAAAAGGCCGCTTGTTCGAAGACACAATGGCCCTGCTTGCAGAAGCTGACATCAAACTGTCAACATCAAAACGCACATTGCTCACACAGTCAACAAACTTCCCTGTAGAAATCCTGTTCCTGCGCGATGACGACATACCTCAATGCGTGGCAAGTGGAGTTGCCGACATGGGTATAGTAGGTGAAAACGAATTTGAAGAAAGAGAAGAAGAAGCTGATATTGTCCAAAGACTGGGATTCAGCAAATGCCGTCTGTCTCTAGCCCTGCATAAAGAAATTGAGTATAACGGTCTGGAATGGTTCAACGGAAAGAAAATTGCTACTTCCTATCCGGTAATTCTGAAAAAATTCCTCGATAAGAATAATATAAAAGCTGATATACACGTTATAACAGGTTCGGTAGAAATAGCTCCGGGAATAGGATTGGCAGACGCCATATTCGACATAGTAAGCTCAGGCTCAACACTTATCAGCAACAACCTGAAAGAGGTAGAGGTGGTAATGAAAAGTGAAGCTCTTCTAATTGGCAACAAGAACATGAGTGAAGATAAAAAAGAAATCCTCAAGGAACTGCTGTTCAGACTGGATGCCGTAAAAGCTGCCGAAGACAAGAAATATGTACTGATGAATGTTCCTACAGACAAGGTGAAAGATATAATTGAAGTTCTTCCGGGAATAAAAAGCCCTACAGTCATGCCACTTGCCACCGAGGGATGGAGCAGCGTACACACAGTACTGGACCAGAAATGTTTTTGGGAGATAATAGGAAAACTGAAAGCTATCGGCGCACAGGGAATATTGGTTCTTCCTATCGAAAAGATGATCCTCTAAGAATAAGAATAAAGATTTAAAGTTGTTAGTTTTTAGCTGTTAGAAATCTATGCTGATATAACTAAAAACTAATAACCAACAACTAAAAACTAAAAAATGAACATAATAATATATCCTGCACGGTCAGAATGGAAAAACCTTCTGAGTCGTCCCACATTAAACACGGCAACACTTCGCGACACAGTGCTACAAGTACTTGGTGATATACGCGAAAAAGGCGACAAAGCCGTTATTGAATACGAAGAGAAATTCGACAAGGTAAAACTGTCGTCACTCGAAGTAACTGAAGAAGAATTTGCTGAAGCTGAAAAAGCTACCGATAACACACTGAAGGAAGCCATCGGCAAGGCATTGGAAAATATTCGCACATTCCACGCATCACAAAAGTTTGAAGGACAGAAAGTCACTACTACAACAGGAGTTACATGCTGGCAGAAAGCAGTAGCCATAGAGAAAGTAGGTTTATATATTCCAGGAGGAACAGCTCCCCTTTTCTCTACAGTGCTGATGCTCGCAGCTCCGGCAAAGATTGCAGGATGCAAAGAAATAGTCCTGTGTTCACCTCCAAACCGTGAAGGTAAAATCAACCCAGCTATACTTTATGCAGCCAAGGCAGCCGGAGTAAGCAGAATATTCAAAGCCGGTGGCGTACAGGCTATAGGAGCAATGGCATACGGTACTGAAAGCATCCCAAAAGTATATAAGATATTTGGGCCGGGCAACCAATACGTAATGGCAGCCAAGCAGGAAGTATCACTACACGATGTAGCTATAGATATGCCTGCCGGACCTTCGGAAGTAGCTGTGCTTGCAGACGAAACAGCCAATCCGGCATACGTGGCATCCGACCTGCTCTCACAGGCTGAACACGGAGTGGACAGCCAGTCAATACTGATCACCACATCGGAACAGCTTATCAATGCAGTGCAGGAAGAAGTGGAAAAACAGTTAGCCGTACTTCCAAGAAAGGAAATAACAGAGAAATCACTTTCACACAGCAAACTTATATTGGTAAATACCATTGACGAAGCTATAGAAATGACTAACGAATATGCACCTGAACACCTGATTATAGAAACTAAGGACTATATGCAGGTAGCAGAACGAATAGTCAATGCCGGCTCGGTGTTCCTCGGTCCATACACACCTGAAAGTGCAGGCGACTATGCTTCGGGAACCAATCATACCCTTCCTACCAACGGATATGCAAAAGCCTACAGCGGAGTAAATCTGGACAGTTTCACCCGCAAGATTACATTCCAGGAAATCACACGCGAAGGCATAATGAACATAGGACCTACAATTGAGACAATGGCGGCAAACGAATATCTTGACGCCCACAAGAATGCCGTGACAGTAAGACTTAAATAACGGACAAGACAATGAAAGAATTAAAAGAACTTATACGCCCCAATATATGGTCGCTTAAACCTTACTCATCAGCCAGAGACGAGTATAAAGGTGCTACGGCATCTGTATTTCTCGATGCCAACGAAAATCCATATAACACACCGAACAACCGTTACCCCGACCCATTACAGACAGAACTGAAGACTTTGGTTTCAAGGGTTAAAAACATAGGCAAAGACAGAATATTTTTAGGAAACGGAAGTGATGAGGCAATAGATATTCTCTATCGTACATTCTGTGTTCCCGGTGTTGACAATGCCGTAGCAATAGATCCTACATACGGTATGTACGAAGTGTGTGCGGATATTAACGACGTAGAATACAGAAAAGTATTGCTAGACGAAAATTTCCAATTCAAGGCTTCAGAACTACTGTCAAGGACAGGCAACAATACCAAACTGATTTTCCTATGTTCGCCCAACAACCCCACAGGTAACAATCTGTGTCACAAAGAGATAGAAACCGTATTAGAAAACTTTCAGGGAATTGTGGTAATAGACGAGGCATATATAGACTTTTCCACAGAAAAGTCATTCACAACAATGCTCGACAAATATCCTAACATGGTGGTACTACAGACATTCTCAAAAGCGTGGGGATGTGCCGGAATAAGATTAGGTATGGCATTCGCATCTGAAGAAATCATTTCAGTGTTCAATAAAGTGAAATATCCATATAATGTAAACCATCTCACCCAAACAGAAGCTATCAACATGATAGGCAAAGAATATCAGATTAAGGAATGGGTGAAAACATTACTTACCGAACGCAGCAGACTTATTGAAAAGTTCGGCAATTTGGATTGTTGCGAACATATCTACCCTACCGATGCCAACTTCTTCCTTGCCAAAGTCACTGACGCAAAAAAGATATACGATTATCTGGTAAATAAAGGAATCATAGTAAGAAACCGTACAAATGTCACTTTGTGCCATAACTGCCTCAGAGTTACTATAGGTTCACGTCCTGAGAACGACAAACTTATAGAGGCCCTTGAAAACTATAAATAAGGAGAGACAATGAAAAAGATATTATTCATAGACCGCGACGGCACACTGGTGATAGAACCACCTGTCGATTATCAGCTCGACTCTTTCGAAAAACTTGAGTTCTATCCTAAGGTTTTCCGGAATCTGAGCTTTGTGCGCGAAAAACTGGACTACGAATTCGTTATGGTAACCAATCAGGACGGACTCGGAACAGACTCATTTCCGGAAGACACATTCTGGCCTGTACACAATCTTGTAATGAAGACTTTTGAAAACGAAGGAATAACCTTCGACAATGTCTGTATAGACAGAAGTTTTCCTGAAGACAATGCACCTACCAGAAAGCCACGCACAGGAATGCTGGCACAATATATCAACAACCCTGAATACGACCTGGCAGGAAGTTATGTTATAGGCGACCGTGCCACCGATGTAGAACTGGCCAAAAATCTTGGATGCAAAGCCATTCTCCTGCAAGATGACAAAGAAATTCTGAAAGAGAAATCACTGGAGGAATATTGTTCCCTTGCAACAAAGGACTGGGACAAAATAGCCGAATTCCTGTTTGCCGGAGAGAGAAAAGCTGAAGTAAGACGAACAACAAAAGAAACCGATATTTATATATTTCTGAACCTTGATGGTAACGGAGCTTGTGATATAAGTACCGGATTGGGATTTTTCGACCACATGCTTGAACAGATAGGTAAACACGGAGGACTGGATCTTACGATAAAAGTAAAAGGAGACCTCGAGGTAGATGAACATCACACCATAGAAGACACTGCTATAGCTCTTGGAGAATGTATCTACAAGGCGTTGGGAAACAAACGCGGAATAGAACGATACGGTTACTGTCTGCCTATGGACGACTGCCTGTGTCAGGTAGCACTCGATTTCGGAGGACGTGCCTGGCTGGTTTGGGATGCAGAATTCAAGCGTGAGAAAATAGGCGATATGCCTACCGAGATGTTCCTGCATTTTTTCAAGTCATTAAGTGATTCGGCACGAATGAACCTCAACATAAAGGCTGAAGGCCAGAATGAGCACCACAAGATTGAAGGTATTTTCAAAGCTCTTGCACGAAGTATCAAAATGGCCGTAAGACGTGATGTATATCACTTTGAAGTTCCCTCAAGCAAAGGATGTATATAACAACAACTCATTAATAACCGGAGGAGGCTTAACAGCCTCCTTTTTTGTTAATAAAGATTTCATACCAACTAAAACAGTTAAACCATGTTATAAAACACACATTTTCGCGCACAAAACTTGCAAATTCAGGAAAAGTCCGTACCTTTGTATCGTGTTTTTCATAGTATTAGATTTTAAGGTTAACAAAGGTTGGAGTACAGCGGTACTCCTTTTTTTATGTCTATACATTTCATATCTATATATACAAAATGCCGTCCGAACATCCCAAAAGATTTCCGGACGGCATTTCGTTTATAACAACAAAAAAATCAGATTGAATTATCAACCTGATTTTTCGAGCCTCTTGTCGGATTCGAACCAACGACCCCGAGATTACAAATCACGTGCTCTGGCCAACTGAGCTAAAGAGGCAAGGGGGAATAATATTCCAAATATGTTTGTTTTTTTGAGCCTCTTGTCGGATTCGAACCAACGACCCCGAGATTACAAATCACGTGCTCTGGCCAACTGAGCTAAAGAGGCAAGGGGAATAATATTCCAAATATGTTTGTTTTTTCGAGCCTCTTGTCGGATTCGAACCAACGACCCCGAGATTACAAATCACGTGCTCTGGCCAACTGAGCTAAAGAGGCAGGTGGGTAAGCTTACCATATCGCGCCGCTACAACCAACTACCTTTGCTGCGATCAAGCCCTGGAGGATTCGAAGGGAGCTGGCCGTATGGGACTTACCCATGTTATGTCTGCTTTCGATTAAAACCGTATCGGTGTTTCTCGATTGCGGGTGCAAAGGTAGGTATTTTTTTTTATTACGCAACTATTCTTCTATAAAAAAATAAAGTTTTTCCCTTAAAAAGATGATTTTTCCTCGTTTTATATACTTCCTATGCCGAAAAAACTTACTTTTGCACTATAATTACATATATAGAAAAGACATGGAAGACAAACCAAAGACACTACAAGAACATGCAACGCGTTTCGGTACGATGATGGGAATATTCTGGATAATAAAATTCTCATTTCTGCCAATAGGTTTCAAAATACCACTCCTGCAGCTTTTATTCATTTTCATGACATTGTTTGTCCCAATACTTGGCTACATATATATACGTAAATACAGAGAACGTTACTGCGGCGGCGAGCTGTCATTCATACGCGGATGGGTATTCTCGCTCTACATGTATTTCTTCGCCTCACTCCTTACCGCAGCTGCCCATTATATCTATTTTCGTTTTATCGACAACGGCTATCTCATGGGAACATACATGGAGCAACTGGAAAATCTTAAATCAACTCTGACCGGAGACCTGGAGACTTCCATAGACCAGCTGATACAAAATCTTGAAACCATAGCATCAATGTCTGCACTCCAGCTTACCATGCAATTAATATTCCAAAACATATTCTACGGAGCACTGCTATCACTTCCTACAGCATTATTGGCAATGCGAAGAAAGAAGAATCCATAAAATAAAATAATCAAGAAATAAAAACATATCCAAATGGACATATCAGTAGTAATTCCTTTATATAATGAAGAAGAATCCTTGCCGGAACTTCAGGCATGGATAGAACGAGTAATGAACGAAAATGGTTTCAGCTATGAAATAATTTTTGTAAACGACGGTAGTACCGACAACTCATGGAACGTTATAGAAGATCTTAGCAAAAAGCACGATAATATTAAAGGTATAAAATTCCGCCGTAACTACGGTAAGTCCCCTGCCCTGTTCTGCGGTTTCGAGAAGGCTGAAGGAGATGTAGTCATTACCATGGACGCTGATTTACAGGACAGCCCAGATGAAATTCCGGAACTATACAGAATGATTACAGAAGACGGATACGACCTGGTTTCAGGATGGAAACAGAAAAGATACGATCCACTTTCGAAAACAATACCTACAAAACTGTTCAACGCTACAGCCAGAAAAGTTTCCGGCATCAAGAACCTGCATGACTTCAACTGCGGACTGAAAGCATACCGACGCGAAGTGATAAAGAACATTGAGGTTTACGGCGAAATGCACCGCTACATACCATATCTGGCAAAAAATGCAGGTTTCAGCAAGATTGGCGAAAAAGTGGTACACCATCAGGCACGCAAATACGGAAAGACAAAATTCGGAATAAACAGATTTGTAAACGGATACCTGGATCTCATAACTTTATGGTTCCTGTCTAAATTCGGAGTCAAACCTATGCATATTTTCGGTTTCCTCGGATCGATAATGTTCTTCCTTGGATTTGTGGCTGTAATAGCTGTTGGAGCAATGAAGATATATAACATGCATGCCGGTAACCCATACAGCCTAGTGACAGACAACCCATATTTCTTCCTTGCACTGACTACTATGATATTGGGTACACAGCTGTTCCTAGCCGGATTCATCGGAGAACTTATAGCACGCAACTCCACAGAGAGAAACAAGTATCAAATTGAAAAAGAACTTTAACACACGATGAAGAGACTACCCATAATATTCATAGCGATAACCTTGCTTGCAACACTTATCCTGAACAGTTGCGAAGGTGAAAGCTGTCCGCCAAATGCCATGGCATATGCCAAATTCACCATGGTAAACCAGCACGGAACGGCAGTGGCACCAACTGTACCTACAAGCATAATAGGACAGATAACTACCGACGTAACGGTTTATGACACTCTTGAAAATGGTGAAATCATAGAAAGAATAGTGAAAGACTCCGTAATAAACGATACACTGATAAACAAAGAAAGCAACCTCAGCACATTCAAAGTTCCTTTGAGCTATGATGACCAAACCACTTTCATTATAAATTACAACGGTGAACAGCAAGACTATATCACAATAAAGCATCGCAATATACCATATTTTATGAGTGTCGATTGCGGTACAATGATGTTTCACGAAGCAACGGAAGTGACACACAGCAACGGGATAGACTCCATAGTAACAATAAATGCAAACATTGACAATTATGAGAAAGAAAACTTCAGGATATATTTTACAGTTTCTGATACTCAGTAGTCTGCTGATATGTCCGATGTATGCTTTCGCACAAAATAAAAAGGACAAGGAAAAGACAGAAAACGTAAAACTGTATCAGGGAACCACCATAGGTGTAGAAGTAGCCGGTCTGGGCAACTATGTATTGGGCAGCGACATCCTTAGCAGCGAAATAATGCTTCAGGCTAATCTTCTGAACCGTTTTCTGCCTGTTTTAGAGGTGGGATACGGTAAAGTGAACACAATAAGCGATGCCACCGACATACGATACAAGACGGCTGCTCCATTTTTCAAGATAGGAGCCGACTATAACTTCTTTTACAACAAGCCTCATCTGCCCGGATTTCTATACGGTGGAATCAGATACGGATTTTCATCATTCGTTTACGATGTGGACGGACCGACAATGACCGACCCTAATTATGGCGGACAAATACAAGTGCCGTTCTCATATCATGGTGTAAACACCACAGCCCACTGGCTGGAACTGGTAGGCGGAATGAAAGTCAGAATTTACAAAGGTTTCTGTATGGGGTGGAGCGTCAGATACAAAAAACGCCTCAGCTACACCAAATACCCTAACACGGAACCCTGGTACATACCTGGATACGGTGAAAATGCAGGAACAGGATTTACACTATCCTATCATCTGATGTATAATCTTCCGTTTTAATATAAGGACATAACAAAACCTTTATGTCCTTTTGTTATTTTGTCAAATATAAAATATATGAGCGTAATTGAAATATGGCTTCTGGCGATAAGCCTCGCCATCGACTGTTTCACCGTTTCAGTGGCAAGCGGTATAATACTACATAAGGTTGAGTGGAAAACATTTCTCAAAATGGGCTTCTTCTTCGGCTTCTTTCAGGCTATGATGCCATTCTTTGGATGGTTGGGAGCAAAAGGCTTTCATCACTACATAGAGGCATACGACCATTGGATAGCATTCGGACTCCTGACATTTCTTGGCGTAAGAATGATAAAGGAATACTTCAGCGATGAAGAATCCGAAAGTTTCAACCCAAGCAAACTAAAAGTCATCCTCACATTGGCTGTTGCCACAAGTATAGACGCACTGGCAGTAGGCATATCATTCGCCTTTACCGGATTCAGCACACTAAGCTCATTGGCATATCCGCTAGCAGCCATAGGCGTAGCATCTTTCGTGATATCAGTAATAGGCAGCCTCATCGGTGTGTTCTTCGGCAAAAGATTCAATCTCAGAATGGAGATATTCGGAGGACTGGTACTGATAGGCATAGGAGTAAAAATACTTATCGAACATTTATCATAAAAAAACAAATAAAAGACATGAACAATAAATCATTAAAATGGCAGATACCATTCCTCGTTCTGCTAATAGTGGGAACAGTACTCATATTGAAGAAACAGCCACCGTTTCACACCGACCAGGGACTAGTGTTCGGCACAGTATATAAGATAACATATCAGCATGCCGACAACCTGAAACCGGAGATTGAAGCTGCATTGAAAGAAGTTGACAACTCACTATCACCATTCAACAAGTCTTCTGTCATAACAAAAATAAACAATAATACTGATATGACTGCCGACAGTCTTCTGACAGACGTCTATACGCTGGCAAAAAGAATATCAGAAGAAACAGACGGAGCTTTTGACATAACTGTAGCTCCTCTGGTCAACGCATGGGGATTTGGGTTCGACAGTTCAACGAACGTAAGCCGCGAGACGATAGACTCACTGCGCCAGTTTGTTGGTTTCGAAAAAATATCACTGAAAGACGGAAAGATAATAAAGAAGGACAGCAGGACAATGCTTGACTGCAGCGCCATAGCAAAAGGCTATGGAGTGGATCATGTGGCACGCCTGCTCGACAGCAAAGGAGTGGAAAACTACATGATAGACATAGGCGGCGAACTTGTCCTGAAAGGCAAGAATCCGAAAATGAATCCGTGGAGAATAGGAATAAACAAACCGATAGACGATTCTCTGTCAGTAAACCAGGAACTTCAGACAGTGATTGAAATCACAAATGCAGGACTTGCCACATCGGGCAATTACCGCAACTTCTATTATAAGGACGGAAAGAAATATGCCCACACCATCAATCCGCGTACAGGCTATCCGGTGCAGCACAACATACTGTCATCGACCGTTGTGGCAGAAAACTGCGCTACTGCCGACGCATATGCCACTGCTTTCATGGTGCTTGGACTTGATTCTGCCGTTGCCATATGCAATGCTCACCCTGAGATAGATGCCTATTTCATCTATTCGGACGAAAACGATTCTACACAGATTTTCTACACCGAAGGAATGAAAAGATTTATCAGAAACAAATAATTTTTCAATTAAAAAGGACAATACGCAAAGCCGTCGCACGAACGTGTAACAGGCGTCACACGAACGTGTCACAACCGTCACACGAACGTGTCACAGTCGTTACACGAACGTGTTACTCTTACCATGCGCTTAATTCTATCCAAACACACTCTAAAATCAACTTACAAATAGACTACCATATTCAAACCTACTAACTTTTTATCATTATTTTACACAAATACACGCAGAAAAATTTGGTTAGAATATAGAATTTCATAATTTTGCATATACAAAACATTTCATTTTGTCAGACCTTAATATTTTGAATTATGAATATCAATCAAATCATGGCTTCATTGGAAGCAAAGCATCCCGGTGAATTGGAGTATTTGCAAGCAGTAAAAGAAGTATTACTCTCTATCGAAGATGTTTATAACCAACATCCTGAATTCGAAAAAGTATCATTGATAGAACGTTTGGTTGAACCGGACAGAATAATAACTTTCCGTGTACCTTGGGTTGATGACAAAGGCAAGGTGCAGGTCAACATAGGTTATAGAGTACAGTTCAACAACGCCATAGGCCCTTATAAAGGCGGTATCCGTTTCCACGCATCAGTAAATCTTTCAATCCTTAAATTCCTTGGATTCGAACAGACTTTCAAGAATGCCCTCACAACATTGCCAATGGGTGGCGGTAAAGGTGGTTCCGACTTCTCACCTCGTGGAAAGAGTGATGCGGAAATAATGCGTTTCTGCCAGGCATTCATGCTTGAATTGTGGCGTCACCTTGGTCCTGACATGGACGTACCTGCAGGCGATATAGGTGTTGGCGGCAGAGAAGTTGGCTATATGTTTGGTATGTACAAGAAATTGACTCACGAATTTACAGGTACTTTCACAGGTAAGGGACTTGAATTCGGCGGTTCACTAATCCGTCCTGAAGCAACAGGTTTCGGTGGTCTGTACTTCGTAAAACATATGTTGGACAAGAAAGGTATAGACATTAAAGGCAAGACAGTAGCTATCTCAGGTTTCGGCAACGTGGCATGGGGAGCTGCAACCAAAGCCACACAGTTGGGAGCAAAGGTTGTGACTATTTCAGGACCTGATGGTTATATATATGATCCAGACGGAATAAGTGGCGAAAAGATTGACTATATGCTTGAACTTCGTGCTTCGGGCAACGATATAGTTGAGCCTTATGCTGAAAAATTCCCTGGTTCAAAATTCGTTCCGGGACGTCGTCCATGGGAAGTTAAGGTAGATATTGCACTTCCTTGCGCAACTCAGAACGAATTAAATGGCGAAGATGCTGGAAATTTGATAAAAAATTCCGTACTTTGCGTCGGAGAAATTTCAAACATGGGTTGTACGCCTGAAGCAATAGATGCATTCATCGAAAATAAGATAATGTATGCACCTGGTAAAGCAGTAAATGCAGGTGGTGTTGCAACATCAGGTCTTGAAATGAGCCAGAACGCAATGCATCTGAGTTGGAGCGCACAAGAAGTTGACGAAAAACTTCATCATATAATGCATAATATCCACGAACAGTGCGTCAAGTACGGAACTGAACCTGATGGATATATAAATTATGTGAAGGGTGCTAACATTGCAGGCTTCATGAAAGTAGCTCATGCAATGATGGCTCAAGGAATAGTTTAGAATTAAATCTTTATGATTTAAGATATCTCGTTTAGTTGTATTTGTATTTTGTATTGTAGCTTGCGCTGCCCGCCTGAGAAGGTATGGCAGCGTTTTTTTATTCCATATAATGGACCATTGTTATAACCTGACTGTTATATATACATCTAATTTTATAACAATGAAAACAAGCACTTTACTATCGGCCATTACAATATTAATATTGGCAGCATGTACAAAAGAAAACTTCACAGAGAACAATCTTAAAGAAACTCAACTAGTTACAATTACCGGAAATTCCATGTCCGGTTTCAAAGACATTAATTCCAGAGCATCAACTGTCAGCTATATACCCGAAGACGGTTCCATACTATTCTTCAGTGAAGGAGGGGTTAAAGCCAACGGAGACACACTATATTATACTGATGGAAAATGGAGCGGCTTAAAAGACGACAATTGGTATATTGATGACGGAGACGCCAACATTACAGCATATTATCCGATAATTCACAGCAGCGAAGATCTTTATTACGAGAATGGTGAGCTGAAAGATGTAGTATGCTACAGAAACAGTGTTAAAGCCGGAGAACAAATAAGTTTAAGTTTCAATCATATTTTTGCAAAATTCATTATAAACATTGAGAAGGGACTAAACGATACAATTAAAAAAGTTCACGTAAAAATACCTCAAAAAATAAACAGTATCAATCTTAAGACATGTGAGTACACCACTACAGAGAATAACAGCGGAAGTTTTACTTTCGATAAAAACGATAATTGTAAATATGAATTCTTCATACCTGCTATGAATGGAATGAGCCTGTCGTTTAAAATAGAGAGTAACAACATAATGTCCAAAGAAGTGATTATAAATGAGGACATTTTCGAAAGAGGGTATGAATACATATGTAATGTAAGCAAAAACAAAGGAAACGGCATTTATACTACAAAAGACTTCATAGCGTTCACTCATCTTATAAATGGTGAAACAGAATATGAAGGGAAAAAACTTGAAGATTTCTATACAGAGATAAACGGCAAAAAAATATTCAATTTATACAATGACTTGAGTTTCACGGATGAGGAGGCGGGAAAAATTTCCATTATAAAAGAATTCAATTATACATTCAACGGGAACAATCACACATTATCAAATCTGAAAATAAATCAAGAAGACATTGTAAACCTTGGTCTATTTGGAGAAAATAAAAAAAACGGATACATAAAAGATTTAACCATAAACAACTGTAAATTTAGTTTACCTGAATATAATTCTTACAGTACAGGATGCTTGTTCGTGGGAATGAATGCCGGAACTATAGACAACTGCCACGTTACTAATGGAATCATAAATATGTATCAGGAAAAACAAAAAAGCTATGCAGGCTTCTCAGTTATCAATACAGGTTCGATTATAAACAGTAGCATATCAAATTTGCAATTAGAATACAACAATGGCTTACTAGGTATTTTTGTATATCAAAACAATGGAAATATCTTTAACTGTAAAATAAAGAATAATATAAACAAAAATGCAATAGCAAGTAATGCCTCTACGATTTGTGTTAACAATGAAATGAGATTATATAACATATTTGTGTCTGAATATAAAAATGGATATTATGGTATTTGCCATAAAAACGATCCCGGACATTATTACAACTGTATTCTACCTAAAGAATATAAAGGGAAAACAATACATGAAGATCACGAAAGCGGAACAGCATTAAAAAAAGCCGTATATTATTCAAACACTCAAGAAGAATATAATAATATTGTAGATAGTTTAAACCTATGGATTGAAGATAACAAATCAAAATATTCGCAATTCACCTTCCGCAAATGGAAAACAGACCCTTCAGAGAAGGTAATATTCGAATAGAGACTATATTATGTTTTTTTTGGAGACCAAAACCATACATCTTGACATAATTATTGTATTTTTGCGGCATATTACCAATAAATAAAATTATGAATAAGAATAAGTCTCTAATAATCATAGTTATTCTTGCTATCTTAGTAGCTGGTGTATCATTCTTTGCAATCCATCAGATGCAGCAAAACAAAGAAATGTCCGAACTGTTTGCCATAGAAAAAATGGAAATGGAAAACGAGTACAGCACTTTTGCCACACAGTATGACGAATTGCAAATACAGATAAACAATGATTCACTCAGAGAAAAACTGGAAAGCGAAAAGCTAAAGACACAAAGGTTACTTGAAGAACTTCGCCAGGTAAAGACAAGCAATGCCGCTGAAATAATGAGACTGAAGAAGGAACTTAAAACCGTAAGAGCCGTATTGAGAAGCTATGTTATGCAAATAGACTCTCTAAACAAAATCAATGCAGCCCTACAGGAAGAAAATAAAGAAGTAAAAAGTAAATATAGCGCAGCGACAAGACAGATTTCAAACCTGTCGAAAGAAAAAGAATCTCTGAACGAAAAAGTTACATTGGCATCACAGCTTGACGCCACAAACATAGTGACAGAGCCGCTTAACAAACGCAACCGTGAAGCAAGAAAAGCCAAGGACGTAAAAAAACTTGCAGTATCGTTCACTATTGTAAAGAACATTACAGCTAAAACCGGAAATAAAACTGTATATGTAAGAATAGCCAAACCTGATAATGAAGTTCTGACTAAAAGCGATTCGAACACTTTTCCATACGAAGACAGAAACATTTCATATTCTATGAAGAAAATGATAGAATATACAGGTGAGGAACAGACTGTTACATTATATTGGGATGTAGAGGAATTTATGCCGTCGGGTACATATAAAGTATATGTCTTTGCAGATGGCAACATGATTGGACAAGGTTCGTTTACTCTTAAATAATCACGACAGAATGTATAAGATGAAAAATATTATATCTGGAATAATGGGCGGACTTGCTATATCCGCCCTTGTTTCTTCATGCGGTGAAGACCGTTCGGGAGAATATTACGCGCTTATTACAACTCAGACATGGATGTACGAAACCATGCAGCAGGAATACCTCTACTATCAGGACATACCAGACAAGAATTCACTCAATTTCTTTAAAAAGCCGAGTGAGTTCCTCAGTTCAATGGTTTCTTCAAAAGACAAAAAATCAGGAGCCACATTCTCACACATAGATTCTGTTTTCGTTACCACAAGAAGCACATCCACAACCCCTACTTTCGGTTTCGAAGGTACAATGGTAAGAGCCGAGAACGGTTCGTACGGTATAAGAGTGCTTTACACCCAAGAAAATTCACCTGCAGAGGAAGCCGGATTAAAAAGAGGAGACCTCATTATAGCTGCCAATAATAAGAAGATAAACAGTTCTGATCTTTTTTATATCACATCGCCTAAAGAAGCATATCTGTTCACTATGGGCAAATTGAATGAAAGAGGATTCGACACTTTGCAGACGGTACAAATGCCATCACCCAGAATTGTAGAAAACAAAAACATCTACAAGTCCGATATAATGGAAATTGCCGGAAAAAGGGTTGCATATATAATGTATAACGAATTCGGAAACAATGATACCGAAAATCTGAAGCAACTGTTCAAAGATATAGCAGGTCAATCAGTAGATGATATTATCCTCGATTTGAGATATAATCCTGGAGGATATGTAAATATTGCACAATTGGTTTCCACTAATCTTGCACCTCAGGAAGCTATGGGAAGTGTCTTTCTTAAAATGACACATAACGATAAGATTAACCAGACCGATATCCTGAACTTCGAACAGTCATTATTGGCTAACGGTTCACCCGTAAATTACAAAAACTTATATGTAATAACATCAAGCAACACTGCTTCAGCTTCGGAAATAGTGATTAACTGTCTGAGACCATATATGGCCGGAAGACTCATACAGGTTGGCACTGCAACTTTTGGAAAAAACGTTGCACAACAACTCTATACAGACGAAGCGAAAGCCCCGATGCTAGAATTCTGGATGACAAACAGCCTGCTGAGCAATGCAGAAGATTTCAGCGATTATTACACTAGTGGTCTGAAGCCGGATTATGAAAAAGCAGAAAATTTCAAGGGTGAATTAGGAGAGTTGGGAACAGCTCAGGACTCACTTATGATACCTATAATAAAACATATAGAAACCGGAAGCTTCCCAACAACAGAGACTCCGGATGCTGCATCAAGAAGTCTTGATGAGAAACTTCGTTTTAATAATTCAATCGACCTGAAACCTAAATCGGCAATCATAAAATAAAAAATAGAAATCTTTTCAACAATATCCTTTGTTTATTTGTTATTAAGGCATATATTTGCAATGTTGCATAAACAACCAAACAATAAAAACATTTCATTTGGTATGAAAAGATTTCTTAGCATTATCCTATTGGCCGGAATTACTATAAACGGTTTCAGCCAACGCATCCTGTCACTGGACAGTTGCAGAAACCTTGCTATCCAGAATAACAAGGAACTGCGTATAGCACAGGAGAAAATAAATGCCGCCCACTATAACAAAAAGGCTGCATTTACGAACTATCTGCCCAAGTTCGACATCATGGCAACCTACATGCGTACGCAAAAAGAGATTTCATTGCTCAGCGACGAGCAGAAAAATTCAATCAGTAACATCGGTACTGCAACCGGAGCACAACTGCAACAACAATTCCAGCAGATTGCCGCATCAAATCCTATATTGGCTTCGCTATTGGAACCGCTTCAAGGCATGATACCAGGGCTTACAGCCGGACTTAACGGAGTAGGTCAAGGACTTGTTGACGCTTTCCGCACAGATACACGAAACATGTTTGCCGGTGCCGCTACCCTAACCCAACCATTGTTCATGGGCGGAAAAATCATCGCTTACAACAAAATTACAAAATATGCGGAACAGCTTGCACAGATGCAACATGCTACTGGTATGGAAGACCTTATCCTGAATACAGACAAGGCTTATTGGCAGGTTGTATCTCTGGTCAACAAAAAGAAACTGGCCGAAAGCTATCTCAAACTGCTTGAAACTCTTGATTCGGATATAGACAAGATGATAGCCGAAGGTGTTGCAACAAAAGCAGACGGCCTTAGCGTTAAGGTTAAGAAGAACGAAGCTGAAGTGACTCTATTGAAAGTGGAAAACGGATTGAGCCTTTCGAAGATGGTTTTATGCCAGATATGCGGTTTGCCTCTTGACACAGATATTTCTCTGGAAGATGAAAACATGGACAACCTTACACTTCCTAATTTATATACTGAAAGTAATGTAAACACTGCTTTAGCCAACAGACATGAACTTAAAAGCCTTGAACTGGCATCGCAGATATACAGACAGAAAGTTAACGTGGTACGTTCGGAATTCCTTCCTTCGCTTGCCCTTACAGCAAACTATGCAGTAACAAATCCTTCACTTGTTAACGGTTTCGAAAACAAATTCAGAGGTTTCTGGGCTGCAGGAGTAGTATTGAAAGTTCCTGTGTTCCACTGGGGAGAAGGTATCTATAAAGTCAGAGCTGCAAAAGCTGAAGCGAACATTGCAAGATACCAGCTTGAAGATGTGAAGGAAAAAGTGGAACTTCAGGTGACACAAAGCTCATATAAGGTGAACGAAGCTACAAAACAGCTTCACATGGCAGAACAGAACATGGACAAGGCTGAAGAAAACCTTCGTTTCGCGACTCTCGGCTTCAAGGAAGGCGTGATACCTACAAGCAATGTACTTGAGGCACAAACAGCATGGCTTTCTGCACAATCGGGCAAAATAGACGCTCAGATAGACATGAAAATGAGCGAACTGTATTTACTAAAATCAATGGGAACATTAAAATAATAAAAAGATATGGCTGATAAATCACAACACAGCAACGTTTTGCTGGCATTTTTCACATTGGTGGCTGCTATAGTCATCGTTAGCGTTATTGGATTCTTCACTCTTGGTAAAGGTCCTGAAATCATACAGGGACAGGCTGAAGCTACTGAATACAGGGTTTCAAGCAAGGTACCGGGACGTATTTTGAAATACTTCGTAACAGAAGGCGATCAGGTAAAAGCCGGCGACACACTTGCCATACTTGAAGCACCGGATGTGATGGCCAAACTGATGCAGGCTCAGGCTGCAGAACAGGCTGCACTGGCAATGAACCAGAAAGCAAACAGAGGTACTCGTGCCGAACAGCTTCAGGCTGCCTTCGAGATGTGGCAAAAAGCTAAAGCAGGTCTGGAAATAGCCGAGAAATCATATAAAAGAGTTAACAATCTGTATGAGCAGGGAGTTATCTCAGAACAGAAAAGAGACGAGGCTAAAGCTCAGTACGAAGCAATGAAAGCCACAGAAAAGGCTGCAAATGCACAATATACAATGGCAAAGAACGGAGCTCAGGCTGAAGATAAGGCGATGGCTGCCGCTCAGGTGGAACGTGCAAAAGGTGCCGTAGCAGAAGTATCTTCTTATATAAACGAGACTTATCTTGTAGCATCGGCAGACGGTGAAGTGACAGAAATTTTCCCTAAAGTGGGCGAACTGGTAGGTACTGGCGCTCCTATTATGAATGTGGCACAGCTTGACGATATGTGGCTTACATTCAACGTAAGAGAGGATTTGCTTAAAGACTTCACAGTAGGTGGAGAAATAAAGGCTTACATTCCTGCTCTTGAAAAAGATGCCGTACTAAAGGTTTACTATATGAAAGACCTGGGAAGCTACGCAGCATGGAAAGCTACAAAAACTACAGGACAGTTCGACCTCAAGACTTTTGAAGTTAGAGCAAAAGCTGTAGATACTGTAGAGAACTTGCGTCCCGGAATGTCTGCCATAATTGAAAAATAATAAAGGAATATGTCGAATACCGCCTATAAACTTATAAAAATAATGAGGCGCGAGGTGCTTCGTATCGCTACAAAACCGATGTATCTGTTTTGTATGATTATTGCACCTCTGCTCTGTTATGTGTTTTTCGCTACTCTGATGAGTAACGGACTGCCGACAGACTTGCCTGCCGGGGTGGTGGACCTCGACAACACATCTACCACAAGAAACATAATCAGAAATCTGGATGCATTCCAGCAGACAAAAATAGTGGCGCATTACACCAGTGTGGCTGAAGCTCGCAGAGCCGTACAAAAAGGCGATATATATGCTTTCTACTACATTCCTGAAGGAACAACAGAGGAAACACTAGCCAGCAGACAGCCTAAGGTTTCGTTCTATGCAAACTATTCATATCTCATTGCAGGATCACTGATTTACAGGGATATGAGGACAATGTCCGAGCTTGCAGGTGGAGCAGTAGGAAGAGCCACTCTCTATGCCAAAGGAGCAACAGAGGATCAGGCAATGGCATTTCTGCAACCCATTGTTATAGACACACATGCCATAAACAATCCGTGGCTGAATTATTCCATTTACCTGTGTAACACTCTTTTCCCGGGTGTGCTTATGCTATTGATATTCATGACAACAGCATATACTTTAGGAACGGAGATAAAGGAAAACACAGGAAAAGAACTGATGGCACTTGCCGACAATTCTATTGTTACGGCCCTGATAGGAAAGATTCTTCCTCAGACTCTGGTGTTCTTCATCATGGCTACGTTCCATAATATCTACCTGTACGGATTTATGCATTTCCCATGTCATGGGGGTATCCTATCCATGATATTGGCCGGATTATTGCTGGTACTGGCATCGCAGGCTGTAGGTATTTTCTTCTATGGATTGTTCGGTTCGATGCGTCTTGCTCTGAGTGCCGCATCACTGTGGGGAGTGTTGTCATTCTCCATTTCAGGCTTCACATTCCCTGTAATGGCAATGCACCCTACCCTCCAGGCTTTGAGTAACTTGTTCCCGTTGAGGCACTATTTCCTACTATACGTAAACCAGGCATTAAACGGTTACCCTATAATCTATGCCTGGCATTCGGTAGTTGCACTAATGCTGTTCCTGCTATTGCCTTTCTTTGTACTGAAGAAACTAAGGCAGATTATGGAAACATACGTATATCTCCCTTAACACCCTATTGAATTATGAAACATCAACCGTTTAGAAATATTGTCCGTCAGGGTATTTCAAGTCTGTTCCATATTTGTGCCCGAGAGCTGAAGAATGTATTCAAGGATCAGGGGGTACTTATATTCTTCATTCTTGTCCCTCTGGCATACCCTCTGGTCTATGCATTTATATATACACAAGAAGTGGTAAGGGATGTTCCTGCTGCCGTGGTCGACAACAGCCGTTCGTCGCTGAGCAGGGAATTCATACGAATGGTAGATGCCACTCCTGACATCAAAGTGCAATCCTATTGTGCCGACATGGAGGAAGCACAGAATCTTATCGAAGAAGGAAGGGTATATGGAATAATATACATTCCCGAAGAATTTGCCCGCAATATCTCACAGGGAAAACAGGCTTCGGTAAGCATTTTCAGCGATATGAGTGGTTTGCTCTATTACAAATCTCTGCTGATGGCTACAACAAACGTATCGCTTGACATGAACAAGGATATAAAAATCGAACGAATGGGAAATACAACCGCACGCCAGGACGAAATAGGCACAGCTCCCATTGAATACGAAGATATATCACTGTTCAATCCACAGGACGGCTTTGCCAGTTTCCTTATTCCTGCCGTACTTATACTGGTTATACAGCAAACTTTATTGCTTGGTATAGGCCTGTCTGCAGGAACGGCAAGAGAAACGAACAAATTTCAGGATCTTGTACCTTTAAGCAGAAAGTACAACGGTACATTGCGAATTGTGCTTGGTAAATCTTTGGCTTACTTCCTTATTTATGCAATAGTATCGGCATACGTGCTGTGTGTAGTCCCCAGGATGTTCAGCCTTGTACAGATTCCGAATCCGACGACATTGCTTCTGTTCATCCTCCCGTATCTGTCGGCATGTATTTTCTTTGCAATGACATGCTCCATATTCATCCATCACAGAGAATCGTGTATGATGATATATGTATTTACGTCAGTACCACTGTTGTTCATCTCCGGTATTTCATGGCCGGGAGCTGCAATACCTGATTTTTGGAAAGTAGTATCCTGGATATTCCCTTCTACATTCGGTATAAACGGATTCGTAAGAATCAACAGCATGGGAGCTACACTGCCTGACGTACTTACTGAATTCAGAGCATTGTGGCTACAAACAGGTATATATTTCATAACAACCTGTATCGTTTATCGCCGACAAATACAGATAAGCCACAAGCACGTGGAAGAGAAACTCAGAAAAGTGAGAAAATATTTCCGTCTGAAGAAAAAGACTGTTATTACACAATAACAGACAATAAGTTCATCATTATTAACAATTCATCTTATACTTATAAGAGAGAATACTATTAGCTTTGCAAATGGTTTTAAAAACGTTTGCAAAGCTTTTTTATTTAAATGAAATCAATGAGAAGAATTAACCTTTATATAACAAGCATAATATTATTGACAGTTATCAGGACAAATGCAAATCCTATTATAAGTAGTATCAATGATAACGGAAAAACTAAATTCAAGGTGGAGGTTAAGAACTCCATAGGTGAACCTCAGACAAAAATTTTTCTAAAAATAACAGGAAGAAGCGAAGTTTATAAAGTTGATTCATGCGGAATTATCAATTTCGAATATGAAATTCCAAAGAACTATAAACGAACAGCAAACATCTATCTGAACGAAGATACCAAGAACCCAGAGAAAACATTTACCCTGGATGAAGAAAATACAGTACTGAATTTCTGTATAGACACAAAGGAAGATATATTAAGATTCAAACAGGAAAACAGCACCTTCAATATTGAAGGAATAGTAACAACCGAGGACGGCGAACCTATTACGGGAGCAACTGTAAGCATACAGGGAACAGGAAGATATGCCACAACCGACGAGATAGGTCTGTTCTCCATTGATGCCGACTTCAATCATTACATAATAATCAGAGCCGACGGAATGGAAAACATTTCTATGACCGTAAGTCCGTTCCTCATGAATCAGAAAGATGCATATCCTATTGTGATGCGAAAGAAAAGCGGTGAAAAGATTTATTCCAGTGTAGAAACAATGCCTGAATATCCCGGAGGGATGAAATACTTCAAGAGATACATAGACCGTAACCTGAAATATCCTGAAGAAGCAAAAAGAAACAAGATTGAAGGTGTGATAGTAATGCAGTTTGTCGTAGAGAAAAACGGTGATATTACAAGTCCCAAAGTAGTCAGAAGACTGGAAGCATCGCTTGACTCAGTTGCCATGAACCTGATTAAAGGCATGCCAAGATGGACACCTGCTTCTGACCATGGTGTAAAGGTAAGATGCAAATATTCAGTACCTATTGCATTCAAGATACCTGTACCTAAACCGGTAGTAATAGAGAATAATCCGATAAAGGAAATTGCCGGTGACAGTCTCATCACATTAAATGACAGTACTATATTGAGACCTGACACTTTGATTCAGGACAGTATTATAAACGACAGTATCATAAAAAACAAACTTTTAAGCGACAGTACTATCATTGCAAACGATTCTATAGGCAGTGATTCAATTATTTCTACGAAACTTCCGGATAAAGAGGAAACTACAATAGGAAATACTACAAAAGTTAAGAAAAGGAATGCCTTCGTCAGATTCTTCAGATGGCTGTTCGGCATAAAGGATAAGGAAGAAAAAAAGGATGAAGAGATAAAGGAAAACAAAGAAATAAAAAAATTACCGCAACAGAACTCTACGGAAATAGAGAATAAAGACAAAATAGGAATAGAACAAAAAGAAGAACTATAACATTAAATTTATTTACGCATGAAAAGATTATTCGCACTATTGCTAATGATTGTCGGATTGACATTCGGCATTCATGCAGAAAAGGTAACTCTAAAAGATGTTGCTAACGGAACATACCGTGCAAAGAATATTTACGGTCTCAGACCAATGCTTGACGGCGAACATTACACTCAGATCAGTGCCGACAAGAAAAGAATAGTAAAGTACTCATTCAAGACAGGAGAAGAAGTCGGAACAATTTTCGACGTAACAACAGCCCGCGACTGCAGTCTTAAATCATTCGACGACTATATCATGTCGCCCGACGAAAAGCTAATCCTGATACAGACAGAAACGAAGCCTATATACAGACGTTCGTTTACAGCCGAATATTATATCTACAACGTAAAGAACAACAAGATGGAACCTCTGTCAAAGAACGGTCCGCAACAGGTTCCTCTTTTCTCACCGGACGGTTTCCAGATAGCATTCGTAAGAAACAATAACATATATCTTGTGAAGCTTCTTTTCGGGAAGAGTGAATCGCAGGTGACAAAGGACGGAGAATACAACAAAGTTCTTAACGGTATCCCAGACTGGGTTTATGAAGAAGAATTCGGCTTCAACAGAGCATTCGAGTTCAGCGCCGACAGCAAAATGATTGCATACATCAGATTTGATGAGAGTCAGGTAAAACAGTTCTCTTTCCCTTGGTATAAAGGCATGGCACCTGAAAAAAGCGAATACGAATACTATCCGGGAGCTTACGAATACAAATACCCTAAAGCCGGAGAAGTAAACTCTAAAGTCACAGTACATACTTTTGACATCAAGAGCAAGGTTACAAGAAAAATGGACTTGCCGCTTGATGAAGACGGATATATTCCTCGCATCAAGTTTACATCCGATCCGGAAAAACTGGCTATAATGACTCTTAACCGCCATCAGAACAGATTCGACATGTATATGGCTAATCCTAGAAGCGGAATCTGCAAACTGACTATTCGTGACGAGGCAGAGCAATACATCAAGGAGCCTGCATATGCAAATATGGAGTTCTTTACAGACAATATAGTGATGATGAGCGAAAGAGACGGATTCAATCATCTGTATCTTTACACCATAGGCGGTAACCTTGTAAGACAGATTACAAAAGGAAAGTACGAAGTGACAGACTTCTTAGGATGGAATCAGAATACAAATGAATTCTACTATAGAGGATACGACAACAGCCCTCTTAGAACTGCCATATTCAAGGTCAACAAAAAAGGAGAAGTTACAAAGCTTTCGAAGAGAGAAGGTACAAACAATGCCATCTTCAGCAGCAATATGGAATATTTCATAAATACTTTCTCAAACATGACTACTCCTACCCTTATCACAATCAACAACAATAAGGGAAAAGAAATTGTAACTCTGCTCGACAATAAAGAACTTAAAGAACAGACCAAATCGCTGAACTTGCCACAGAAAGAATTCTTTACTTTCAAGACAAGCAACGGAACGGAACTGAACGGCTGGATAATGAAACCTGTAAACTTCAACCCAAGCAAGAAATATCCGGTAATCATGCACCAGTACAGCGGTCCCGGATCACAGCAGGTACTCGACAAATGGGGCATCGGAAGTTTCAGCGACGGAGGTATGTTCGAAGCATATATGTGCGACAAAGGCTACATCATGGTATGTGTTGACGGACGCGGAACAGGCGGACGCGGAGCTGAATTCGAAAAATGTACATACATGTATCTCGGTGTGAAAGAGTCGGAAGACCAGGTTGAAACAGCCAAATACCTTAGTTCACTGCCATACGTTGACGGAAAGAGAATCGGTATCTGGGGATGGAGCTTCGGCGGCTATAACACACTTATGTCAATGAGTGACGGAAGCGGAGCTTTCAAAGCCGGAGTTGCTATAGCAGCACCTTCATGCTGGAAATACTACGACACTGTATATACGGAAAGATTCATGCGTACTCCTAAAGAAAACGGTGAAGGATACGAAGCAGGTTCGGCTATCAGCAGAGCCAAAAACCTAAAAGGTAACCTGTTGCTTATCCATGGAACAGCCGATGACAATGTCCACTATCAGAACTGTGCAGAATATGCGGAAGCGCTTGTACAGGCCGGCAAACAGTTTGATATGCAGGTTTACACAAACCGTAATCACAGCATATTCGGTGGTAATACCAGACACCACCTTATGACCAGAGTTAGTGAATTCTTTATCAACAATCTGTAGTTTCGCAGGCTCAACTCCAAAGTTGACAAGGCTCCGGTTGACAAGTTGACAAGGTTTATAACTTAATGGAAACCTTGTCAACTCGTTAACTCGTCAACTTGTAACTTATAAATAATAGCCTACCTATAAACAAACATACTATGACACACATCAGAAAACCGGAATGGCTGAAGATAAGTATCGGAGCCAACGCCAGATATGCAGAAACAAAAAAAATTGTAGATACACATAAACTTCACACTATATGCAGCAGCGGCCGCTGTCCCAATATGGGCGAATGCTGGGGCAAAGGTACGGCTACATTCATGATTTGCGGAGCTATATGTACGCGTTCATGCAAATTCTGCAATACATGCACAGGAAAGCCTCTCCCACTCGATGAAAACGAACCGGCAAACGTGGCAGAATCAATAAAACTAATGAAACTCAACCACGCAGTTATCACATCAGTTGACAGAGACGACCTTGAAGACCTTGGAGCATCACACTGGGCAAAGACTCTGCAGAAGATAAAAGAAGTCAATCCAGAAACTACTATCGAAGCTCTGATACCGGACTTCCAGGGTAAACCGGAACTGGTCAGTAAGGTAATAGAGGCAAGACCTGATATCCTGTCACACAACATGGAGACCGTAAGGAGAATCAGTCCGCTGGTAAGAAGCGTAGCAAAATATGACACAAGTCTCAACGTGATAAAACAAATTTCGGAAAGCGGAATTACAGCAAAATCAGGAATAATGGTAGGACTTGGCGAGACTAAGGAAGAAGTTCTGGAAACTATGGACGACTTGCTTGAAGCAGGATGCAAGATACTGACAATAGGCCAATACCTGCAGCCTTCGCATAAGCACTATCCTGTAGCGGAATATGTCACACCGGAACAGTTCGAAGAGTATAGAATAACAGGAGAAAACAAGGGATTCAAGACTGTAGAAAGCGGTCCACTGGTACGTTCATCATATCATGCGGAAAAACATATCATCCACAAGTGAACAATCACGGTATTTTGTTTGTTGAAACTTTGATATATAATGAAAGAGAACAAACAGAATATGGGCATGAATCTAAGAAACAAAATCGTATCAATAGGACTTTTACCAATCATAATCACATTAATAGGTCTGCATTTCTTCCCCAATACGGAGATGCTGGGAGTAGGATTATTCATGAGTCTGATAATGCTTACATACAACATTATCAAGATGAAAGACCTGAATTTTTTTCTCCTGCTTGGTACACTGGGTATAGGTACATGTTTTGTTCTCAGATTGTTTTGGGGATATAAATATGTACCTCTCAATACCATCACTCCTACCGTAGAGTTCTCGCTGATGGCATTTGCTTTCATTTATCACACTGCCCCCGAATTATATAAGGACATTGTCAGCAAACTAGGCATAAGGATATGCTTTTCATATAAGTTCGAGACAAAAATAATCATTGTTCTTTCATCGGTTCACCTCATAATTCTGTATATAATAAAGACACTGAATCACGACTGGAGTCCGGAAGGACGCTTTTTCATGATAAATGTCGTTCCTGTGTCGATATACATTATTTGCCTTATTATAAATACATTGGGAATACATTTTGTGGCAAAAATCGATCTGTCAAAACAAAACATAATACGCATAGCACCAATATGTAACGGAAAGCTCCTGCTCTCTAACAAAAACATGTCATCACAAGTGTGGGACCTTCCTATTGAAAGAAACCTTGAAGGTACAGTAGAAGACTGCATAAAGTATGCCACCAAAACAGCCAAGAGATTTACTGGAAAAAACATTCAGCCACGACTTATATTACAGTATAGCGAAGAATGCTCATGCGGAATATGCAATAACATTCTTTTATTCATACTGCCCTTAAAAGCTGAAAGCGACATAAGACTTGAAGGAAAGTTCTTCAAGTTTGAAGATATGGAAAACGACCAGCACCAATTGAACAAATCCATAAAAAAAGAGCTGGAACATCTTAAAGACGCTGCCAGCTTATGGAAAGAATTTTATTTGTAAATAAGGAATATACACGGAATCTTTGACAAGTCAGGCAGTTTCCCGTGCCATTCCTTCAAAGTACGAGTCTTGATATATTCACCTTCGCAAGTAATATTAGCTGCTATACACAACTTTGTCTGCGGACGACAAGCTTTCATTATATCCTCCATCATCTTATTGTTCCTGTATGGAGTTTCTATAAACAATTGTGTCTGATTTTCCGAATATACTCTGTTTTCAAGTTCTTTAAGCCTTTTAATCCTCTCATTGGCATCAATAGGCAAATATCCATGAAACGCAAAACTCTGACCGTTAAATCCTGATGCCATAACCGAAAGTATTATGGAAGAAGGACCGACTAGCGGAACCACCTTATAGTTCTTGCGCTGTGCTATCGCCACCACATCAGCTCCCGGATCGGCAACTGCAGGACAACCCGCCTCAGATATTACTCCCATGGAATTCCCTTCAGCCAAAGGTTTCAGAAAGCCTGAAATATCTTCGGGAGAAGTATGTTTGTTCAGTGTAAAGAATGTCAAATCATCAATAACGATAGAATGATCCACTTTCTTCAGAAATCGTCGTGCCGAACGAACATCTTCGACTATAAAGTATTTTATTTCACTGATAATTTCCTTGTTATATACCGGCAGAACCTTCTCTACAGATGTATCTCCCAACGTTACCGGCAATAAATATAATGCTGTCTCCATATTTTCTATTTGAATACTAAATATCAATGTCCATCAACATTCCTTCATAATCAGTATCTTCCAGAAGCTTCTCTATCGTTACATCCGGATTTTTCTTCATATATGCATTTATATACTGCATTCCCATCCAGACACCTATCATCGGCGGTACTTCATCTTTAAGGATTTTATTTGGAGTTGGCTGTATATAGGCACGGATAATCATCGGGTCTGTACTTTCGAGGTGTCTTGATTTCTCCACCCACTCAATAAACGATTTCTTATTTTTCTCACACCATGCCAATTGTTCCTTATCATATCCCAAAATACGGGCTCCGTAATCGCTCTCACCAAGCACTTTCTCAGTAATCCACGCAATCTTCCCCCTGTACATCATAATATCGAACAGCGAGCGGTGGTCTTTCTCCCATGGGAAAGGATATAGCCCCAACAGATAAAATGAAATACAGTCAGGCACTATTCTGTCGGGAGACATTGATTTACGCTGATAATTATAATAATACTTCTTATACATAGGATAATCCTCACCCATATACTTGTCAAGGCTTATTCCTATAAGACTGTCAGATACTACTATAGACTGGTTCAATGCCGATATTTGTGAATATACTGCCGGCACTGTCATAGACGGAAGTTCCTTCTTCAGATTAACAAAAGCTTTTGTCAGTTCTTTTTCAAAACTACCGAGGTCCTTATACTTATCTTCCACATCAAGCATCAGATTTACAAGAGAAGTATCGGAATAATATGCACATAACCGGTCGTTTATTTTCTCATCATTCACCGATCCCAGTGCCAGAACATCCTCGATAAGAATTTTTGTCGCATGAGGGAAATCCATATTCATTTTTTGCAGCGAAGTGAAGCTGTTCAGCGCAGAAGCTTCAAACTGCAATCTGTCGTATCTGTGGATTTTTATCTTTCCTTCAGATAAAAAAAAGTCTTCCTGCCTGTCATCGCGACAGGCAGAAAGCACTAATAAACTTAATATTATGATTAAAATGTTTCGCATTAAAAATCAATTATCCGTAGATAATGTTACCATTTTCATCTTTATATTCGTCAAGTCCCTTTTCGTATGTAGCCATTGCACGGAGACTCATACCTACACTTGAGAAACCACCATCGTGGTAAAGGTTCTGCATAGTAACCTTCTTAGTCAAGTCAGAGAACATCACGATACAGTAGTCTGCACATTCATCTGCAGAAGCATTACCAAGAGGAGACATACGGTTAGCAAAGTCGAACAATTTGTCCATTCCCTTAACACCCGATCCCGCAGTAGTCATAGTAGGCGACTGTGAAATAGTGTTGATACGAACATGATGTTCACGACCGTAAATATATCCGAAGCTACGTGCTATTGATTCAAGCAGAGCTTTGGCATCAGCCATATCGTTATATCCGTAGAATGTACGCTGAGCAGCAACATAACTCAATGCAAGGATTGAACCATATTCATTTATGGCATCAAGTTTTTTTGCACACTGAATCATTTTGTGGAATGAAACAGCCGAGATATCAAGAGTCTTGCTCAACATATCGTAATCCAAGTCATCGTATGTACGTTTTTTACGAACATTTGGAGACATACCGATAGAGTGCAATACAAAGTCTATCTTTCCTCCCAATACTTCCATAGAACGCTTGAAGACATTTTCAAGATCTTCAACGCTTGTTGCGTCGGCAGGTATAACCTCACAGTTCAATTTTTCTGCCAAAGCAGAAACTTCACCCATACGTACTGCTACAGGAGTATTTGACAATGTGATTATTGCACCTTCTTCTACAGCTTTCTCTGCAACTTTCCATGCTATAGACTGTTCGTTAAGGGCACCGAAAATAATACCCCTTTTTCCTTTAAGCAAATTATAACTCATATATTTAAATTTGTTATTACGTCTGCAAATATACTGCTTTATTTACAATATACGCCACTTTTGCTCACTTTTCTTTAATATTGTGCAGTTTTGCTATAAAAAACTTTAACAAACGCACTTAAAGAATTTTAGCCAAGGAAAGAAATAAGTACACCGGCAGCCACCGCAGAACCTATCACTCCGGAGATATTACTTGCCATACAATACTGCAACACGTGGTTTTTAGGATCATATTTCAGTGCTATCTCGTTTGCCACACGACTCGCCATAGGCACGGCACTCAATCCTGTCGCACCGATAAGCGGATTGATTTTCTTCTTTGTAAACAGATTATAGATCTTGACAAAGAAAATACCACCTGATATTGAAAGGCCGAAAGCAAGAAAACCTCCAATCACGATACCTATTGTTGTCCAGTTCAGGAAAGCGTCAGTAGTCATTGTTGCACCAACCGAGATACCGAGGAAAATGGTTGCGGCATTCATTATGCTGTTTGATGCGGCATCGAACAGACGTGATGTGTTCGAACCTATTTCCTTCACAAGATTACCGAACATCAGCATACCTACCAATGGAACAGCGCTTGGCACGAACAATGCCACTATAGTAGTAACCGCTATAGGGAATATTATTTTCAGCACACGCATATTCTTTATTTCTATAGTAGGAGGATACATCTTTTCCTGTTCCTTCATATTTATACTGAGTTCCTTTTTGGTACACCATAGTCTTACCACCAATGGTATGATTACAGGAACAAGTGCCATATACGAATAAGCCGCAATAGCTATAGGACCAAGCAGATGAGGAGCCAGCTTGATAGTAGTAAATATCGCTGTAGGACCGTCAGCTCCACCTATTATACCCAATGAAGCAGCTTCCTGAGGAGTGAAGCCAACCATAATGGCAACAAGCAATACTGCAAAAATACCCAACTGAGCAGCAGCCCCGAAAATTGAAAGACGGAGATTACGCAGCATAGGGCCGAAGTCGGTCAGCGCACCCACACCCATAAATATTACCGGAGGAAGGAAACCTGTCTTGATGAGCATATAATAAATGAAGTTCATCAGTCCCAGTTCGTGTGCTATCTCATGCAGAGGCATTTCCCATATATTCTTCATCACGCCATTCACCATCACCATACCGTTCTCATCGGCCTGTATCACTCCCATCTCCCCTCCAGGGAAATTGGCAAGCAACACACCGAAAGCTATCGGCACAAGCAACAGCGGTTCGTACTGTTTCTTTATACCCAGATAAAGCAGTACGAAAGCTATGGCATACATTATCAAGAACCGCGGATCGGCAATGATATTGCTGAACGCAGTCATATCGTATAATCGTTCAAAAATCTCTTCCATACATCTATCACTTTATCTTCATTAATACATCATCTTCAGAAACAGAGTCGCCTGAGTTCATGCAGATGGCAGTTACAGTACCGCCAAACTCGGCATTGACTGCTATATAAGTCTTCATTGCTTCAATATAGCAGAGAGTGTCGCCCGGATTAACCTTATCGCCAACCTTCAAAGGTGTTTCCTGAGCCGATTTAGTGAGATAGAATTTTCCTTCAAGCGGAGAAAGCACATCCTTGCCCTCGCCAGATGCAGCAGCCTGCTGAGCGCCATCAGCAGATGCAGACTGTGCTGGCAATGCAGTGTCACCGAAAGCTACAGTCACACGATAAGGCTTTCCGTTCACATCTACAGTGAGCACCTGAGTACCTTCCTTAGGCATTGAACCGCCTTCAGCCTCAGCACGGCGTTTCTCCACGTCTGCCAGGAAGTCTGCCTTAGCCTTTCCGCTCTTGTATGCCTCATACTGAGCAGGATGCATAGCATATTCGAACAGTTCTTCATCATCCTGACCTGTCTCCCATCCTTTTTCAGCCATCATCTGACGGTATTTGTCAAGCTGATCCGGATAATTGTCCTGAGGATTGCCTGTAAAGAATGTTCTGCCTTCGCTCTTTGCCTTTTCAACTATCTCATCTGCCAACGGACCAGCCAATGCTCCAGCCTTGCCGAGTATCATATCCCATACATCGTCTGCTATCATAGCCCAGCGTTCCTTGCCTTTTTCCATCTGAATGACATTCATCATTGCCAGATTCTTGACATACTGGCTGAAAGGAGTTACCAGACAAGGATAACCTACACGCGGCCATACGTATGACACCTCATCGAACAACTTGATAAGCAATTCATCCTGAGTCATAAGTGGCAGATTATTCTTTGCCTTATACTTATTTATAGATTCAAGATTAGTTTCAAGGTCAGCCATCAAGCTGCCCATCATACCTCCCGGAAGTCCCGGACCTACAAGCAATGAGTTCATCATACGGTTCTTAGGGCTGATATACAATCCAAGGAAGTCGTCCATGAATTCCTGAATCATGGTTCTTGCCTTCATATAGGCATTCATATTGATTTCCTTAACCTTGAAACCTGCATCCTTCAACATTGCCTGCATACTGATAATGTCGGCATGACCTGTTCCCCATGACAAAGGATCCATACCGCAATCCACATAGTCGCATCCAGCCTTGCAAACCTCAAGAATAGAAGCCATATTGAAACCCGGACCTGCATGAGAGTGATACTGTATGGTTATATCCTTTATCTTCTTTATTCCGGCAACAAGTTTTCCGAGGAACACAGGACGTCCGATACCTGCCATATCCTTGATGCATATTTCATCGCATCCTGCGTCGATAAGTTTCTTCGCCATATCAAGATAATACTCAACAGTATGTATAGGAGAATAAGTGATACACAAGCAGCACTGTGAAATCATTCCTGCATCGTGTGCATATCCTATTGACGGGATTATATTACGAACATCATTCAGTCCGCAGAAAGTACGTGTAATGTCAGTTCCCTGAGCCTTCTTTACCTTGTAGAACAGTTTTCTTACATCTGCCGGAACAGGACTCATTCTCAGTCCGTTCAATGCACGATCCAACATATGTGTCTGGATGCCTGCTTCGTGAAAAGGCTTTGTCCATTCTCTCACAGCCTTATTAGGATTTTCGCCAAACAGCAGATTTACCTGTTCAAAACCGCCTCCGTTAGTCTCAACTCTGTCAAAGCATCCCATTTCCACTATCACAGGAGCTATCTTTACCAATTGGTCAACACGTGGTACATATTTTCCGGCGCTCTGCCACATATCGCGGAAGACCAGACTGAATTTTACTTCTTTTTCCATTTTCTTAATGTGTTTTCATTTCTTTAATCAATTCAACTTCTCAATTTTCATTACCTTGCCCTTACCACCTGTAAGTTTTTCCACCGCAATGTTAATAGCCTTCACGGAATCCTCTTCCAATGAAACGGTTGCTACTGCAGGCTTACGTTTGACTTCCTCTTCAGGTGGAGCAAATTTGTTAACCGCCTTAATCAGAAGAGTACTAAGCCAGATAATAATGAGAAGGATTACGAATACCGTGCACATACCTACGAGCATCAGCATCAGACCTGTTCCAATATTTTCCATATATATCTAATTTTAATGTATTACCGACACCATTTAAAGCCATGCCGCTTAAAAGGCGCCCCAATATACCAATTAAATATATTGCATTGATACAAAAAACTTTAAAATTATCAACATTCACAACTTTGAAATACATTTTACATATTTAATCAAAATAAAATCCAAATATTGTCATTCATACATTATATTTTACACCTCAGTGTAATCCATCTTTACACTACTGTAAAGAAACCTTACAGTTGCCACAACAGACATTTTTATCAACTATCACAATATCAACGAATTACATTTTTGGCACGGTTATGGCATTATAGTTAGTGTAAAAACAACCGTAAAATGAAAAAAATATTTATACCCATAATTCTAATTTTGGCAGGAACGCAATGCATGGCTTACGGAAGCGACACAACATCCGCTGCCGATTCCTTACGTACAATGACACTGCGCGACTGTATGGAATATGCAATAGAATATTCCACCAAAAATGAAATACAAAAACTTGACAATGCCGATGCGCGTACTGAGAGACGTGACGCAATTCTAAAAACATTCACCCCGTCCGTTTCGGCAGGAACATACGCCTACAGTAATTTCGGACGTGCCGTGGACCCTGAGACAAACACCTATACCAATACCACATCTTTCAATAACGGTTACTCACTGAGCGCAAGCATCACACTGTTCAACGGATTTTCCGCCATCAACAATATCAGAATTTCGCAGACAGCCGTAAAGATGGGAATCTCACAGGAAGACAAGCTGCGCGACGAACTGTGTCTGGCAGTTATGGAAGCCTACTTCAATGTACTGTTCCATACCGAAATGACTGAAGTTCTCCGCAAACAAGTGGAAAACTCGAAAGCCAGCTTGCTACTGATGCAGAAACAATATGAAACGGGACAGAAAAGCCGACCTGACGTGGCACAGATGGAGGCCGACCTTGCCGACAGGGAATATCAGCTGGAGACATCATTCAACAACAGCCAGGATGCACTGCTCACACTGAAATCCGTAATGATGTGGCCTGTGGAGGAAGAACTCAGGATAGACCGCACGATGATAGACGAAAAATATTCGGCACTGGTGGAAGAAGAAGACCGGGCGGACGAAATAATGGATTACGCGGTCAGCTCACAGCCATCAGCACTCATAGCCAAAGGCACGATGGACAAAGCCAAATTCGCACTGAACACGGCAAAATGGCAGTTTCTTCCAAGTCTGTCGCTTAGTGGTGGATGGTCAACCAGTTACTACAGCTATCCGGGAAACGACTCTTACAATGTACCGTCATTCAATTCGCAGTGGAAAAACAACTCCGGCGAATACATTCAGTTGAGCCTGTCCTTTCCTATCTATGACAGACTTTCAAAATTTTCAAACCTTTCGAAAAAGAAAAACGAGTACCGACGCGCCGAAGCACAATACCGACAGACAGTACACGACATAAAATCCGAAGTACAGCGTGCAATACAGGACAAGACTGGTGCCCGCAAGTCGCTTGTACTTGCCATGAAACGTTCAAAGGCACAGGAAGCTACCTATCTGCTGCACGAAAAGAAAATGCGTCAGGGCATGGTATCCCCTATCGACTATCAGACCATCACAAATTCCTTCCTGAACTCGCAGGCGGAAGAGCTGAACGCACTGCTGCAATATTATCTGAAACGCAGCGTAGTGAAATATTATAAAGGAATAAGTTACATAGAACAATAAAAAAAGTATAACATATCATGGACAGAGCAATAGAAAAGAAAAAAGGAATGGCACTGGTGTTCAGCAAAAAAGCCTTGCCTTACTGGGGTGGCGGACTGCTGTTGTGCCTTATAGGATACATCCTGATAAGAGACAATGTAAGCACACTGAGAGTGAATGCGGAAACCTTATCAATAAACAAGGTTATGAAAGGCGAATTCAACGACTACATCCGTATCTCAGGTCAGGTACAGCCGATGACAACCATCCAGCTTAGTCCCCTTGAAACAGGAGTAGTGAAAGAGATATTCATGGAAGAAGGTTCGCACGTGAAAGCCGGCGACAAAATCCTGCGTCTTACAAACGAAAACCTTGATATGCAGATATTGAACTCGGAAGCCGACCTTGCAGAAAAGGAAAATATCCTCCGCAATACAATGATTTCGATGGAACAGCAACGTCTGAGCGTAAATCAGGAAATGCTGCAACTGGAAATGGAAGTAAGACGCTATCGCAGAACATACGAATCGCAAAAATCTCTTTACGCCGAAGACCTGATAGCCAAAGAGGACTATCTGAAAGCCGAAGAAGACTATCAGTTGGCAAAGGACAAACTGGAACTCGTAAAGGAACGTTCCATACAGGACAGCCTTTACCGCAGCGTACAGGTGGAACAGATGCAGGAAAGTCTGAGCAATATGCGAATCAATATGCAGATGATACGCAAGAGAAAAGACAACCTTGTGATTACTGCCCCTATAGATGGCGAACTGGGGTTGCTTGATGTTGTTCTCGGTCAGTCTGTACCGTCGGGCAGCAAAGTTGGACAGATAAATACCCTTGACAGCTACAAGATTGAAGCACAGATAGACGAACACTACATCGACCGTGTTACTTCCGGTCTGGAAGCCGATTTCGAAAGACAGGACGAATCGTTCCATGCCGTCATACGCAAGGTCTATCCTGAAGTACGCGACGGAAAGTTCAAAGCCGACTTCAAATTCAGCGGAGCACAGCCTGAGAATATCCGTACAGGTCAGACATACTATCTGAACCTTCAGTTGGGACAACCGGAAGAAGCCATTATGATTCCTCGCGGCACATTCTACCAGAAGACAGGCGGACGATGGATTTACGTGATTACCGAGGACGGTTCGAAAGCTTATAAAAGAGAAATACGTATAGGTCGTCAGAACCCGCAGTATTACGAAGTGCTTGAAGGTCTGCAACCGGGAGAAAAGGTCATCACATCTGGATATGACAATTTCGGTGACAATGACTGTCTGGTGTTGAATTAACAAACTTAAAAACTCAAACAATATGATTAAAGTAACTAACCTCAGCAAAGTTTTCCGTACAGAAGAAATTGAAACTACAGCATTGAACGAAGTGTCTTTCGAAATAAACGAAGGTGAATTTGTAGCTATCATGGGGCCGTCAGGATGCGGCAAGTCAACATTGTTGAACATCCTCGGTCTGCTGGACAATCCTACAGGAGGCAGCTATGAACTGTTGGGACAGGAAGTGGCAAACCTGAAAGAACGCGAACGTACAAAATTCCGCAAAGGTAACCTTGGTTTTGTGTTCCAGAGCTTCAACCTGATAGACGAACTGAATGTGTTTGAAAATGTGGAACTGCCTCTGAAATACCTCAACATCGGTGCGGCAGAACGCAAACAGCGTGTTACGGAGATTCTGAAAAGAATGAACATCAGCCACCGTTCACACCACTTCCCACAGCAGTTGTCCGGTGGTCAGCAGCAGCGTGTGGCAATAGCCCGTGCCGTAGTATCAAACCCTAAGCTGGTACTTGCCGACGAACCTACCGGTAACCTCGACTCAAAGAACGGTAAGGAGGTAATGGATCTGCTTACAGAACTGAACTCTGAAGGCACAACTATAGTAATGGTGACACACTCACAGAAAGACGCTTCAGTAGCACAAAGAATCATCAACCTCTTCGACGGACGTATTGTGGGTGATGTAAGAAATGAATTGTAAATGCAAGTCTGATAGTTTCAAGTTTTAGAGTTTGTTGAGAACAAACTCTAAAACTTGAAAACTCAAAAACTCAAGATGATATGAATGAATATAAGACATACTTTAAGTTCCTGAGCCGAAACAAGGTTTTCACGTTGGTAAATCTTGCAGGACTGAGCATCTCGCTCATGTTCATACTGCTGATATCGAACATGGTATTCAGGCAACTTACTGTAGATAAAGATATGAAGGATGCCGACAGGACGTATATAATGGCAAGCGAAGAAGATGCATCTGGACATTACAATTTAGGAGACAAACTGAAAAGCCGCTATCCCGAAATTGAGGAATGGTGTGCCATTTCCGGATGTGTTGAATATCCGGTAATGTCTGAAGATAAACAGATGACTTTGTATGTAGGTATGGCAAAGAAAAACTTCTTCAGCTTCTTCGGTTTTCCTCTTCTGTATGGAAATCCTGATGATGTATTGATTTCGAATGACAATGCTGTCATAAGCCAGTCGGCAGCTATAAAGATGTTCGGAACCACTGATTGTATAGGCAAAACTTTCAAGACTATACAGCCAATGGCAACAAACGAATACAAAGTTGCAGGTATCATGAAGGATATGGACAACTCTGTTATTCCTCATGAATGGGAAATAATTTTACCATTCGAAAATATAAAATACTATAATTATGGTTCTGCAATAGAAAATACACACATGAGTAATTCAGGTGGGGCAAATCTATTCTTCCGTCTATTACCGAACACAGATCTTAACACCAAGGCTAACGATATAGTTTCATACCTCAAAACATTTTACTGGATATACGAAGGCGGAACATACAAAACTGTAAAATTCATTCCTGTCCGTGAGTTTTATTTTTCAGACATACAGTCTTCAATAGGCTTGAAACAGTACAATTATAAGGTTGTTGTGACCTTTATAATAATAGGAGTACTCGTCCTGCTTATGGCTATATTCAATTACGTGAGCATGAGTGTGGCACAGACCAGCTACAGGGCAAAGGAAATGGCGACAAGACGTATCTTAGGCTCTTCACGGAAAGATATTTTCTGGCGAATGATACTTGAGTCGTTTATACTTACAGCAGCATCTTTCATTATATCCTTCATACTTGCACTGGCAGTGGAACCATACGCCATGGATTTGCTTAAAGTTAAACTTGATATACTGGGCGACGTATCATATATTACAGTAATATCATACATACTGTTGGTTGCGGTTCTGGCATTCGCTTCGGGCATCGTGCCGGCATCAATATTGTCAGGATATAATCCTATGGATGTGGTAAAGGGAACGTTCCGACGCAAGACCAAACTGGTGTATTTCCGCGGACTGAATATATTCCAAAGCTGTCTTACTATAGCATTGCTGACTTGTTCTTTCTATTTCAGCATGCAGATATACAGAATACTCAATGCTCCGCTTGGTTATGAATATGGCAGTATAATAGACTATCCGGTCATGGCGGGCAATGAGCAGATGAGACAGTTCCGCAGCGAGGCACTGAAACTGCCTTTCGTAAAAAGAGTTTCTTTCGCTTGCGGAACACCAAACGATGGAGGAAACAACAATATGAACTATTTCAACAGTGCCGACACACTGAAATGTATGAGTTTTCAGACATTCATTGCTGATTCATCATTCTTGCAGATGTTTAACATAAAGATTACTGAAGACCGCGGCCTTGGGAACACCGACGAAAGTTATTTTGTCAGCGAAAATGCCATGAAAGATTTGCTTTCAATCGGTCAGGGTCCTGATTATTACATCAACAGATATGGATATAAATGCAATATTCTCGGCCAATTCAAGGACTTCAAGATACGCTCATTGATGGGTGAAGTTCATCCTCTTCAGATGAGAATTCTTCCGGTAGAAAAGGTTTCACCGTGGAATGTTCTGGTAGAAACCACATCGGCGAATGAGGAGTACAAACGACAGCTCGATGACCTGTTTTACGAAATAATAGGCGGAATACCTTTCGACTCAAAATGGTATCATGACGAAGTGCTCAATACATACGACAATATAACACGTCTGAACAAGACTATCGTCATTTTCACATTTGCGGCACTCATCATATCATTACTGGGACTTACAGCCATGAGCCTCTACTTCGTATCACAACGCAAGCGCGACATCTCCATACGTAAGGTTTTCGGTTCAAATTCATGGATGGAACAATGCAACCTGATGAAGTTCTCAATGAAATCACTGCTCATAAGTCTGGTTATAGCTGTTCCGCTCATCTATTTTGGAATACGTCAGATAGATAAGTTTGTGGAATACGATCCTCACTTCCAGTGGTGGATACCGGTAACTGCTTTTGTCTTGGTGGTTGTCATTTCGTTAGGTTCCGTCTGGCTTATCAGCCTGAAAACCACATCGGACAATCCGGTGAATAATCTTAAAAGCGAATAATAAAGAACTTGATTGTAGTATCTATATAACTTTTAAAAGCAATGAGAAACATTATCAGACTATTCAAAGGTGCAGGAATACTTAACCTGTTAGGTATGACAGTTGCCTTTGCGGCAATATACATTATAATGGTCCAGGTGAATTACGACTGGAACTACAACAGCAAAATCAAGGACTTGGACCGTATATTCGTTATGACACATAAGGACTGGTACGAAGAAGGCAAATATAGCGTAAATCTCAGTCGTCCGATTGCAGAATCCATATTAAAGCAGTCATCGATAGTAGAGTCTTATACGGTAATCCAACCACACGGGAATTCTTCTGTGCAAATAAAGAAAGGCGATGAAACGAGAAAAGTAGAAATGAATATCACAGAAGCTACAAGTAAAGTTTTCAGTCTTTTTGGATTTGAAGCTATAGCCGGTACATTCGATGGAATGAACAAAGAAAAAACTGTAGCCATAAGCGAGAAGACCGCTAAAAAATTCAATTTAAAACCTGGTGATATTATCTGGATTGATACTTTTACTAAGCTGAATGAGCAAAGAACAGTTACTGCCATATATAAAGGGATGCCAATCAATTCATTGTTCGGCAATATAGATTTGATTTATTGTGACATGCTTGAAACTGAAAACATTGAAAACTACAGTGAATGGTCATACAAGTATTATGTAAAACTCAATAGTTCCGAAAGCATAGAAGACTATAATAACAGCATAAACAAAATAGCTAAAAGCGTATTTCAAAAATTAATAGACGAAAATACCTCAGAACAATCAACTGAAGAATATACAGACAAATATGCAATAAAGCTATTCCCTCTTCATGGCCTTCAGTTCAACGATATAGTATCAAATAATCCTACATCATATCAATGCAACAAAACAACAACTGTAACTCTATTCGTCGTTTCAATCCTTATTCTGGTTATAACCCTAATCAACTATCTTAACTTTTTCATGGCACAAATACCGGTAAAGTTGAGGTCTGTAAATACCAAGAAAATCTTAGGAAGTTCCAGATTGTCTTTAGTTACCGGATTTATAGTCGAATCGGCAATACTTGTAATAGTATCCTTGCTATTGGCATATATTATTATAAAAGTTATAGGAAATTCTACATATGCAGAATTGATAAGTTGCCCGTTGAATATAGAGGAGAATGCGAACATTGCTGTTTTAACATTATTCGTGGCCTTGATAATGACAATTTCGGCAAGTATGTATCCTGCAATGTATATAACCTCGTTTTCTCCGGCAATGGCTATAAAAAGTACAATGGGAACTGCACGTAAGGGAAAATCTTTCAGATACATTCTTGTAAGTTTCCAGTTTACTATATCCATTATCTTCATAATGTGTGCCGCTTTCATAAAGATACAGTACGACTATATGATGAATTATGACATGGGATTCGATAAGGAATTTCTTTATACCGTAAAGGTCCCGGCAAACTGGAACAACCATGATTTATTCACGTCTGAACTTCAGAATAACATATCCATAAAAGAAGTGGCATGGGGAGATTCTCCTTTAGTCAGTGCTTTCAGAATGGGATGGGGACGCGACTTTAACGGTAAGGAAGTTTACTTCACATGTTATCCTGTATCTTATAACTTTCTGAAGTTTATGGGTATAAACATTTCTGAAGGACGCGATTTCACGGAGTCTGACGAAAAAAGCGATAAAGGTATCTTCATATTCAACAAAAAAGCGAAAGAAGATTTTGGACTGACTCTCGAAAGTAAAATTCATGGACATAAAGGAGAAACAGACATAGCAGGTTTTTGCGATGACTTCAAGTTCATGCCTTTACATTATAAGGTAGAACCTTTTGCTTTTTACGTGTTTGGAAAGAATCCATGGAGAGTACCAGCCCATCTTTATATAAGAAGTAATAAGGGAGCTACATACAGTGAAGTACAGGAAGCTGTAAGAAAAGTAACTGCAAAAATAGTTCCGGATTTCAACACCGAAGAAATAAACCTGAAGTTCTTCGACGAGGAACTTGGAACACAATACCGTAAGGAACAGAAACTAATCAGCCTTATAACGCTGTTCACCATACTTGCAGTAATCATATCACTGATGGGAATAATCGGTCTGCTTATGTTCGAAACCAAGTTCCGCAGAAAGGAAATCGGCCTAAGAAGAGTTCACGGTGCAAGCATACGCGAGATACTGGAGATGTTCAACCGCAAGTTCTTCTACATACTGCTTATAAGCTTCCTGATAGCTGCACCTGTGGGATATATTGTAATGGATTATTACTATAGCACATTTGCCTACCGCTCTCCGTTGCACTGGTGGGTATTCCTGCTGGCATTCGTCATGGTAGCAATAATTACCGTTGGAGTTGTCACACTGTGCAGTTACAAGGCAGCTTCGGAAAATCCGGCTGAAACACTGAAAAATGAATAAAAGAGATGACGAGGCTTCTTTTCAGGTGACAAGGCTCCAGTTACAAGGAAACAAGGTTCTCCATCCGGATAAGACCTTGTCAACTCGTCAACTTGTCAACTCGTAACTTAAAAACTAAAAAATATGCTCAAGTTCAACAACATATTGAAAATATTGTCTCTAGGAATAGGCCTTGCCATAGGATGTATTCTCATAGCCAAGGTATGCTTTGAGTCGTCATACGACAATTTCTACAAAGGCCTTGACCGAATATATCTCATCAAGGCAATGTATTCACTGAGGGGCGAAACTGACGAAAACAGTCAGGTAAGTGGTGGAGTAGCTCCCGGATTCAAGAAATATGTACCGGGAGTGGAAAGCGCCACACGCACCACCTTCCTTTTCGAAAGCAACAAATTCTATACGGAAGACAAGGCTCTTGTAACCGGTACGCTGGTTCTGGCGGATACCGCATTCTTCGATGTCTTTGACCGCAAGATACTGGCAGGAAACCCGAAGGAAGTACTGGCTCAGAGATTCAACATTATGGTAAGCCGTTCGTTTGCCGAAAAGATGGGAGGCATTGACAAGGCAGTAGGAAGAATTATTTACAACGAAGAGGCGCCCAAACTAAAATTCACTATAGGAGGAGTATATGAAGATTTCCCGGAAAACGGAAGTCTGTATTACGACATTCTGCTTTCAATGGAAACTTATCCTAAGGAAAGTACTGACAATTGGCTTGGAAATGACCGGTACAAAGGATACGTAAAACTTGAAGAAGGTGTTACACCCGAATCCATCGATCCAGCCATACGCAAAATGATGGACAAGAACCTGCCTATGGAGGAACTGAAAAACAGCGGATACAAGATATGGTGCGTACTCAGTCCGTTCCATAAGCTTCATACATCCGAACCGTACGTAAGGAATCTTATAATCATCCTTTCAGTAGTTTCGTTTGTACTGGTTCTGATATCACTAATGAACTATATGCTTATATCCATATCGGAAATGGTGAAACGCTCGAAGGAGATAGGTATCCACAAATGCTATGGCGCAGAAGGAACAAACATATACGGTATGCTGATTAAAGAGACATCAGTATATCTGTTCTTCTCACTGCTTCTGGCATTCTTGATGATATTGGGATTCAGACAGACAATAGAATATCTGCTTGGAGTCAGTCTGGAGACTCTTTTCATAAAAGAGACGATGATTGTACTATGCGGAGTGATACTGGTGTTGTTTCTGGTTTCGGCTTTGCTTCCGGGATATCTTTACAACAAGATTCCGGTAAGCGTGGCGTTCATGAACTACAAGGAGAACAAAAGGAAATGGAAACTATGTCTGCTGTTCATCCAATTTATAATAAACGTGTTCCTTCTGAGTTTTGTTTTCATCATTGCCGCTCAGTACGACAAGGCTCTGAATGATGATCCGGGATATAATTACGACAACGTGTTATACTATAATGTCAGAGGAGTAGATAAAGTACAGGCATCGAGAAGCGTTGAAGTAATATCATCCATTCCAGATGTGGTTGACGTGGAGAGGGCATACACTCTTCCATTCGACTATTGCTCGGGAAACAATGTCTATCTCCCCGGGAGTGACAGCGAACTTTTCAACATAGCCGACCAATATGCCGGTACAGAAGGGTTCTTCGAGTTCTTTGACATTCCAATAATTGAAGGACGTGTGCCTGCCGCAGAAAACGAGATTGCCGTCAGCCGCAGCTTCGTGGAAAAGATGAAAGAGTTTACAGACTGGAACGACGGCCCTATAGGAAAAGGTATTTATCTGACCGAGCATTCAGACTCTTCGGCAATGAACCTTGGAACTCTGACAATTTCGGGAGTTTACGAGGACTACCGTATCGGACTGTTGAACAGAATGGACAAACGTCCGAGCGTACGCTTTACTGGCAAGGCTGATAATGAATATATGCCGTACATACTTATAAAGGTAAAGGACATCAATCCTGAGACAATAAACAGAATTCAGAACAAACTGAGTGAAGTGATTACCGAAAAGGATATGGAAGTTTTCTCATACGAACAGGTAATGAACAGTATGTATGACGACAACAAGAAGATGAAGAATACCATCCTTGCCGGAAGTATATTCTCCATAGCGATAGCCTTCCTAGGACTCGTGGGATACGTCCGCGATGAAGCACAACGAAGAAGCAAGGAGATTGCCATACGCAAGATAAACGGAGCCACCACGGCAGAAATCCTTTCGCTTTTCGTGGCCGGCATAATGAAATGGCTCGTTGTTGCCTTTATCATAGGCGATGCACTGGCATATTATGTGGCAGGACTCTGGCTGGAACAGTTTGCCGAGAAAGTCAGTCTATCATTGCTATATTTCATTGCAGCAGACCTGATAGTGGCTATAATAGTAGTAGCTACTGTGGTAATCTGCAGCCTGAAAATATCGAATGCCAATCCGGTATTGTCACTTAAAAATGAATAAAAGAGACGAGCCTCTTTTTAAAGTTGACAAGGCTCCAGTTACAAGTGAACAAGGTTCTCCATCCGGACGGCAACCTTGTCAACTCGTCAACTTGTCAACTCGTAACTTAAAAACTTAAAAACTCAAGAACTCAAATTTAATATGCAAGCACTGAGAAACATAAAATATACGTTGAGGAAATACTTCGTTCCAATGCTTATGAGCCTTGTCGGTCTGATTCTGGCATTCAGCGCCTTTATGCTCATATCCGTGCAGCTGGACTTCGAAAAGGGATTCGACAGATTCCATCCTGACGCCGGGAACATCTACAGGGTGGATCTTTCGGACAACAATACCATTTTCCGCTCGATACTTCCTCCGGGGTTTTCGGACGAGGTGATACGCTCTTCAAGCCATATCGTAGCGGGAACTGTGGTATGTCCTTTCCTTGGCGAGGTATATATCACTACTATGAAAGACGGAGTTTCCAGCGGATTCATAGAAACCGCCAATGTGGTGAGTGAAGACTTTTTCAAGGTATTCGGAATAAAGATTGTAGAAGGTGATCCCGCAACACTGTCGAAGAACGAGCAGCTTGCCATTCCGCAAAGTACGGCACGCAAAATTTTCGGCAACGAATCCCCCATAGGTAAACAGGTGAAGATTAAGTCCGGTAGCGGATTTCTGCGTTCCGACAAATGGACTGTAGGTGCCGTTTACGAGGACTTGCCTGCAAACTCACAGATACGGAACGAGATATACATGAAGATTCCGGATTTCTTCCTTCAGAACTTCGGAGCAAGCAACTTTGTATGCTATCTCCGTCTTGACGACAGCGAGAATGTTTCTCTGGTGGAAGATGAATTCAACAGCAAGTTCGAGTTTGATAAATACCGTGGTCTCACCCCTATTTATCTCACACCGCTGGTTGACGTATATTTTCAGGAAGAGAAGTCGGACGGACGTGTGTTCCGGAGCGGAAGTCTCACACAATACAATGTACTGACCATTATCTCATTCCTCATAATCATTGTAGGCCTACTGAATTTTACAAATTTCTATACCTCGCTCATTCCGTCAAGACTGAAAACCATCAACACCAGGATAATACTTGGCGAGGACACCCGTACGATACGTATGGAGATAATTCAGGAAACTGTCCTGCTGTCGCTCATAGCATTTGTCGGAGCAGTGATTGCAGTAGTTTTCCTCTCTCCTGCTGTCACGGAAATGGGAATCGTAAACACAGTGTTCTGCTTTGAGAAGAATTCTTCCATTGTAATCATAACACTGCTTCTGGCACTGTCCGGAGGAATACTTTCGGGAATATATCCTGCATTCTTCGCCACATCATATACCGGAGAACTTGCTATGAGAGGCAACTTCAACCTCAGTTCTTCGGGAATGAAAATCAAGAAAACCCTTCTGTGCGTGCAGTATGCCATTTCGTGCTCATTGATTCTGTTCATAGCGGCAATCTATCTGCAGAACAGGATGATGCTTCAGTTCGACCCTAAGTTTGACAAGGATCGCATAGCCATTGTAGGACTGACAAGCGATATAGTAAAGAACAAAGGCGCATGGATAAAGGAAGAACTTCAGAAATATCCTGAAATAGAGAATGTGGCATTCACGTCCGAAAGATTTGGAGCACAGGACACTTATTGCACTGAGGGAATAGAATATAACGGAACAGACATTCCGAGCTTCCTGATATATGTTACTCCTGATTTTCCTGAAGTGATGGGAATAAATATGACAGAAGGGAAAACATTTCCTAAAACGAGCAAAGGAGACATTATAGTAAACCGGTATATGAAGGACAATTACGGTGTGGAACTTGGAAATATACCTTCCATGGAAGCGGAGGCAATAGGTATATGCGACAATGTAAACTTCACGTCCATGCGCAAAAGCCAAAGCGCCGTATGTTTTATATCCCTACCGGCTGAAAGCGGGTACCTGTCGGATATGTTTGTGAGACTTGCTTCCGGATACGACAGAACTGTGGCGGTATCCCACATAAAGGAGATAATCAGCAAAGTGGAACCCGAATATCCTACCGAAGTATTGTTCTACGACAATGTGGCTGCCGCACAATATCAGCGTGAGAATTCTTTCGCCAACACGATGCTGTGTTTTTCAATAATAGCAATAGTATTGTCACTGGTCGGCGTCTTCTCTATGGTAATATTCGACATTCAGCATAAGAGAAAGGAAATTGCCCTCCGCAAAGTGTTCGGAGCAGACTACACCGATGTACTCTGGCTGGGAAACAAGCCGTACTTCTTTATTGTCCTGGCAGGTTTTATTATCTCGATACCCGTAGCGGTGATAGCAATAAACGAATATCTCCAGGGATTTGCAATGAAAGTAAATGTGTCATGGTGGATATTCCTGCTGGTGTTCCTGTTCATACAGGTGCTTACGGCAATACTTGTAGTTATGAGATATAATTCACTGGCACTTGAATCTCCAAACATATCATTGGAGACAGAATAAATAAAAAAATCTCTCTCTAATTAAGCCGCAGGCTACAACTGTTCGTGATGAATGGATGTGTCTGCGGATAATTTTTCAGTCAACAGGACAAAAGAAACTCCAAAACTTATATTTTTGCACATCAAACAATAAAAGCGAACATGAACAAAGCCAAAATATTAGTAGTAGATGATAATAGCGGAATAAGGGCAGCACTCCAACTGCTACTGCCTAAATACTTCAAGGAAGTAAAGGCTGTGGCATCACCAAACGTCATAAATTCACAGTTAAGAGAATTTATGCCTGACGTGATTTTGCTGGATATGAACTTCCAGTCGTCTGCCAATACCGGAAATGAGGGACTGTACTGGCTTTCGGAAATCAAAAAGACAAGCCCTACGACTGAAGTTGTACTCTTCACCGCGTATGCTGACATATCACTGGCGGTAGAGGGAATGAAACGCGGAGCGTTCGACTTCATTGTAAAACCGTGGGAAAACGAGAAACTGATTTCTGTGCTTGATGCCGCCTACAAGCACAGGGATGCAGGAACAAAAAAGAAAAGCATAAAACCTGCGATAAGCCAGGCTGCGACAATGCACTGGGGTAGCAGTCCGGAAATGAAAAATATATTCCGCACCGTAAACAAAATAGCCTCAACAGATGCAAGCATTCTTATTACGGGAGAAAACGGTACGGGAAAAGATGTGCTTGCGGCAGAAATCCATCGTCTGTCGGACAGAGGAATGAAGCCGATGGTTTGTGTGGATGCTGGAGCGATAACGGAAACACTGTTCGAAAGCGAACTGTTCGGACATGTAAAAGGAGCCTTTACGGATGCTCATACAGACCGTGTGGGAAAAATAGAACAGGCAAACGGCAGCACCCTGTTTCTTGACGAAATAGGAAATATCCCTCTTAATCTACAGGCCAAGTTGCTCAGAGTTCTTCAGAACAGAACAGTAAGCAAGGTGGGAAGTTCGCAATCGACACCTGTAGATATCCGCCTCATCTGTGCCACCAACCGCAACCTTGAGGAAATGATACGTAACGGCGAGTTCCGCGAGGACCTCTATTACCGTATCAACACCATGCATCTGCAACTTCCTCCCCTTAGAGAAAGAACTGACGAGATTATCCCTCTGGCAGAAATATTCATAAAGAGATATGCCGAGAAATATCATCGTGAGGTATCGGGCATTTCAAGTGAAGCGGAAAAAGCATTGGTTTCATGCAGATGGAACGGAAACATCCGCGAACTGCAGAACACGATAGAAAAGGCAGTAATCCTGACCGACGGTACGGAGCTTCAGCTTTCGGACTTCTGTCTGCCTGACAGACAACACAGCTATGAGATACAACCGCAAGCATCAGCTTCAGGAGAAGAGACACTGGAGGAAGTGGAAGAAAGAACCATACGCGCCGCTATGGAAAGATATAACGGCAATCTTACCCACGTGGCAAAATCTTTAAACATCAGTCGCCCTACCCTATATACGAAACTGAAAAAATATAATATATGATTTCGTATGAAAATGTCATATTAATCATTATTGCTACAGCATTAATCTCTGCAATAATTTCCGGTATGTATTATGCGCGAAAGACACACCGAAAGGTTTCGTACATTCTTGACGCACTGGAAGACAAGGAGACCAACTTCCGTTTTGACGAGAAGAAAGTGCTGTATCGCAGATTCAACAAGACTCTGAACAGAATACGTCTGATATTCGAAAAGGAGAAACTGGAAATAAACGAACAGGAACGTTACTACGGTCAGATGCTGGACAGGGTAAAGACAGGTATTGTGGTAGTGGAACTGAACGAGAAATTCAGTGGAAAAGTTTCATACTGCAATTCGGCGGCACTTAATATACTTGGAGTAGCTACGCTAAGCAATATACGCCAATTGGCAAATGTGAGTCAGGAAATAGAATCATGCTTTGAAAATATTTCCGAAGTTAAGAACGAAATGCGTGTTTCCTTCTACAACGAAAAAGGACAGACCACACTTTCAGTTTCGTCATCCGAAACTTCTTTGCAGGGAAAGAATGTTAAGATTATCGTTATAAATGACATAAGCAACGAAATGTCGCGCAACGAAGAGATGTCGTGGAACAAACTTATCCGTGTGCTTACGCATGAAATAATGAACACCGTAACTCCAATAGCTTCGCTGAGCCATACACTGTCGATGGATATAACTTCATCCGAAAACAAGCCTGTAAACAGAGAAGAACTCAAATTGGGCCTTGACACAATATCTGAATCAGCCCGCGGACTGATAAAATTTGTTGACACTTACCGTTCGCTGACACGTGTTTCCGCACCTGTAAAAAAAGCTTTCTATCTGCAAGAGCTTATTGACAGGGTTACCCAACTGACACGTGAACAAATCAGTGCATCAGGAGCAACACTAAGTTACGTAGAGAAATCGGAAGACATTCTTCTTTATGCAGACGAAGACCAGATTTCGCAAGTACTGGTAAACCTGATAAGGAATGCTATCCAAGCCAAAGCCACAACCATAGATATAACTGCCGAAATAGACCTTAACGAAGCCGTTATTGTGAACATATCAAACAACGGAAATCCTATAAGCAAAGAGAATTATGAGGATATTTTCGTTCCATTTTACACAACAAAACAGGAAGGAACGGGAGTAGGATTAAGTCTTTCCCGCCAGATTATGCGTCTCCATAACGGAAGTATATCATTGGTGTGCAGCAATGAGAAGAATACAGTTTTCAAGTTACAGTTCAAATGACAAATCAATAAATCATATATTTATCATATCTTTGTCACCTTAACCCAATCAATCCATAATTCTCCAGGAAGGTCATTGTCATCTATTTCTCCAGGCCATGTAGGGTTGCCGTTCAATTCTCCTCCAAGAGAAAAATTCAATATTATGTCATAAAGATAGTCACAAAACGGGAACTGCATTTCTTCGGAAGGCAGATTTTGGTTTTCATATCTCCATGTTTCAACACCATCGATATAAAAAATTACAGCTTTCTCTGTTCTATCGGCACCATAAACATGATATTGGGTTACATCGAAATCTGTAGGACGATTAGGATTGGTCACACCGGCAGAACCATAATCACCGTTTATGTAATATGTATGCACGGTCTGATATACATCATAAGGGGTTCCTTGTACCCATTCCATGAGGTCAACTTCACCACCTCTAGGCCATACAGGCGCATTTATCGGCATCTGCCATATAGCAGGAAAACCACCTTTTACAAGTTTTGTCAATCTGGCTTTTACCTCCAGACGAGTATTACAAGGAAAGCCGTTTTTTGTTCTGATACCACCATTTTTATATACTCCGTCTTCTTTTGAAGCTTTAAGTTTGAGTACACCGTCTTCCACCTTAACATTTTCGTATCCTTTGACGTATTTGAAATGTTGCGACCAGGCATTGTTTGCATGTTTACATAGTTCCCATACGGAAGTATCAGGGATAGAAGAATCACCAGAAAAATCATCCATAAACAATATATTGCCATCATTATGGCCGTCGCATGATGAAACTGACATACCAAGCAATATAAAGAAAGATGATATAAGAGTGTAAACTTTTTTATACATAATTCTAATATTAAAATCAAGAAGGTTAATAAAAATAGGGTTGCCTTTTGAGCAACCCTATTATTCAAACTCTTATTATATTATTTCCATTCATCATGTTGTACGAGTTGCTTATTGGTATCAATTTCACCCTGTGGTATTGGCCAAACTTCATCTTGCGGGCCTCTATAGCTGAAATCATAAACAGCAAAATCATCACCATAGAACTCTTTGTCATGTTTCATTCTTTCGACAGCATTTTTCCATTCACCCCATCTGTACAAATCGGCAAGCCTTAAATCCTCGAAAGCAAGTTCCACTCGTCTTTCGTGTCTGACTATATCTCTCAACTGATCTTGTGACAAATTTTTGCCTTCGACTTCTTCTACAGCAGGCATACCAACTCGTGCTCTGACTTCATTGACATACTGGGTTATTTCCGCTTGAGGCAAGCCTTTTTCCACTTTAGCCTCAGCCATAGAAAGCAATACTTCAGCGTATCTTATGATGTAATAATCCAAGCTTCCATCGTATTCATTTGCTGTATTTTCAGGAGTAAACCATTTTAGAATGCAAGCTGTTGATTTTGCCGGAAGATTATTGGTATATTCTTTTCCATTCCATGTCATTCCAGGCAACATTAATGTTGCTTTAAGTCGTGGATCACGGTTTTCGTATCTTGCATAGTCAGGATTCTCTCTGGTATGACCTCCCTTTTCCTTACTACCTTTAAATAATTGAGACTTCTCAATAGGCAATCCGTCAATACAATAAAAATCATCACTCAGGTTCATAGATGCTTCAATAGCATTAAGCGGGGCACTCCAACATACACCAAATGTACTACCTTCCTTTAATCCCGGACCAGTGAAATGAACACTCAAGAGGACTTCATCACAGCCTTCGTTTTCTTCTTTAAACAGATTTCTAAAGTTTGCTTCGAAATCCGAGCCATCACCTGATTTAAATAAAGAAACTTTACCGATAACATTATTATAAGCTTCAATAGCATCATCCCATCTTGCATCAAATAAAGCAATACGTCCCATTATAGCATAAGCAGCTTCTTTTGACATTCTTCCTTTCTGTTCTGTACCTTTATCAGGAAGGCTAGGATTGTTTGTCTTCAAATCAGCCAAAATATTATCAACTATATTCTTTTTCAGTTCCTTTGGAGCTTCCGGATTTTCCAATGTCAAAGGTTCTGTAATATAAGGAACATCCCTGTATAGAGAAATTAGGTTGCAATATCCTAATGCTCTCAAAGCAATAGCTTCAGCCTTAATTGCATTTTTTGATGTATCTTCCATAGGAATGCCCTCCACTTTAGAAAGAAGGAGATTACAGCGCTTAATCAACTCATAGTTTGCATTCCAGTAGTTAGAGAAACATCCGTCTGTCGTAGCAGAAGTACCTTTAGACACTGTACTGCCCTGCATCCAGTCTCCCCATGTATGTTGTCCGTTATCAGTACTGGTTTCACGCATAAGGAATCCGAATCCTCCACCGTCAACATTATCATCATACAAATGATCAGACTGTAAAGCGTCATAACAAGCCGCTAGCCCCATTAAAGCATCACTTTCAGACTGCCAGAAAGTATTATCCGAAACCTGGTTTGGATTATTCAAATCCAGAAAACTGTCAGAACAAGAAGTTGCTGTAATAAGCAATCCAGACAACAACAATCCTCTGTATATATTTAATCTAAATTTCATAATAGTAAGTTTTTATAGTTTAAAAGGTTATATTCACACCAAATGAGAATGATTTTGCATTTGGATAATTATCATTTCTTGTATCGTCAGCTCCCTTTTCAGGATCCCAGTTATCCAGTTTTGTGAAAGTAAGCATATTGGTTCCTGCAAAGTAAACACGTAATTTAGAGACTCCAAGTTTTGAAATACTGCCAAATGTGTATCCAAATTCAAGATTTTTCAATCTCAGATAACTTGCATTTTCAAGCCAGAATGAAGAGAACTGCTCGTTCATTGTATTACCAAGTGCAGGCATTTTTCCATCAGGCGTTTCTGTTGTCCATCTGTCCAACCATCTGTCAGTAAAGTTACCTCGGATATCAGTTGTAGTTTCCCAGTTATAACGGTAAATACCAGCGACTCCCTGCCAGAAAGTTGAAATGTCGAATCCCTTCCATCCTGCACCAATATTTATACCATAAGTGTATTTAGGAAAAGGATTACCTATGATAGTTCTGTCTTCTGGAGTAATGTTATCATCATCGTTAATATTCTCATACATGATATCACCAAGTTTTGGAGCAACACCGTTTTGTTTTATCAGTTCACCTTTCGAATTTGTTCTGTTCAGATCGGCCTCTGTCCTGTACAATCCTATAGCTTTATAAGCATAATATGCACCGATAGGTTCACCGACACGGTTTATAGTCTGTCCGCTGATACGTTCATACAATCCACCCATATAAAGAATTTCATTTTTCACGTGCGACAAGTTAAATCCTGCATACCAAGTCCAGTCACCTTTACTGTCATTGTAGTTTACATTCCATTCCCATCCTCTGTTTCTTACAGTACCAACATTCTGATAAGGAGCTGAAAGAGAACCAAGGAAAATATTAGGCATAGCCAACTGCATCAAGATGTCAGAAGTCTTTTTATCAAACCATTCAAAAGTAGTTTGAAGTCTATTATTAAAGAAACCAAGATCTATGGCCGCATTGATTGTTCTGGTTGTTTCCCATTTTATATTCTCGTTAGCGATAGAAGTAGATACCATACCTGTCTGTGGGTCTTTGCCTTGGTCAAAATAGTAATTACCGGAAGCTCCCAGACTTGAGAGATAAGCGTAACTTCCTATCTCCTGATTACCCAGTTTACCCCATGAGAAACGAAGCTTACCGAACAACCATTGATAATCTTCCATAAATGATTCATTGGTAAACACCCAACCTGCCGAAACTGACGGGAATGTTGCATATCTGTTACTCTTCGGCATACGTGAAGAACCATCACGACGGACATTTACTTCGAAAAGATACTTGTCTGCATAGCTGTAGTTTACACGTCCGAAGAATGATTGCAATCTATATTCGCTACTTTCACCTATTGCTGACGGATTTTTTGAACCTCCGTTAAGTTCGTAAATATTTTCTGTAGGGAATCCTTCTATTCCTGCCGTAGTTGTTGAACTCTTATAAGTTATAACAGAATGACCAAGCAATACATTAAGACTGTGCTGTCCAAACTTCTTGTCATAAGTAAGAATATTCTCATTTGTAACGGTTGCATCTCTCCAATAATAATCTTCCAACCTATTGTTCTGACCAGGAGCTTTCAGCAAGTTACCTTCCGCATCATATCTACCTAATTCCTTAGGTGTATATTTCTTGGTAGCATTCATATAAAAAGCATATGCCAGACTTGTCTTAAACTTCAAGCCATCAATGATATCAATTCCTGCATAAGCCTTACCGTTAAATCTCCATGTCTCGTCCAGTCTATAGCCTTGTTCCATAAACTGCACAGGATTCTTTACCAACTCAGCATTTTTTAGCGAACCGTCAACATATCCATAATATCCGTTTGAATACATTACAGGTACAGTCGGGCGCGAGAACCATGACAAATAACGCATTACGCTGGTTTCACCACTTGGGGCAATGGAAGCAGGCTGGTCTATATTATTCTTATTGCCCGAAACATTCAATCCAAAATCAAAAATACCCAATTTACTATCTACATTAGATCGGAATGAAAACTTTTCCGCACCTGTTTTTTTCATTATACCTTCTTGATTTGAATACGAAATAGAAGTCATATAATGAGTATTTTCATTACCACCAGAAACAGAGAGATGATGTTGATGCATACCTGCATTTCTGAAAACTTCATCCAACCAATTTGTATTTGCATAATGATCCGGATCTGAACCGTCTTTCAATTTTTGAAGAGCAACAGTATCATATGTATCTGGAGCCACATCGTTTTTCATCAAGGCCCAATGATAGCTGTCAATATATTTAGGCAACATAGGAGTCTGAATGGTATAATTTCCTGAATAGTTTACAGAAACTTTACCGGCCTTACCTCTTTTGGTTGTAATAAGTATAACACCATTGGCAGCACGTACACCATAAATGGCTGCTGAGGCTGCATCTTTCAATACTGAAATATTCTCAATGTCTGCCGAAGGAATATCGCTCATTTGTGAAAGTGTACCTTCAACCCCATCAATTATTACCATAGGATTATTGTTTCCGAATGTACCGACACCACGTACACGCACTTCCATATCTTCCTTACCTGCCTGACCACCATTCTGGCTGATAACCAGACCAGGCATACGTCCCTGTAACAATGATGTAGTATTGGAAGTGGGAACATCCTGAATATCCTTTGCGGATACAGAAGATACCGATCCTGTCAAATTAACTTTTTTCTGAGTTCCATATCCAACAACGACAACCTCTTCCAAAGTTTCGGAATCTTCTTTAAGACTTACGCTTATATCCGTTCTTCCGTTGACTGCGACTTCTGTAGTTTTATATCCAATATACGAAACTACAATCACGGCATCTTTCGATGAAAGATTCAATGAAAAACGGCCATCTAAATCTGAAATTGTTCCATTATTTGTTCCTTTCTCAAGTACATTCACACCTATAAGTGGTTCACCTTTATCGTCAACCACAGTACCTGTAATAGTAAAGTTCTGCTGTGATACAGATACTAGATTAAGGTTCTGGTTTGGATTTGTCTCTGAATAAGCATTAATTGCGACAAGCAAACCTACGGTTACGGGAATTGACTGTAATAAACATCTCCTCCATGGAGAATTCAGTCTGAAAAAAATGTCTTTTTTCATAGGTTTTTGTTTTAAGTTAACCATTCAATAAAATTGAGTTAAAAAAAATAAAATACGGTATTAATAAGTTAGTCTTTGTATTTTTCATGCTGCAAAATTATATAATAGACAGTTTCATTACTTTTAAAAAATGACTTTAGATTTTTAAAAATCGACATAAATATATGATTTTCAATATTGTTATAGTATTTCTTGCATTTTTTGAAAATAAAGAATTGAAAAAGTATCTTTTAAGATTAAACATTAAAAGACATTATATATTGAAGTATTATTATTACATTTGTAAAAGTAAACCTCAAAAATCCAATATGAAAGTCTCACAGATAATATTATTTGTAATAATTATTTTAAGTTCGTTGCTCCATGTCAGCAAACTATATGCTGACTATTCATATAGCCAGATATATTTACCGTCTGATGTTCCTTCGGTAGTTCATTGCATTTTTAAAGACAAGTATGGGTTTATATGGATGGGCACAAGAGCAGGTTTGTTCAGATATGACGGCCAGAATATCAAAGATTACAATAAGGATAAAAACTCACCGTTAGGAAGCTATATCTATAAAATATTCCAAGACAATAACGGCCATTTATGGGTGCTTACCAATAAAGGTATTTGTATATACGATTACTCAATAAATGGATTCAGCATAATAGAAAACGATGATAAATCTCCACTGATAGCTTCAAGTGCCATAGTCAATAAAGGAGAAATCATATTGGGAGGAAAAAATTTCATTTATACCTACGACATATATAAAAAGAAAATAAAAGATCTTATATCATTCAACCTGCCCAATGATTATAATGTATCAAATATGATTCTTTCCGGCACTGATACACTAATATGTAGCGACAGATGGTACGGAATGAGAATTGTTGACTTGAAATCAAAAAAATCATACGCTGCTTTTCCTGAATGTGGAAATGATATAATATGCACATATCAAGACAATGAAGGGAAAATCTGGATTTCCTCGTATAATCAAGGAGTGCACTGCTATGATAAGAACCTCAGAATCCTTAATTACTATTCAAAAAAGAATTCAGGAATAAGCAGTGATATTGTACTGAGTATTATTGAACACAAGGGCGAAATATGGTTTGGTTCTGATGGAGACGGAATTTCCGTACTAAATCAAGAAAGCGGTATTTTTAAAGTTCTAAAACATATACCAAGCGAAAACAACTATTCTTTACCTTCAAATTCTATAATATGCCTGTATGAAGATTATTATAGGAACGTATGGATAGGCAGCATTTACTATGGAGCCATATGTATGCATGAAGTTTCGATGAGAACATATAAGGATGTCCTTCCTGGCGACAATAGCGGACTGACAAACAGTACCGCACTGTATTTATTTAAGGAAGGAAACGACAGGCTGTGGATTGGTACAAATGGCGGAGGATTAAATATGTACAATCTTAGTAATGGAAAATTTTCTCATTTCCCATCTACCATAGGTGATAAAGTAACTTCTATCTGCGATTTTGGAAAGAATAAGCTCCTTATATTTAATTTTGCCGAGGGAATTTTTGTTTTTGATACAGTCACAGGAACAAAAAAACCTTTTATACTTATAGATAAAAAAACTAACGAAGAACTTTGTAATCACGGTAATTCCGTTTTCATATACAGAAATACTCCTAAATCTATATTGTTCCTTGCGAATTTTGTATATTGGTATGACGAAGAGACCGGAAAATTTGATACTATTAAAGAAAAAAATAATGTTGACCTTGGTATCGGTTCTCTGGTTGCCATAGGAAATGACTCCATCTATACATACATTAACGATATAAATAATGTTTACAGACTGGATAACAGGACCAAAACATTGGAAATGATTTTCAAGGTTTCAAACGATGCTTCAATTACATCAGTAAGCATAGACAATTCAGGGATAATTTGGGTTGGAACAGATAAAGGGTTAATCAGATACGACAACAAGAATCACACACACGAGTGGGTAAAAACAGAACTGTTCAATCGTGTATCTTCTGTAGTATGTGTAAACAATAAAGTATTGGTAGGAGCCGAATCCATGCTATTCTGTTGGGATGTCGATAAACAGAAGTTTTTATTTTACGGAGAATCGGATGGCGTGATGCCTAATGAATATATGCCTAGCTCGAAATTCGTAAATTCTGACGGACGGATTTTTATGGGCGGAGTAAGAGGATTATTAAAAATAGACAAACTGCTGGATTATGAGAGTACGTCTGCACTTTCTCTGAATCTTTCTGAAATAGAGCTTAACGGCATGAAAACTTTTTTTTCTACCGATGGCCAAATACCGGAACTGAAGATGTCTGAATCAGGTAGCTTGATTATAAGGGTATTTGCTAACGGTGAAGATATTTTCAGAAAGAAAATGTATAAATTTCAAATATATGGACCTGATATAAAAAAGAATATCGAGACATACAGATCAGAGCTTGCTTTGCATTCATTATCGGCAGGTAAATACCGGATATTGGTATCATGCAATACAAAAGATGGTAATCAGACAAACGAAAAATGTATTCTGACACTTAAGGTCATTCCACCATGGTATAAGACCAAATGGTTTTTCCTGTCATGTATTCTGCTTTTGGTATTAGTATTCATTTACATAAACATTTTGATAGTCAGAAAAAAGACAGAAAAACACAATCTTATAATCAAAGAACGTGAAAAGCAAATGTATGAGGATAAAATTCGTTTCCTTATAAATATAAGCCATGAATTAAGAACCCCTCTTACGTTAATACACGCACCATTACAGAGAATATTGAAAACTCTGGATATGGAAAATCCATTATTGCTTCCTCTGAAGGGTATCTACAGGCAGACTCAACGCATGAAGAATCTTATAAATATGGTACTTGACGTGAGGAAAATGGAAGTTGGCAACGGAAAACTCAATTTAAGTATAACTGATGTGAACGAATATGTAAAATACATAGGTCAGGATTTCATAGAGGAAGCAAAAGCCATTGGAGCCAATGTTGTGTTCAAGCTAGATAATTCTGCAGGTGAAATAGAAGTGGACAAACAGAAATTTGACAGCATACTTACAAATCTACTAATCAATGCTCTGAAACATTCTTTCAGTGGTGGGATTATAACTATATCTACAGAAAACATTGTTGAAAGTGATTCCGTAAAAATATCAGTATCCGATCAGGGACATGGACTTAAAGGAACAGATCCATCCATGCTTTTCAGACGGTTTTATCAAGGAGCCGGCGAAGAGACCGGAACGGGAATAGGATTGTCATACTCAAAAATCCTGGTTGAAATGCATGGAGGAAAGATTGGGGCATACAACAATGAGGATGAAGGTGCAACATTCTTTTTCGAGCTTCCAAGAAGACAGGATGACACTAAGGCTTACGAGCCTAAACAGTATATGAATGAACTGATATTCGACTTTAACGGAGATGATAAATCAGAAGGGACGAAACTTACTGACATGGATACATTGTCTTATACTGTTATGATAGTAGATGATAATGCCGACTTGAGAAGTTTCCTAAAATCGGTACTGAAAGAGTATTTCAAAAAAGTCATTACTGCTTCCGAAGGTGAAGAAGCCCTGTTACTTATAAAAAGCCATTTACCGGATATTGTAATAAGTGACGTTATGATGCCAGGCATGAACGGATATCAGTTATGCAAATCAATTAAACAGGACTTTTCAATAAGCCATTTGCCTGTAATTCTGTTGACTGCAAAGGACGATAACGAAAGCAGAATAAACGGTTATAAAAATGGAGCTGACGACTATATCCTGAAACCGTTTGATATTGATATGCTTCTGGAGGTCATTAAAAACAGGCTCAGAAACAGAGACATAGCACGTAAAGCATATTCAGATACAGGGAAACTGCCTACAGCAGAATCTACAACATTCAGCCAGGTAGATGAATCGTTTATCCTTAAAATGAATTCAGTTATCAATAATCATATGAGTGATCCGGAATTGGGAGTACACACCATTTGCAAAGAGCTTGGAATGAGCCGCACTTCGGTATATAGCAAATTGAAAAACCTTACCAATATGGGAATAAACGATTATATTAGTAAGGTCAGGATGGAGAAAGCCATTGAACTACTTCTGGAAACCGACATGTCGTTTGTGGAAATCGCTGTAAGTGTAGGATTTACTTCGCAAAGCTATTTCAGTACGGCATTTAAGCAATATACAGGAAAAACGCCTACGGCATATAAAAAAGAGATGAAAAAACAAGACCGATAATTCTTAAAAAAATAACTGGTCAGGTGAGTTTGATATTTTCACCTGACCAGTTGTCTTATTTAAATAAATTCTATTATAAATCCCCTTTCTTCAATACTGTGCAGCCTTTTGCTTCAAGCACTGCCAGGCATGCCTTGAGGTCGTTAGGCTTTATCACCACATGTGCCTTGTCATTTTGAGCAAAAGCATACATATATTCAATGAATATTTTTTCTTCTGCCAGATACTCCAAAATTACAGCAAGAGAACCAGGTGTATTGTCACAACTGAGGCAGATAACTTCGGTTGACATAACGGCAAAGTTCTGTGCACGCAAAACCTCAACAGCCTTATCAACATCAGATACGATAAGGCGTAGAATTCCGAAATCTGTTGTCTCAGCCATACTGAAGGCATGCATGTTTATGCCGTTCTGTCCCAATGTACGGACTACATCGTTTATTCTTCCTGTCTTGTTTTCCAAGAATACAGATAATTGCTTTATGGTCATAGTGAATGAGTTTTTAAGTTTTTGAGTTCTTTAGTTGACAAGTTGACGAGTTAACAAGTTGACGAGGTTGCCATCCGGATGGAGAGCCTTGTCACCTTGTAACTGTAGTCTTGTAACATATTTATTTTACACCAACTTACGGTTATCTATCACCCTCTTCGATTTTCCCTGACTGCGGGCTATGCTGTTAGGTTCAACCAACTTGACATCGGCACTGATAGAAAGTACACTCTTCAGTTTGTCGGCAAGTGATTTCTTCAAGGCTAGCATTGCTCCAATATCATCGCTGAAGAAATCGCGACGCACTTCAACCTGTATTTCCAGAGTATCAAGATTGCCTTTGCGGTCAACTATCAACATATACTGAGGTTCGAATTCCTTCATCTCGAGGATGACACTTTCCACCTGTGAAGGGAACACATTGATACCGCGGATAATGAGCATATCATCACTTCGTCCCATGATAGGAGTCATACGCACTGATGTACGTCCGCACGGACACGGAGTGTCAATAAGAGATGTCAGGTCTTTAGTACGGTAACGGAGCAATGGCATTCCTTCTTTGGTAAGCGTAGTAAAGACGAGTTCACCCTGCTGTCCGTAAGGCAATGGCTGAAGTGTGTTAGGGTCGATTATCTCCGGGAAGAAATGGTCTTCGTTGATATGCGATCCATTCTGCTCCTGACACTCGTATGATACACCAGGTCCCATTATTTCGCTCAGACCATAGATATTGTAACCTTTCAGTCCGAGACGTTCTTCTATTTCCTTACGCATATTTTCTGTCCACGGTTCTGCACCGAAAGCACCGATACGAAGACCAAGATCATTCTTGGTAAGCCCCATCTTCTCCATCACTTCTGCCAGATACATAGCATACGATGGTGTACATGCTATACCGGTAATCTTCAGATCGCGGATAAGACGGATGTGTTTTTCTGTGTTACCTGTAGATGCAGGTATAACCGTTGCTCCAAGATTTTCCACCCCGTAGTGTGCTCCCAGACCACCGGTGAAGAGTCCGTAACCGTAACTAACCGAGAATGTATCATCACGCGTAACTCCGTATGCCGTAAGACAGCGTGACATCACTTCCGACCAAATAGCAAGGTCTTTACGTGTATATCCCACAATGGTAGGATTACCGGTTGTACCTGAAGACGCGTGTACACGTACTATCTCCGATGCGGGCGCAGCCTGCAATCCATACGGATAGTTATCACGCAAGTCCTGTTTGGTAGTGAAAGGAAGTTTCACTATATCGTCAATACTACGGATATCATCGGGAGACAAGTCCATCTCCTGCATTTTCTTTCTGTAGAACGGGACATTATGATAAACATATGTCACCAGTTTCTGAAGTCTTTTCCCCTGCAGCTCGCGCATCTGTTCGCGAGGCATACATTCCTTATTCTCATTCCAAAACATGGGTATTATCTTTAATCGTTAATGTTATATTTGCAAATGTAATTATATAGGATGGTCTGCCTTAAAGGCTTTCATTCGTTCTTCAAGAACAGGATAAAGTTCTTCCCTCATGCGAGATGTGCATGCACGTACTCCCTGCTGATCGCTTCCTGTTGTGGAAAGTGAAATACTGCTGACTCCATAATACATAAGTTCCTCGAGCAACTCTCCTCCTGTCATGCCTGGATACCCCAAAGTGAAGAAGAAACCGTCACCAACCTTTTGGTGTACATCATAATCGTAAACAATACTGAATCCGTTGTCGGTAAATATCTGTTTCATTCTGCGTGCGCGACGTTCATACTCACGTGTATCCTCTACGAAGTCTATCACTCCTTCAACGGATTTATTCAGCATTTCCGCCATAGCATACTGTGTTGTGGCAGTACATCCGGAAGTTATCATATACATGATGGATGCAATGAATGTAGGCCCGAATATTCCAGAGTCCTCATATCTCTCTGCAAGTGCAGGATACTGTTTGTCGAAAAGCTTGTCAGAAATACATGCCAGTGCGATACGCTGACCGGCATAACTGAAGATTTTCGAAGCAGAAAGCATAAGGATATAATTGTCGGTATATCTTGCTACTGTAGGCACGTACGGCTCCTGATACGGACGACCGAACGGACTGCGGAAGTCCATACAGAAATATGCCTGGTCTTCCATCACTATTGTATCATACTTGGTGGCAAGTTCGCCTATTATCTTCAGTTCATCCTCATCCAGACAGAACCATGCAGGATTGTTCGGATTGGAATATACTATCGCGGCTATATCTCCGTCAGCCATCATGCTTTCCAGTTTAGCACGGAGAGCCTCACCACGATAATTATATATATCAAAAAGTTTCCATTTGATACCGAGAATACGCAACTGCGATTTCTGGATAGGAAAACCTGGATCTATGAACAGAACCTTGTCCTTTCCCGGAATGCGCTGTGTACATGCTATGAATGCTCCGAACGATGCAGCCACAGAACCTGTAGTTGGCAGACATGCATGCGGGGAAATGTCAATATTTATGAATGCCTTTACGAAACGAGATGCCGCATCCTTGAGTTCCTGAACTCCGGCTGCAGCGGGATACTGTGCCCCCAATCCTTTGTCGAGGGCAGCCTTTTCGGCTTCAATTCCTATTTTGTTGGCAGGCAGCCCCGGAGAACCCTGGTCCATACGGATGAAAGGTATGCCTGTAAGCTGCTCCAGACGTGATGCCACAAGCAGAACATCGCCTATAGTAGCATTGCGTAGGTCGGCAACCTTCATCTCTTTTACCACCTGCTCTACTAATTCTTTACTGAAGACTTTACTCATAATAGTTTTTGTCTTAAATTATTCATTTGGAAGCTGCAGCCTCATAACCTATATTAAAAGCACGATGGTTCATTTCTACTACAGCCTCACCCTTGGATCCGAAAATTCGTTCTATACTGTCATAAAGAGTTTTCTTGTCCAAAATCTTAAAACAGGCAGCTGCCGCACCTAAGAGAATCACGTTTCCGCATTTAGGCATATTGTTTTCCTTGGCTATAGCATCAATATCAAGCGAAACCACATTTGGAAGAGAATTAAGCTCTGCCATTACAGCATCAACATCCGGATAATTCGGAATATTCTTGAACGGAGTGGAAGATGTTATAATCCATCCGTCCTTGGCAAGATATGGCAGATAACGCAAAGCTTCCATCGGTTCAAGAGAAATAATCATATCTGCTCCTCCAAGAGGAATAAGGTCGGAAGCTATAGGTTTGTCAGACAGACGGAGGTTTGACTGAACATCACCACCGCGCTGGCTCATACCGTGAACCTCAGCCTGTTTCAGATTCAGTCCGCTGCGTGTGGCAGCCTCGCCTATTATGGTTGCGATGGAGAGGATACCTTGTCCTCCCACACCGGAAAGAATTATATCTGTTTTCATTTTTTTTCGGCTCTTTTCTGTTTCAATTTACGGTTAAGTGTCTGCATACATTCTCTGCGTGGAATAATCACTGATACACCGTTATACTCAATCTCTTCACGTATAATACGTGTAATTTCGTCCATGTTCTTAGGCAGCGGCACTACTACACGCACATGTTCCGGCTCAACCCCAAGACCAAGGCAGATAGCCTCGAACTTGTTTGTTCCTGCTGAATCCTGACCGCCTGTCATGGCAGTGGTTAGATTGTCAGAAATTACTACAACGATATTAGACTTATCATTCACAGCATCAAGAAGTCCTGTCATACCGGAATGAGTGAAAGTAGAATCGCCGATAATGGCTATTGAAGGGAACTGACCTGCATCGGCTGCACCTTTAGCCATGGTGATAGAAGCACCCATATCTACACAGCTGTGCAAAGCACGGAAAGGAGGAAGTGCTCCTAAAGTGTAACAGCCTATATCACCGAAAATTTTTGTATCGGCATACTCGGCAGCCACTTTATTCAGAGCGTCATATACATCACGATGTCCGCATCCATTACAAAGTGCAGGCGGACGTGGAACTACATTCTGAGCCGAAGGATATACTTCTGTGTCATCCATACCTAATCCGGATTTTACATAATCAGGATTGAGTTCACCTGTGCGAGGCAATGCTCCGCTCAATCGTCCTTTAACCACATACTGTGAAGGCAATACACCGCGAAGCTGTTCTTCCACGAAAGGCTGTCCGTCTTCAACCACCAATATTTCCTTACATGAGTTTACCAAAGCTATTATCTTATCTGTAGGCAGAGGATATTGTGATACTTTGACAATAGGATAAGGACATCCGTCAGGATAATTTTCCATTACATAATTATATCCTATGCCGCAAGCTACTATACCCAAATCAGCCTTCTCGGAAGATATATTCTCTGCCTTATTGAAAGGTGACTCTTCAGAAAGCTGGCGCAACACCGGCTGAAGCCCGATCACTTCTTTATTGCGACGGCGTGCATTTGCCGGTAAAAGAACCCAATTGGCAGGAGAAGAAGGCCTACCTGTAGAAGTTACCTCAGAAGCCTCATCTTTAACAGCTACATTGGCACGCGAATGCGCCATGCGTGTGGTAATTCTCATAAGGACAGGAGTTCCCTCGCACTCTGACATTTCGAAAGCATACTGCATCATGTCGTAAGCTTCCTGTTGTGACGAAGGTTCAAGGATAGGAATCATGGCAAACTTGCCGTAAAATCTTGAATCCTGCTCATTCTGAGACGAATGCATTGAAGGGTCATCGGCTGCAACCACTACAACTCCCCCATTTGTCCCTGTCATACCGGAATTGACAAAAGCATCGGCACATACATTCATACCTACGTGCTTCATACACACCAAAGCACGCTTGCCGACATAACTTACTCCAAGAGCTGCTTCCATAGCGGTCTTTTCGTTAGTACACCAGCTGCTGTGTAATTTCCGTTCTTTTGCCAAAGGATGTTCCTGTATATATTCTGTTATTTCTGTAGAAGGCGTACCCGGATAAGCATATACTCCGGAGATACCTGCATGAATGGCTCCCAAAGCTATAGCCTGGTCGCCCAAGAGTAATAATTTCTTATTGTTTTCCATATTTCGAGTTATACTATTTCAAAAGGATCGGCATCGTTCAATACCGGGAATTTCTTGCGGAATGCTTCCAATTCCGACATATCTATTTCTACAACAGCCTCGCAAGCCTTGCCGTCTTCACAAGCTTCGATTATTTTTCCGTATGGTTCAATTACGGCACTTCCTCCTATGTAATCGCAGTTCGGATCTTTCCCTACTCTGTTAACCCCCACTACATAACACTGGTTTTCTATGGCTCTCGCCTTGAGAAGCATCTTCCAGGCTTCTACACGTGGAGTAGGCCAACTTGCAACATAGAAAGCAATATCATAATCATTCCTGTTACGACTCCATACAGGGAAACGCAGGTCATAACAAATTTGCAGCAAGATCCTTACATCCTTATAATTGACTATAACACGTCGTGTTCCGGCTGTAAAGTGCTTGTGTTCTCCACCGTAAGTAAACAAATGTTTCTTGTCATACCATTCCACTGTTCCTCCTGGATGTACAAAATAGAGTCTGTTATAATACTGACCTTTTTCCTCCAACGCTATACTGCCGGCAATAGCACATTTCTTGCGCTGCGCCGTATGTTTCATCCACTCTAAGGTTTTGGAATCGGATTTTTCCGCAATACCTTCCGGATTAGTACAAAAACCGGTAGAAAACATTTCAGGCAATACGAAAATATCAACACCTTCATATCTGTTTATAATTTCGTCTGCTTTTTCGATGTTGGCCGAAGGATTGGCCCAAACAATATCCGTTTGTAAAATAACTATTTTCATGCTTTTCACATTTAGAAGAGCCCAAAGGTAACAATTTAATGATAACTCACAAAAAATTACGACATTTTATTTGACATTTGCAAACATTTGAATACTTTTGATAGCAGAAGAGGACATTTGGCACAATAAAAAAGATTTCAAAAGAGACACACATAGGGTTATTTAAGCAAAAAGTATCATACATATATTAATATATTCCGAAATGTTTCTTATTTTTGTACCAAAATATAGTTAATATATAAGAAATGAACGTATTAGAACTAAGTGAACAGGAAATTATCAGACGCAACAGTCTGAATGAGATGAGAGCTATGGGCATAGACCCGTATCCTGCAGCAGAGTATGTAACAAACGCATTTTCTACTGATATAAAAGATGAATTCAAAGACGATGAGGCAGAACCTCGCATGGTTTCTGTAGCCGGACGTATTATGTCACGCCGTGTAATGGGTAAAGCTTCTTTCATTGAATTACAAGATTCCAAAGGCCGTATTCAGGTTTATATCACTCGCGATGACATCTGTCCTGATGAAAATAAGGATTTATACAATGTAGTTTTCAAACGTTTACTTGATTTGGGCGACTTTGTCGGTATCGAAGGTTTCGTATTCCGCACTCAGATGGGTGAAATCTCAATCCACGCAAAGAAACTTACAGTTCTATCTAAATCAATCAAACCGCTTCCTATCGTAAAATATAAAGATGGAGTGGCTTACGACAAGTTCGAAGATCCTGAACTCCGTTACCGCCAGCGTTATGTTGACCTCGTGGTAAACGACGGAGTGAAAGACATATTCCTCAAGCGCAACAAAGTTTACAATTCAATGCGCGAATACTTCAACTCTAAAGGCTATATCGAAGTTGAAACTCCTATTCTTCAAGCTATCGCAGGTGGTGCGGCTGCACGTCCGTTCATCACTCACCACAATGCGCTTGACATTCCTTTGTACATGCGTATCGCCAGCGAGCTATACCTGAAACGTCTTATCGTTGGTGGTTTCGAAGGTGTTTACGAAATCGGTAAGAACTTCCGTAACGAAGGTATGGACCGTACACACAATCCAGAGTTCACTTGTATGGAAATCTATGTAGCATACAAGGACTACAACTGGATGATGAAATTTACTGAAAACATGATTGAAAAGATCTGTCTTGACGTAAACGGTACTACAGAAGTGAAGGTGGGCGACAATATCATCAACTTCAAGGCTCCATTCAAGCGTGTGACTATGCTTGATTCTATCAAGGAATTCACAGGCTATGACCTTACAGGTATGAACGAAGACCAGATTCGTGAAGTTTGCAAGAAGCTCAATATGGAAATTGACGATACTATGGGTAAAGGCAAGCTTATCGACGAAATCTTCGGCGAATTCTGCGAAGGCAACTACATACAGCCTACATTCATCACTGACTACCCTATCGAAATGTCTCCGCTTACTAAACGTCACCGCAGCAATCCTGACTTGACAGAACGTTTCGAACTTATGGTTAACGGTAAGGAATTGTGTAACGCTTACTCAGAGCTTAACGACCCTATCGACCAGCTTGAACGTTTCGAAGAGCAGATGAGACTTAGCGAAAAGGGAGACGACGAAGCTATGATTATCGACAAGGACTTCGTTCGTGCACTTGAATACGGTATGCCTCCTACATCAGGTATGGGTATCGGTATGGACCGTCTGGTTATGCTTATGACTGGTCAGAGCACAATACAGGAAGTATTATTCTTCCCTCAGATGAGACCTGAAAAGGTGATACCAAAGGATGCTCCTGCTAAATTCATGGAAATAGGTGTTCCGGAAGAATGGGTAGCACTGATCCAGAAAGCCGGATACAACATGGTAGCCGACATGAAGGACGTAAATCCTCAGAAACTTCACATGGACATCTGCGGAGTAAACAAGAAGTATAAACTTGAGCTTAAGAATCCTACAGTTGACGAAGTCAGCAATTGGATACAGAATATAAAATAAGTATTTAGGTTTTTAAGTTTGTAAGTATCTGATTTGGTTCAGGACTTACAAACTTAAAGACTTTATGACTTAAAAACCAATAAAACAATTACCAAAGTGAAATTCCCTGGTAAAATAGCTATTATGGGAGGAGGTAGCTGGGCCACAGCTATCGCAAAGATTATTCTTACCCAAGCCGAATCAATAAACTGGTATATGCGTAGAGACGACAGAATAGAAGATTTCAAACGTCTCGGGCATAATCCGGCTTATCTGACCAGTGTACGCTTCAACGTAAAGAATATCAACTTTTCATCAGATATAAATAAGGTAGTAAGAGAATCAGACACACTGATTTTCGTTACTCCATCACCTTACCTTAAAAGTCATCTAAAGAAACTGAAAACAAAAATCAAGGACAAATTCATAGTGACAGCCATAAAAGGTATTGTTCCTGACGAGAACCTTATTGTTTCTGACTATTTTAATAAGGTATATGATGTTCCTGAAGAAAACATTGCCGTATTGGCAGGTCCGTGCCATGCAGAGGAAGTGGCACTTGAACGCCTTTCTTACCTTACCGTTGGCTGTAAGGACATTGAAAAGGCAAAAATCTTTGCACAACAACTGGCAGGTCATTACATTAAAACTTCAGTAAACACCGATGTGGCTGGTATTGAATATGCTTCAGTATTGAAAAACGTTTATGCTATTGCAGCAGGTATATGCAGCGGTCTGAAATACGGAGACAATTTCCAGGCGGTACTAATTTCCAACGCTATTCAAGAAATGAACCGTTTCCTGAATACAGTACATCCAGTGGACAGATGCACCAACGATTCTGCCTATCTTGGCGACTTGCTGGTGACAAGCTATTCCAATTTCAGCCGCAACCGTGTTTTCGGTACGATGATAGGAAAAGGATACTCTGTGAAAAGTGCACAGATAGAAATGGAAATGATTGCCGAAGGTTATTACGGAACAAAATGTATCAAGGAACTGAACAAACATTTACACGTTAATATGCCTATAGTTGATGCTGTCTATAACATATTGTACGAACGCATAAATCCTATGATAGAAATAAAGCTTTTAACAGACTCATTCAGATAAACTTTTGAATATGGAAAATATTAAATTAAACATCGAAAATTCTGCCAGCTTCATGGCAGAAGGCAAATTGGCTTCTTACGAGCCATTGGTTAAGACTTATATGGAAACTCTTGAAAAAGGTACAGGACTTGGAAACGACTTCCTGGGCTGGCTTCACCTTCCATCTTCTATAACAAAAGAACATATCGAAGACATCAAAGCTACAGCAGCTGTTCTTCGTGAAAACTGCGAAGTAGTGGTTGTTGCAGGTATCGGTGGTAGCTATCTTGGTGCACGTGCCGTTATCGAAGCTATGTCTGACAGCTTCCAGTGGTTGAAAGAAAAGAAAGCAGGCGAACCTACTATCGTTTTCGCAGGACACAACATCGGCGAAGACTATCTTTATGAACTGACAAGCTTCTTGAAAGACAAGAAATTCGGTGTAATCAACATATCAAAATCAGGTACTACAACAGAAACTGCTCTTGCTTTCCGTCTTCTTAAAAAGCAGTGCGAAGACCAGCGCGGCAAGGAAATGGCACGCAAGGTTATCGTAGCCGTTACAGACGCAAAGAAAGGTGCTGCACGTGTAACAGCCGACAACGAAGGCTACAAATCATTCATCATCCCTGACAACGTAGGCGGACGTTTCTCTGTTCTTACTCCGGTAGGTTTGCTTCCTATCGCAGTAGCAGGCATCGACATCGAAAAGCTAGTTGAAGGTGCACGCAAAATGGAAGAAGTTTGTGCTAACGAAAATATGTACGAAAACCCTGCTGCCCTTTATGCTGCAACTCGTAACGAGCTCTACCGCAACGGCAAGAAGATTGAAATTTTGGTTAACTTCCAGCCAAAACTACATTACTTCAACGAATGGTGGAAACAGCTTTACGGCGAATCTGAAGGTAAGGACGGTAAAGGTATCTACCCAAGTTCAGTTGACTTCTCAACAGACCTTCACTCAATGGGTCAGTGGATTCAGGAAGGCGAACGTACTATCTTCGAAACAGTAGTATCTATAGAAACTCCTAACCACGAATTGCGTGTTCCTACAGATGAACAGAACCTTGATGGACTTAACTTCCTTGCAGGCAAGAGAGTTGACGAAGTAAACAAGATGGCAGAACTTGGTACTCAGTTGGCACACGTTGACGGTGGTGTTCCAAACATGAGAGTATCTGTTCCTGCATTGAACGAATACTACATCGGACAGTTGATTTACTTCTTCGAAAAAGCTTGTGGTATCAGCGGATATATCCTCGAAGTAAACCCATTCAACCAGCCTGGAGTTGAAGCATACAAGAAAAACATGTTTGCTCTGCTCAACAAACCTGGTTACGAAAAAGAATCAGAAGCTATTCAGGCTCGTCTGAAAAAATAAAGATTCATAAACTTACAGAAATAACAAGGCACGTACTACGGCATCGCTGTAATACGTGCCTTTAAATGATATAAAGCACAGGTAATGTTTGAACAAGCAATACAAAACTATTTGAAGGAAAAAGGACATAGCAAGATAAATCTAAAAGCCGTCCTGTTTGATATGGACGGTGTTTTGTTCGATTCAATGAAGAATCATGCAAAAGCATGGAACAAAGCCATGTCTATGTATGGTATGAATCTTAGCGAAGAAGAAGCATACATGCACGAGGGACGCACCGGAGCAAGTACTATTAATATAGTCTGCATGCGCGAAAGAGGCTGCAACGCAGATGAAGAAGAAATAAAGAAAATATACCAAACCAAAAGTGATATTTTCAACACTCTCCCAAAGGCTGAACCTATGCCGGGAGCCTATACTTTACTCCGTAATATCAAAGAATCCGGACTTCAGCCCGTGTTGGTCACAGGATCAGGACAACTGTCACTGATAGACAATCTGAACCATCATTTCCCCGGAATATTCCAAAAAGAATTCATGGTTACTGCATTCGACGTTAAATACGGCAAACCAAATCCTGAGCCATATCTTATGGGATTGAAAAAAGCAGGAATTGCACCAAACGAAGCTGTTGTAGTAGAAAATGCACCACTAGGGGTAAAAGCAGGAGTTGCAGCAGGTATATTTACAATAGCTGTAAATACAGGACCGTTACCAGACTCAGCACTGCTAGATGAAGGCGCAAACCTTCTGTTCGGTTCCATGCAGGAACTTTCTGAAAAATGGGATAATCTTAGAAAAGAAATAAACCTATAAAAGAAAAGCTGTCAAGTAGTCATATATACCTGACAGCTTTCACCTTAAATATCAAAGATAACAATATTAATTATATTACAAAAAGATTACTTCTTGACAATAAAGCGGCTCCAACAGCATTTGCCTTTTCTTTCAATTCGGACAATACGATATCCGAATCACGATACATCATATTCAAAGTATGTTTTCTGATTGCAGAAATAACCGGATGAAGAAGATAATCTCCTACCCTTGACAAATCACCGCCGATAATAACCTGTTCGGGATTGAATATATTAATCAATCCACCTATATGACGACCAAGCTTTTGTCCTATCTCTTCTACGAGTTCAATAGCAAGAACATCCTCTCTGTCAACAGCATTGAAAATATCGTCAAGCTCAATTTCTTCTATAGACTTTTCTTTCAATATTACGGAGCTTTCTCCATTTTTAAGTCTTTCGATAAATTTTCTATATAAAGCAGAGCAGGAAACTTCCGTTTCTATACATCCCTTCTTTCCACAATGACATATCTGCTGATTGTCATATCCGAAGTTATGTCCAAACTCTCCGGCAAATCCTGACATTCCATTGTATAATTTTCCGTCGATTATTATACCCATTCCCAATCCCCAACTTATATTAATGAAAATAAGGTTCTTCGGGCATTTTACAGAATGTAACATATACTCACCATAAGCAGTAGTCCTACTGTCATTATCAACACAGGCATTGATTCCAATCCTGTCGGTAATCATTTCGCTGATTGGTGTCTGTGCAAAATTGAATGTTCCATAGCTACATCCTGTCACAGGATTTACTCGTCCGTGCAATCCCAAACAAACATTGAGATATTTTTCTTTCTTGTAAGGTAACGAATCTATGTACAACAAAATTTCGTCGCACATTTTATCCAGACATTCAACAGTATTTTCGCGTTTGAAAGGTATTTTGGTCTTAAAATCAACGATTTCACCTCTAAAATTAACCACACAGAAGCTCAAATAAGTCTGTGCTGCTTCTACCCCAAGGAAATAGCCTGCATCGGGATTCAGACCATATAAATTAGGATGTCGCCCACCATTTGTTTCCAACTTACCATTATCATCTACATACCCGTCCTCGCACATTTCATCTATCAGTTTTGTAATAGTAGGAATACTTAAATCCATATCTTTAGAAAGGTCGGTTATTGTAGCATCACCATTGTATATAAAGTGAGTGATAATACGACGTTTCATCGTAGCACTCTTAGTTCCTTTCTTAATTTCATCCAATAGCCTCTGTCCCATATTTATAGTTTTTATAGTATATGCTACAAAAATAATAGTTTTTTTTAATATCACACCAATAAAAAATCTTTTTTTTTATTTGCCTTTCTAATTTATGATAGGTATCTTTGCATAGTTATCAAAATATTTTCATTACAAGAATATAGTTAACTAAATTTATAAACTAATAAAACCAAAAAAATCATGAGAGTAATTATCGAACCAGATTATCAGTCAATCTCTAATTGGGCTGCAAACTATGTTGCAAAAAAAATCAATGCAGCTAATCCTACAAAAGAAAAACCTTTCGTTTTGGGTCTTCCTACAGGTTCATCTCCACTTGGAATGTACAAAGCTCTGATTGAACTGAACAAACAGGGTAAGGTATCATTCAAGAACGTCGTTACATTCAACATGGACGAATACGTAGGCCTTCCTGAATCACACCCTGAAAGCTATCACTCTTTCATGTTCAATAACTTCTTCAATCATATAGACATCTGTAAAGAGAATATACATATACTGAACGGTAACGCAGCTGACCTTGAAGCTGAATGTGCCAACTACGAAAAGGAAATCGAAAAATTCGGTGGTATAGATTTGTTCCTTGGCGGTATCGGTCCTGACGGACACATTGCATTCAACGAACCGGGTTCATCACTTACATCACGTACACGCGTAAAGACTCTTACTACAGATACTATCATCGCAAACTCACGTTTCTTCGACAATGATGTAAACAAAGTTCCTAAGACAGCTCTTACTGTAGGTGTAGGAACAGTTCTTTCAGCAAAAGAAGTATTGATTATCTGTAACGGACACAACAAAGCACGCGCATTGCAGCATGCAGTAGAAGGCGGTATCACACAGATGTGGACTATCAGTGCTTTGCAGATGCACCAGCACGGTATCATCGTATGCGACGAAGCTGCTACAGACGAACTTAAAGTAGGTACATACAAATACTTTAAGGATATAGAAAAAAACAATCTTTAATAACTTAAAAAAACGAGAGTTTATGCGTACAAACCTAACATCGCAAATCTCAATGAACAATGTATCAACACGCTATTACAAGCCTGAAAATGCTGTTGAACGTTCGGTAATCACAAGATTCGAAAAAATTACAACAAATATTTTCGAATCCATGGACGAAGGAACACAGCATATTTCAGATGAAATAATAGCAAAGATACAGGACAGACAGCGTGAAGGAAAATTCTGTACAATAGCATTAGGTACAGGCTCATCACTACGCCCATTGTTCACAGAGCTGATTCGCCGTCATAAAGACGAAGGCGTAAGCTTCAGAAATGTAATTTTATTCAACCTGTATGAATTCTACCCTGTAAACGAAGGTGCAGGAAGTACTTTCAGCCATCTGATGAAACAGTTCATCTCTCAGGTTGACATCGACAGACAGAATATCTTCACAATGGAGGGCAGTATTCCACAGGATGCCATCATCGACCATTGCAGACTATACGAACAAAGAATACAGACATTCGGAGGTATAGATATCGCTATACTTGGAATAGGAAGAAAAGGAATCATAGGTATGAATGAACCTGGTTCACAAGCCAGTTCATCTACACGCCTGATTTTGCTTGACAGTACTTCACGTTCGGAAGCGGCTCACAATCTTGGTGTTGACAATCTCCCTCCTTGCTCCATTACAATGGGTATCAAAACCATTCTTGGCGCAAGAAAGGTATTCCTGCTAGCATGGGGTGAGGACAAAGCAGAAATCATACGCAAGACTGTAGAAGAAAAAATTACAGACACACTGCCTGCTTCATACCTTCAGATGCACACAAATGCAGTGGTATGCACAGACCTTGCTGCCGCAGCTTATCTGACAAGAATACAACGCCCTTGGCTGGTTACAAACTGCGAATGGAATAACAAGCTTATCAGAAGCGCTATTGTTTGGTTGTGCCAGACATTAGGCAAACCTATCCTGAAACTGACCAACAAGGATTACAATGACAATGGTCTGAGTGAACTTCTTGCTCTTTACGGTTCTGCATACAATGTAAACATCAAGGTATTCAACGACCTTCAGCACACTATCACAGGATGGCCGGGCGGAAAGCCTAACGCTGACGACACTTACCGTCCTGAAAGAGCAAAACCATTCCCTAAAAGAGTTATCGTATTCTCTCCACACCCAGACGATGATGTCATTTCAATGGGTGGAACACTGAGACGACTTGTTCAGCAGGGACATGAAGTACACGTAGCATACCAGACTTCAGGAAATATTGCCGTAGGCGATGAAGAAGTTGTAAGATTCATGCACTTCATCAATGGTTTCAATCAGTTGTTCGACGACAACCAGAACCAGACTATCAGCGACAAGTACGCCGAAATAAAGAAGTTCTTTGCCGAAAAGAAAGAAGGCGACATGGATTCAAGAGACATTCTTACCATCAAAGGACTCATCCGTAGAGGTGAAGCACGTACAGCATGTACATACAACAATATTCCTTTGTCAAGATGTCACTTCCTCGACCTTCCATTCTACGAAACCGGTAAGATTGAAAAGAACCCTATCAGCCTTCCTGACATTGAAATAGTACTTAACCTTCTTAGAGAAGTAAAACCTCATCAGATTTATGTGGCAGGCGATTTGGCCGACCCTCATGGAACTCACAGGGTATGTACTGATGCCGTATTTGCAGCTATCGACGAAGAAAAGAATGCCGGAGCCGAATGGCTTAAAGACTGCAGAATATGGATGTATCGTGGAGCATGGGCAGAATGGGAAATAGAGAACATCGAAATGGCTGTTCCTCTGAGTCCTGAAGAATTGCGTGCAAAACGTAACTCAATCCTAAAACACCAGTCACAGATGGAAAGTGCTCCATTCCTTGGCAACGACGAACGTCTGTTCTGGCAAAGAAGTGAAGACCGTAACCGCGGAACTGCATCTCTTTACGACGGATTGGGATTGGCATGTTACGAAGCAATGGAAGCATTCGTTGAGTACAAGCCTCTATAAAAACAATATTAATTCCAATATAAAATCCTGCGAAGCTTTCTCTTTGCAGGATTTTTTGTTTTTATGAAATAAATTACTGTAAATGTTATATCTTTACCCAGAAATCAACTAACAAAAACACAATTATGTTAAGACATCTATTCTTTTCGCTAAGCCTGGCTTCAGCATGTCTGCTGACAGGTTGCCACAATGAAAAACATTTCATAAACGATTCGGACTACAGATTAAAGGTAGAAAACGACTTTGCAGAAAAAAAGACAATACTGAAAAACGGAAATCTGTTCGAAATATTCAATACAGAAATGACTGCCCAAGAAAAAGAAGCATTACAGTTTCTTTATGCCTATATGCCACTAAGCGACATAGCAGACAATTCCGGTGATTTCTTCCTTGAAAATATCCGTCTTTCATTCAAGATAAGAGAAGCCTCATCATGGGGAAAGAGTATTCCCGAAGATATCTTCAGACACTTTGTACTCCCCATAAGAGTCAACAACGAAAATCTTGACAATTCGAGAGCATATTTTCAGAACGAATTATGGCCAAGAGTAAAAAATCTGTCAATGCATGATGCCGTACTCGAAACCAACCACTGGTGCCATGAGAAAGCCACTTATACTCCATCCGACAGCCGTACAAGTTCTCCACTGGCTACAATAAAGACAGCCTACGGAAGATGCGGTGAAGAATCTACACTACTTGTCGCAGCACTCCGTGCCATAGGCATCCCGGCACGCCAGGTATATACACCCCGTTGGGCACACACAGACGACAACCATGCATGGGTAGAAGCATGGGTGGACGGCAAATGGTGTTTTCTCGGAGCATGCGAACCGGAACCTATACTTAACCTGGGATGGTTCAACTCGCCCGCAAGCAGAGGAATGCTTATGCACACAAAAGTATTCGGATCGTACAGCGGAAAAGAAGAAAAGATGATTCAGACTGCCAACTATACAGAAATAAACATCATAGAAAATTATGCAGACAAATCGTCTGTCACCGTTACAGTAAAAGACGACAAAGGAAATGCTGTAGAAGGAGCGAACGTAGAGTTCAAACTATACAACTATGCAGAATTCTTCACTGTATATAAGCAGAAAAGCAATGCACAGGGACAGGTTTCACTATCAGCCGGTCTTGGCGACATGATGGTATATGTTTCTAATGGTGATAAGTTCGGTTTTAGAAAAGTATCATTCGGAAAAGAAAAGACAGTAGAAATCATTCTGGGACACAATGTAAATGATGCCTATTGTGAAAATATGGATATAGTGCCTCCTGCAGAGAATACCAAACTACCGTCCGTAACAGAAGAACAACGCAACGAGAATGATATAAGACTACATCATGAAGATTCCATCAGAAATGCCTATATAGCTACATTCTCAAACAGGGAGAGCATCGATAAGTTCGCCAAAGAAAACAGTCTGAAAAACGAAGATATAGAAGGATTCATCATCAAGTCAAGAGGTAATTATGCTGAAATCATGGAATTCCTGAGTAATTCCTCAAAAAACGAAATGTACAAAAAAGCGATAGAGTTATTAAAGAACATCACCGACAAAGACTTGAGAGATACACCATGCAGTGTTCTTGAAGACCACCTCTACAATACTCCGAACGACGCCAGTGCGGAATATGTGCTTTGTCCGCGTGTAGATAATGAACTTCTCACCCCCTACCGTTCATTCCTGCAGAAAGAAATTCCGGAAAGTCTGAAATCTGAATTCACATCAAATCCTCAAACTCTTGTAAAATGGTGCTCGGACAGCATTACCGTAAGAAATGACCTGAACAAAGGCGGTGCTCCTACATCACCTATAGGAACATGGAGATGCAGGGTTGTAGATTCCCAATCATGCGAAATATTCTTTGTGGCAGCTGCCAGAAGCCTCAACATACCGGCATGGAAAGACGCCGTAACAGGAAATATCTATTATACAGACAATGGCAAAACTCATCAGGTTGACTTCGAAATATCAGAAACTTCAAAAACTCCGGAAGGCACGCTGAAAGCCACATACAAGCCTATCCCGAGACTGAACGATCCGAAATATTATACCCACTTCACAATATCAAAATATGAGGAAGGCAGTTTCAAACTGCTGAACTATCCTGAAAATGCAACATGGAGTTCATTGCTGAAAAACGGTCTTAAAATTGAAGAAGGATACTATATGCTCACTACCGGCAGCCGTCTGGCAAACGGAAGTGTCATGAGTAATGTTTCATTCTTCACTGTAGAAAAAGATAAAGAAACAAAAATAGAACTGACCATGCGCGACAATGCTGAAGAAATAAGAGTTATCGGCAATTTCAACTCCGAACTGAAATACACCGATATCACCACAAAAACAGAAACATCCATACTCTCTACAACAGGAAGAGGATATTTCGTTGTCGGCATATTGGGTACCGGTCAGGAACCTACAAACCACGCGCTGAAAGATATAGAAATCAAAAAGGAAGAATTTGAAAAATGGGGACGCAAAATGATACTGTTATTCCCTGACGAAAAGTCTTACAGAAAATTCTCTCCAACCGATTTTCCAAATCTTCCTTCAAATATTGTTTACGGTATAGACACCAACAATGCTATAAGAAACGAGATTTCACAGAACATGAAACTCTCAAACGGAGGCAATCTGCCAATATTCATTATCGGCGATACATTCAACCGTGTTGTCTTCCAGATTGACGGTTACACCATAGGAACAGGCGAACAGCTTATCAGAACAATCAACGGTCTGTAAGCGCACCAATTGTGTTTCTTACACGGGCAGCGGTAGTCACCGGAGTGAGATACTCATCTACCGTCACCGTTCCACCCATAGACAGAGCCGGATTGCGATACAGCATCCGGCTTTCCTTATTCTCACGTGCGGAGAAATGGAATTCCGATGCACCAGTTTTAGTAGCCAGTTCGCGAATATTTCCTTCATTAACTCCGCAGCCAGGCATTATAATAATCCTGCCGGCAGACTGTTTCACAAGCGATGCAAGCAACTCTGCTCCCTCGGCGGCTGTAGGTTGCTGACCGGAAGTAAGTATTCTTGACACTCCCATCCCGATAAGGCTTTCCATAACTTCAGCCGGATGGCGAACATAATCGAATGCCCGATGGAATGTAATATTCATTCCTTCAGACGCCTTAACCAAACGTGTCATTGCAGGCATGTCAAGTTCAGCTTCAGGAGTCAGACAGCCGAACACCACTCCATCAGCACCCGCCGCTTTCACAGCACGTATATCCTCTTCCATTATATCCAACTCCAATGGAGAATAGACAAAGTCTCCCCCGCGCGGACGTATTATGACGTGCAGTTTTATATCCAGCAACCGTCTGGCAAGTCTGACCTCCCCTATTGAAGGAGTTGTTCCTCCTTCAGGCATTGAGGCACAGAGTTCAACACGATGCGCTCCACCTTCCTGGGCCGCAAGACAACTTTCCACCGAATTGGCACAAATTTCAAAAGTATATTCCATAGCTTGATTAATTTTCAACGCAGACAAAGTAACATTAAAATATCAACAAATCGCAATATTTCATTAAATAAAATAACTAATGGCCGGACTTAAACTGGAAAAATTCCTCTATATCTCAGGATGTAATGAAAAATCAGTCTTTTTCTGTTTCTTGCCCACCCAAGCGATGATGTCCTGCATCACGCCTAATGGACAAATGATTGAGCAGTACACCCGTCAGAAGGCAAGTGTCAGCAGCACGAGGAACACCACAACTCCCACATTCAACGCCAAGAGCGCAGGCAGGAACTGTATTTTGGCCGTCCAGCCCAACCAAGCGTGCAGCGTCCCCGTGAAGTCGAGGAACAACAGCGTGACGGCGGTGAAGAACAGGACGGCAAGCGTCAGTCTGATTTTGCGTAACATACTTCTCAACTGTTTTTATGGAATTTATATCGTAACCAAACCACCCCGTCCTCCATCTCTTTCACAGATAGCAGTTCAAGCGACTGCCCTTGCGAGGGATTTCCTTTGCCAATATAATGGAAGATGGATGTGGAGCCTGCTGAACCGTCGATGCCCGGATATATGACAAGGCTCAACTCGTCTATCAGTCCGGCTTGCAGGAACGCACCGTCTATGATGCCTCCGCCTTGCAGCGAGAGTGATTCCACGCCAAAGGTCTCCGCCAATGTATGCATCGCCGTGCGGAGGTCATCGCCTTTTGATCCGGCAAACAGATAGGAGATTCCTTTCTTCTGAAGATACTCCAAATAGAACGCAGGAGCCGTTTCAGGCAGGATGCAGACGATGCTGTCGCCCCTTACGGTAGCGGATTCATAGAGAATGTCCGCATCCGGGTCGGCTACCACAAAGAGACGGGTTGAAGTGCGCTCGGCAATAAACGGTGCAGGATGAGCTAACGGCGTGGTGTCCTGCGTATGAAATTTCTTTGGGAAATAGCCTTCACACAACGTGTTCTTGCCGAACATCCAAACGTCGGTATTTAGTTGGCGACCGATGGCGGCATAGATGCCCATCAGTTCGCCTTTGCTCTTCCCATTATATGGTTCCGTCCAGCGGTCAGTCAGCAGCCGACCATCCACGGAACCCATTACGTGACAAATAATTTGCGGGTACATATCGTTATCAATTTAGTTTATAATCCGGGGTCAATAGATAGTGCTCAGGTTGGCATCCGAATACCTGCCGATATAAAAGAGCCAACAGGCGTGGCTGATAGAAGCCGAACTCTCCGGCAACCTGTTCCAACGGACAGCCTTCCTTGTGGACACGCTTTTTGATGTACTCCATCATTCTGATGCGTATATATTCGGCAAGCATTTTCCCGGTTTCTGCCCGTACAAAGTCGTTCAAGTACGCAGGTGAAAGGGAGGACAAAGCGGATTCTACCTTACTTATACCGCCTTCCACAGACTTTTGTCCGCATAATGAAAAATATTGGGAAAGCGTTTTGTCCAGCTTCTCCATATATTCCCCGTCAATGTCGGTGCGGCAGGCAAATTGCCGTTCATAGAAACGAACGCAGTAGTCCAACAGCAGTTCCAGCCCGGCAGATACAAGGCGTAGGCTGTGGCGGTCAATATCGCGCCGCAGTTCCTCGTGGAGATGTTCCAGACGGTCTTGCACGATGCGCTTCTCTTGCAAGGAAAGGTGCAAAGACTCGTTCTCCCGGTAATCGAAGAACGTATAGTCGGTTTTCTTGAACACAAGGCTTTTGGTGCTGAACAGCTCCGGGTGGAACAAAATACCGGATATGCTTCCGTCCACGGCATCCTCCCGGCTGATGCACACGATGTCGCCCGGCTTCGTAAATACCAGCGTGCCATATTGGAAATCGGCGCACTTTCTGCCATAACGCGCTTCGCCGCATCGTGTCTGGACAAAGCGGATGGCGTAGAAGTTGCCCGTAAAGCATAATGTGCCGTCGTCCTCCAAGCGTGCCGGGTCGATGACGGCCACTTCCGGGTGCAACGTCGGCTGCCGCATCTGTTTGTTAAACTCGTCTATGGTAAATGTCCGTATATCGTTCATTACTATTTGTTTTATGTCTTGATACAAAAATACCGCCTCCGCCGTGGCGCGTCCATACACAGATTACGGATTGAAGCACCAATTTCGACGAAAGCGGCAAGAGAGCTTTACTAAAGGTCAGACCTTTGGCTACCTCACCTCGGACTTGAGGGTATCTCATGTCCGACCTGAGCCTACCTCATGTCCGGGATGAGATAAGTTCATTACAGATGTTTTCCAAAGAACTCTGTCAGCTTGCCTACCGCCTTTTCCACGTGCTCCGGCACCCAATACGTCTGGATGTGTCTTGCGCCGGGGATGAGATACAGTTCCTTGTTGTCCGTCCCCGTGGCTTTGCTGAAACATTGTTCAGTCATATAGAACGTATCGGCATTGCTGCCCGCCATCATCAGGAGTGGTTGGTTGATGAGGTACATCCCCTCGCTGGCATCAAACGCCATCAAATCCACTAAACTGCTCTTGGTATAGCGGAAAGTGGAGCCGGGATGCGCGTGCGTTTGGAGGTAATACTTGTAGCCGTCACGATAGAGGTCAAAAGGGAGCTGCTTCGCCTGCTCCGGCGAAATGCCGCTCATATCACCCACATATTCCGGTGCTTCGCCATTGGCTTCTTTCTGACGGGCGGCACAGGCATCGGCAAGACGCTCCTGCACATCGCCCATCTGCGAATCAAGAAATCCGTTGCGCCGCACCAGTCCAGAGTTGAACATACTGAGCGTGGCCACTGCCTTGAAGCGTTTGTCCGTCTGCGCGGCTTTCAACGTATAACCGCCTCCGCCACAGATTCCGAGTATGCCGATGCGTTTTGCGTCCACTCCGGGATATTGCGCCAAGATGTCGGCGGCACGGTGTATGTCCTCAATGCGGTTGGCAGGCTTGTCCACGTTGCGCGGCTCTCCCTCGCTTCCGCCCTGATAGGCTGCATCAAAGGCAAGGCAGATGTAGCCCTGCTCTGCCATCCGTTGGCTGTACAGACCTGCCACCTGCTCCTTACAGCCTCCGTTGGGATGCGCCACGACAAGAGCGGGATAGGTTTTCGCCGTGTCATAACCGGCAGGCGTATAAACATTGGCAACCATCGTCAAACCGTTCAATTCGTAGGTGATGCGATGAATGTTCACCTTGCCCGGCTCGTTCTTGGTAATGGCTCCTTGATAGGCCAACCCGAAAGGATTGGAGTTGTGACTCTTTATCGTGTTGAAATCAACTACGGTAAAAGGTTCTGTCACCTTTGACTCAACCTTACTCATTGCGTTGATCGTGCCACAAAAAAACAAGGAAAGACACAACGCAGCAGTTAAAAATCTATTCATATTCATCACATTTTTATTCTTTTAATTGGACTCATTCGATGCAGCAGGCGTATAAGTGTGGTCGTATGTGTAGTCTTGGAAGTTTCCAAAGTTCCAGTCGCCATAGGAAATGTTGAACGACCTTCCCGCATCGCCAAGGTCAATGGCACGGATGGCCGCCATTTCCTCATCGGAAAGCTCAAAGTCGAAGATACTGATGTTTTCAAGGATGTGGTCGGGGTTGGTCGAACCGGGAACAGGACAAAGACCTTCCTGCATGTGCCAGCGGAGGATAATCTGATAGACCGATTTCCCGTGTGCGGCGGCTATCTGCCGGAGTGTGGCATTATCAACGTCACTTCTGTTGTGGTTCAGCGGATACCAGCATTCCACTTGAATATCATAGTTGTCCGCATAGAGTTGTCTGGCTTCTTTTCTTTGGGCAAGCGGGTGGCATTCAATCTGCGCCACTTGCGGCTTGATTACCGCATTCTGCATAATATAGTTGAACGCTTCCATACGGTTGTCGAAATTGCTGATGCCGAGCGCACGTATTCGGCCTGCCTTATACTCCTTTTCCATTATGCGCCAACAGGCAAGTATATCTTCCAACGTGCCGGCGGGGTGATGAATATACACAAGGTCTATGTAATCCACTTGCAACCGTTGGAGCATCCCCTCAAACGCATTCTGCGCATCCGCAAGGTCTCCCGATATTTTGCTGGTCAGCCATATCTCCTCCCGTGGAACGCTGCTTTCCCTTATTCCCCAGCCGACACCACGTTCATTGTAGTAGAACATAGCATCGTCCAGATGACGATAGCCCGACTGGAGTGCCGAGATGACCATGCCACGGACCGTCTCGTTAAGCTCTTGCCGCTGGCTGGCACCTTCCATACTCTGCACTTGGGTTCCCAGTCCGAAACGGGGCATCATAATACCATTGTTCAGCCTGACAAGCGGAACTCCGGCAACCGATGTGATATGGGATACCGCCTGCGGACCTCCATCGGAAGTGTCGCCGCCCGGTGCAGGTTGGGTCACTTCATGGTCGAAATTACTGGCAATGGTATCGTTCTCTCCACCGTCGATTTCCGTACCCGGTTCTTCCGCAATGTTGCTTTCCGAATCTCCGCACGAAGGCAGGACAAGCATACCAAGCAGCAAAGCGGATGCTGCCATAAGCTTTGATAAACAGGTTGTTTTCATTTTCTTCTTATTTGATAAATTCCACATTATATTATTTACACTCTTTCAACACCTCAAACAATTCATCCCGTGTGAACTGCTTGCAACATCCCGGCATCAGCAGGCAGGTGTCGGCAGCAGCACGAAGCACGCTCTCGTCTGTAATGCCCAACTCGCTCCAACGGGTAGGTAGGCCTATTTCCTTAATGAAGGCTTCGAGCGCATCGATGCCAAGGGCGGCGGTCTGTTCTACGATATCGCCTTTCACATTCCACACCCGTTCTGCCATACGCGCCAGCTTCTCCTTGCCTTCATTCAGCAAGTGACGGTAGAGCGAGGGATGGATGACTGCCAATGCCCGACCGTGGTTGCAGTCGGTGTAAGCACCCACGGCATGTTCCAGCATATGGCATTGGAAGTCGGTCTGCTTGCCCAACTTCAGCAGGCTGTTTTCGGCAAGGGCAGAGTCCCACATCAGTTCGCCACGGGCAAAGTCGTTGTCCGGGTCGGCTATCAGGGTACGGAGGTTCTTGATGACGTTGCGCATCACCGCCTCGTTGATTTCATCAGAGAGGTTGTCCGTCTGCGGCTTGCCCATATAGGTTTCCATACAGTGGCTCAATGTGTCGAATGCCCGCTGATGACTTGTCCCATCGGAAGGGTTTTCGTCAAGTCGCTGTCCAAGACGGCGAAGTTGTGGTAAGCCCCAACCAGCGGCTGTTTCAGCTTCTTTTCGGTGTGGGTGATGACCGCCCCGTTGTTCTGCTCGGCTCCGGTTCCAGATGCCGTGACGACAGCGCCCATCGGCACGAACTCCGTAGGATATTGATGCTTTGCGTACTGCATCTCCCAGATGTCCTCATTTAGTTTCGCTTGTGCAGACACTATCTTGCAGCAGTCGATGACCGACCCTCCGCCCACGGCAAGGATGAAGTCTATGCCCTGCTCGCGCACAATCCTTGCGCCTTCCTGTACTTTGGCGTATGTCGGATTGGGCATAATGCCTCCGAAGTCCGTCACATTCTTGCCGCATTCGTGCAGCCAATCCACCATCTTGTCATACAATCCCGTGCGTTTCAACGATCCGCCGCCGTAGGCCAGCAGCACGTTCTTGCCTACACGGTTCATTTCTTCTTTGATGGCGCTCTCCGCACATCCTTTGCCAAAATGCTGGCGGACGGGATATTGATAGGTAAAACTGTTCATCTTTTCTATTTTTCTTTATTATGTCATTCATCATTTTTCGGGAAAAAGAACGGAAGCGCATTGTAGATGTATTCCATCGTCGGACGGTATTCGTGCCGTGCGCCTTCTTTTTCGTGGAAAGTCATATTGCCCGTATGGAACACTTCCGGCAGACGTGCCATCCCTTCAATTTGCAGCAAGGTCTCGCTGTATGCCGAATCACTTGTTCCGCTCGCCGCCCAAATATAGAAACCCGTTCCGGCGTATGCGGATTGCCGTACCTTGTCTGCCAGATAAGCCGCCGTTTCATCGGGGCGGTTCATTCCGGCAAACCTGCCCAACGACCAGCAGTCACCGCTAATGGGCATAAACCACTTGAACGCATCGAGTGTCTCGTCGAAGGCATACCAAGTCGTAACCGCACCCATTGAGAAACCGCCGATGGCACGATGTTCACGGGAAGCCTCGATGCCTTCCGCATCCGTGGTTTCAGCGTATGTACGGTATCGGCTTTCTACCACGGGAATCAGGTCGTTCACCAATTCCTGCGGCAAAGCACGGCAATACGGGTCGGCATCCGTATAATTGGCTGTGGGCTGGCCGTAGTTGTAGGTAGGTGTGACGACAATCATCGGGTCGATATCGCCGTGGGCAATCATCTGGTCAAGTAGTTTGCGGAGCATACCGTTTTCTGTCTCGAAATAGGTGGAAGCCGTGCCGTAATGCCCGTGAACGAGGTACATAATGTTGTACCGTTCCTGCCCGTCATAGCCGTAGGGCAGATAGACGTATGCCGTGTTTGTCCGTGCCGCGCCACTGCCTTCCGCATAGTCCTTTGTGTCGTAGTCTATGCGGATGACGTTACCACGCTGTTCCGCTTCCTGTTCGTATCCGTCAGGGATGGGAGTCGTTTCACTGACAAGTTCCACTTCGGATGAAGGTGTACCAGAGTTGCCCGGAACGGACGAATTGCCCGTTTCCGGTAAGGTATCATCCGTACCACATCCGGCAAGAAACGCTACGAGAAAAAGCGGCAGTACCATATATAAACAGCACGTTTTCATTGTTCTGACATTCCTATCCTTCCGAGCCATTCACGTATGCCATCTGCCGAACCTGCCACGCTATTACGCGAAATGCTGTAACCGTCCACCATCGTGGCGTTTGGCTCCATTCCGGCAATGTCGTCCACCGTGCCGCTCCATCCGCTTCCGCCGTGGGACGAGAAAGGAATGAGTGTCTTGCCCGTAAAGTCGTATTCATCGAAGAACGAATACATCGCCATCGGCATCTGATACCACCAGATGGGATAGCCCACGAAGATGACATCGTAATCATCGAAGTTCTCAATCTCCGTGGCAAGAGCCGGGTGGATGTCGTTCTGCCGCTCGTTGTCGGCTTGTGACGCCAAATCATCGAAATTGCCCGGATAGGGCGTTGCCGTCTGTATCCGTACAACGTCGGCACCGGTGGCTTCGCTAATGACCATCGCCATATATTCCACACTGCCGTACAAGTCGCCGTTCACAATCACACGACTGGCGGAAGTGCTGGCATCCACACCGTCCGGCAAAGGCTCGGAGAAGTAGGCAACAAGTACATTGTGATTGGTTCCGGGCACTACTTCTTCGGTAGGGACATCTATGTCGTTATCTTCATTGTCACCACAAGAGGCGAATGCCAGCGTTGCGCAAAGCAAAGTGAAAGGAATAAAATACCGTATCATCTGCCAGTCCTCCTTCTATTTGATAACCTTAATCTCTTTCAGCCACTCCGTAAGCCCTTTCGTGTTGCGGCTCACCGCTCCGAAACCTTTCAGATGCTTGGCGTCGGGCGTGAGTTCCACAATCTTGGCAAGCGTTTCGTCACGGTAGGTCGAGGCGTAGGTGCAGAACGGAATGACCGTCTTGCCCTTGAAGTCATAGCTCTCGGTAAAGGTGTTGATGATCATCGGGGCGGTCCACCACCATACGGGGCAGCCGATGAACACCGTGTCGTAACTGTCCCAATCTTCCACCTTGTTCTTGATAGCGGGGCGGGCGTTGTCTTCCTTTTCTTTCTTGGCTACCTCGGTGCAAGGGGTGTATTCCGTAGGATATGGCTTTACGGGTTCGATGCGGAAGAGCGTACCGCCCGTCTGCTTGGCAATCTGTTCTGCCACATACTGTGTGTTGCCGCTCCAACTGAAATAAGCGACCAATATTTTTTTGTCCTGTGCGTACATATTTAATCCGCCTGCAATAAGCAAGGCGATGAGGGTGATAATCTTTGTTTTCATTTGACTTTATTGTTTTAATGTTTATTCAATGATTCCTATCTCCCGAAGCCAATTCTCCACATTCGATTCGTTGTTTAGGCTTCCGCTGGTCAATCCCAATCCGTCCAGATGCACCTCGGCTCCTGAAGTCAGTTCTGCGATGCGTGCCAATGTCTCGTCACGGTAGGTTGATGCGTAGGTGCAGAACGGAACGACAGTCTTTCCTGCAAAATCGTAACTCTCGGCGAAAGTGCAGATAATCATCGGTGTGGTGTGCCACCATACGGGACAACCGATGAAAATAGTATCGTATTCCGCCCACGCTTCTTCATCAATTGTGCTGCTTATGGCAGGACGGGCATCGCTGTCCCGTTCTTCCAATGCCACTTCTGTACATTCGGTATAATCTTCGGGATAAGGTGTGACAGGCTCTATGCGGAACAGGTCTGCTCCGGTATGAGCCACAATCTGTTGTGCCATCCGCTGTGTGGTTCCGCCCCAGCTGAAGTATGCCACAAGAATGTTGTTACTGTCGCCCGATGGTTCGTCGGGCGTATTCGGTTCATCCGGATTTTCTGTTCCTTCATTGTCATCTTGGTTTCCGGGCTGTTCTGTTTCCGGTTCTTTCTGCAACGGGTCATCATCCGAGCAGGCATTGAATGTGACGGCGGCAAGTGCCATCATCAGGTAAACAAAATACTTTTTCATTGTTCCTATATTTTATCGGTTATTATTTTCCTTATAACTATTGTATTCGTCGTCTGTTACCGGCTCCAGCCACGTCACGCCGCCTTTGTCAAGCTGTGTGCCGATGGCTATATGCGTAAATTCGCTGTCGGGAGCCGCTCCGTGCCAATGGACGACATCAGGGGCAATCTTCACCACATCGCCGGGCAGGAGCAGTTGGATGGGTTTGCCTTTCTCCTGATAATAGCCTTTGCCAGAAGTGCAGAGCAAGAGCTGCCCTCCCTTATGACTGTGCCAACTGTTGCGGCATCCGGGTGCGAAGGTTACGTTGGACACCGTACAGCCGAAACCATCCTGCGGAGAGACATAACCTTGCAGCCAAGCCTTGTCTGTAAAGTTCGGATTATCGGGCATCAGCGTACCGCGAGCAAACGGGTCATCATCTTTCAGTCCGTTCACAATTTCCGTCATCTGACGGAGCTGACTTTCTGTAATGCCTTGACGCAGACAGATTGCGGAATGGGACTTCAACATCGGCTCCACACCCTCGCCCATAGCGGTAAGGATGGACACGGTGGCAAGCTCGCGTTCCTGCCACGTCAGCAGGTCACGCTCGAAGATGTCGCAGAACAGGTGTTCTTTCAAGTATTGTTCGATGACAGGGGCAAAGGCGGCATAGCCTGTCTTGGGCGCATCGGCTGGCGCACCGCTCAACTTTTCGAGCAGTTCCGCGCCACGGGTGTACTTGTCCTGCTCATCGGCTACGGGTGACGCTTCACGACCTACGGCATCGGTAATGCCTTGTGCCTTGCGCTCGTCCAGCACCTCCATAAAGGTCTGCAAGGCACGCAGACTACGGGGGAATCCGCAATAGGCGTAGGCGTGTACCAGCACCTCCTTGATTTCGTTTACCGTCATCCCGTTGTCCAGTCCACGGGCAAGGGATGTTTTCAAGTTCTCCAAATCGCCTTGTGCCGTCGTAGCGGCAATGGCGACAATACGTTGCTGACGGATGCTTAATGTGTCCGCCTGCTGTGCTTGTGCAGACTGGTAAAAACTTAGCATAATCATTGTAATGGATAGGATAATTGTTCTCATAAAATATTCTGCTTTAATTATTTGTTGCAAAGTTACTGCGCAAGTTGCTGCCCGTCCATACACAGATTACAGATAGAAGCACCAATTATTCCTTACTAATACGGTTTACAGTTTCGTCCCCCAAACCATACGCTCCACATCCTCCATCGAAGCGTTGAAGAACCGTTGCTCCTTGTTGAGCGAACGCATCTGCTGCATTTCCTCATCGGTGAGGGCGAAGTCGAATATCTGGATGTTCTCCTTGATATAGTCGGGATTGGTAGCTCCGGGGATTACAGAAAAACCTTCCTGAATGTGCCAGCGCAGGATGATTTGTGCCGGCGACTTGCCATGTGCCTCGGCTATCTTCCGGATGACGGGGTCTTTGAACAGTGCGCCATTGCTCATTGCGCCGCCCAAAGGGAACCAACATTCTACCTGTATGCCTTCCTTGGCGGCTTTCTTACGCATCTCCAGACGTTGGGCGTAGGGGTGGCATTCTATCTGGAGCACGGCAGGCTTGATGGTGGCGCTGTCCATAATGGTATTCCACACCTCGTCATTGGCATCGAAATTACTGATGCCGAGGGCGCGAACCTTGCCCATTTTTACAGCCTTCTCCATGTCTTTCCACGCTCCCACGAAGTCGCCGAAAGGCTGATGGACATAGAGAAGGTCTATATAATCCAGCTGGAGACGCTTCAACATATCGTCGATGGCTTTCAGGGTCTTGCCTTCGCCGTATTCGTTGGGCCAGAGCTTGCTGGTTATCCAGATTTCCTCGCGCGGGATGCCACTTTCCTTCACTGCTTGTCCCACACCCTCCTCATCATTATAGGCATGTGCCGTGTCGATGTGTCGGTAACCGGCCTTCAGTGCCGTAAGACAAGACTGCCGACAGATTTCATTAGACCCTTGCAGGAAAGTGCCCAGCCCGAAGCGGGGCATCTCCACGCCGTTGTTCAATGTAACCAACGGCACGCCCGCCGTGGTGGTTTTCTCTTGTGCGTTCATTGCACATACGCCGCCGCAAACAAGCAAGGCGGACAGCAGGATTTTCTTGAATGTGTTCATACTTATTTGATTTTAGTTGTTTTATTGTCTGTTACTTTCTTTGATGCTCCACAACGATATGTGTTCGTTGCGGTAGCGGGCATTAGGGTTCACCTCGCCGCGTGCAAGCAACGGGTCGTCGGGCAAAGACCGGAACTGTATGGCTTTCTGCGGGCAGTTGTGGATGCAGGCGAAACAAAAGTCGCAATCGCCCTCGGTCTTTACTCCCGTGGAAGTCAGTTCGTAGTTGCCGCGCGGACAGACTTCGGTGCATACGCCACAGCCGATGCAGGCATCCGTCACTTGGAAATACTTCTCGCTCCGCATCAGGAAGCCAACCTCCGGGTCGAGGCGCGAAAAGGCGACAAAGCCGTCGTGGGCGCGGCGGGCTTCTTCGGTGGCAGGCTTCACCCACCGCATACGTTGCCCCAAGTCTGCCTTTATCTTTTCCAACTGTTCGGGAATGTGCTTGTCCATCTTCATCTGTTCCGCCATATCGAAATTGGGCAGCCAATTGTCCACCATCACGAGGGTGTTGATGTAGTCGAACTTCGTACCTGCCTGCTGTGAGATGCCGTCCCACAGCTCAGCGGCGTTGAAGTCAAGCATTCCATAGGTGAGGACGGCAAACTTATAACCTGCCTTGATGCGTGCCTGCTTGATGAAGTTCCGCACCATATTGGGCGGCATGTGTCCGTAGATGGGATAGACGATGACTATTTCGTCCGCCTCGAAGTCGTGGCGGCCCTGCTTTACTATCTGCGGGATGCTGAGCAGTTCGGTCTCTTCGTCTGCCAGTTGCCGGGCGATGTAGAGGCTGTTACCCGTAGTGGTGAAATAGAGGATGATACGTTTCTTCTTTTCGTTATCGCAAGAAGTCAATGCCGTGGGCATACTCAATGCGGCTGCTCCAGCCACGAACAATCCCATCCGTTTTAGTGCGTCACGGCGGGAGATGCCTTTGGGGTTGTCTTTATCTGTTTTCATAATCAATGCGACATTATCTGGGTTAGGAAACTGTCGAACCATGTAGTCCATTCTCCCTGTACGCCGAAGCCGTGCGGCCAACCGTCCAGTACGTGTTCTTCTACTTGCACACCGGCTTCACGGGCAGCGTTAGCATTGGCGATGAACTGGCGGTAGAAAGGATCTTCCGTACCGTAGGTATAGAATGTCGGGGGAATATTCCCGGCACGCAGGTCGTCCTGATAATTGCCGTTATTGACGGTATAGTCCGTTATGGTCGGCATATTGCCTTCCGGCCACAGGTAGATGTGTTCTGCATCCGGGTCATCCTCGGCTGGCGTTTCGCCTATCGGACCGAGGGGCGCGTCATTTTCCGTGTTGCCGCAAGCTGCCACACAGTTGGCGGCAAGCAGCAAACAGATGAGTTGAAATATCCTTTTCATCTTTATTTGCTCTTTCCATAATCGCAAAGCCATTTCACCGTCTGCGGGTCGTAGTGCGAGAAGAACAGGCTGTGTCCCAAGTCCAACTGGCGGATGCGCTGCATATCCTCGTCACTCAGCGTGAAGTCGAACACATCGAAGTTCTGCTCCATACGCTCCTTGCGGACGGACTTCGGGATGACAATCACGCCGCGCTGGATGAGGTAGCGCAAGGCGGTCTGTGCCGCACTCTTGTTATACATGGCACCGACGGCTATCAGCGTTTCGTCGCCGAAGAAGTTGTTGCGTCCCTCGGCAAACGGTCCCCACGCCATAATATGTGTGCCGTATTGCTTCATAATCTGCTGCGCCTCTACCTGCTGGTTGAACACGTGGGTTTCCACCTGATTGACCATCGGAGGTATTTCGCTGAACTCCGCCAAGTCGATGAAGCGGTCGGGGTAGAAGTTCGACACGCCGATGGCGCGGAGCTTGCCCGCCTTGTACGCTTCCTCCATCGCCCGCCACGTGCCGTAGTAGTCGTTGAAAGGCTGGTGAATGAGCAACAGGTCGATGTAGTTGGTCTGCAATTTGCGCAAAGATTCGTCAATGCTTGCCTTTGCCCGCTCGTATCCGGCATTGGAAATCCACACCTTCGTCACGATGAACAATTCTTCGCGGGGTACGCCGCAATTACGGATAGCGTTGCCTACGTTCTGCTCGTTGCCGTAAGCCTGTGCCGTGTCAATCATCCGGTAGCCCACGCTGATGGCATCCCTCACGCACCGCTCGCACTCCGACGGCGATACCTGATAAACTCCATAACCCAAAATCGGCATTTCCACGCCGTTACTTAATTTTACTGTATCCATATTCTTTTGTCTATTAATTGTTTTCTGATGCAAAATTACATCGGCAAGGCTTCTCCGTCCATACACAGATTACAGATAGAAGCACCCATTTCACCGAAACGCCGAAAATAGCTCGGACAAGGCTTGCGGAAGATTTTTAGCACTGTCCGAGGGCTTCCACAGGGCTAAAACTGTAGAATAAGGGCTGTCCGAGCCTCCGACAGTGCTTATTTTCTTCGAGAACCGCTGTCCGCCCCCTCGGATGATGCTTATCCTGCAGGATTGGTGCTATCCGAGGCTCGGACGGTGCTTATCCTGACGGATTGGCATTGTCGGAGCTTTGGGCTGCAAATGTTAATAAAGATGAGTCCGGAACTGATGTAGGATGAAGTCCGACCTCATGGTACATCAAGTCCGGGTTGATGTAGGCTCACCTCCGAGGTCAAAAACTCGTTTTTTTTGCTTGATTAAACGACGTGTTTTTATTACATTTGCAACACGCACTCGTTGTAGGGACGCACCACGGTGCGTCCATCTCCCCCGGCAAATGCTATGAGAACCAATTTTAATCGGACAACTATATGAAAGCAAGAAAGACCTTAACCCTCCTCCTGCTCGCCGCGCTGACCCTGGCGGCCTGCAAGTACGACGACTCCGAACTCTGGGAACAGGTGAACCAAAACACCGAAGAACTGGCCGCACAGGCCGCGCGCATCGCCGCCCTCGAAGCCTGGCAGGCGGAAACGAACACCAACATCCAAGCCCTACAGACGCTGCTCAGCACGACGGACTACATCACCGCCGTGACGCCCGTCGTGAAGGACGGCGTGGAGGTGGGCTTCACCATCAGCTTCCTGAACACACCCGCCATCACCATCTACCATGGCACGAAGGGCGACAAGGGTGACAAGGGCGACACCCCGCAAATAGGCGCCGCGCAGGCCGAAGACGGCAACTGGTACTGGACGCTGAACGGCGAGTTCCTGACCGACACCGACGGCAACCCCATCCGAGCCAACGGCACGCAAGGCGAACAAGGACCCGCCGGCGACGACGCCCCGCTGCCTCAGCTGGCCACGGGCGCGAAACTCAACGAACAGCAAATCACCACCGACTCGCAGAACAAAGACATCGAGCCCGACGCCATCTACCTGAGCGTGGACGGCGGACAGACGTGGACGCGCGTCAGCGGCGAGAAGGGTAACACGGGTTCCACCGGTCCTGCCGGTCCGCAAGGCGACAGCTTCTTTAAAGGCATCGACACGATGAACGCCGACTACGTCACTTTCACCCTGGCCGACGGCAGCATCTTCCAAGTGCCACGCTACACGGGCATCAGCCTGACGTTCAATGTTCCGGGTGTATCCCTGCCCTACGGGCAAACGGCGAAAATACAATGCATTGTCACCGGCATCGACAACCCCACTGCGGACGACCTCTACCTGATAACCGTCCCCGACGGATGGAAGGCCTCCATCAGCGTTAGCCTCATCCTCACCGTCACCGCCCCCGCCGACATAACGAGCGGCGCCGCCACAGGCGAAATCCTCGTGATGCTGGACAACAAGAAGGGCAGCACCACCATCGGGCGCATCACCGTCTTTTGCGGCACTGAGCTGACGATAGGCAACCTCCAGCCCGGCCAGCTTGCCACCCTGATAGGCAGCCGCATCGACCTGAAATCCATCACCGTGACAAGCGGCGAAATCAACGACGACGACTGGGAGGCCATCAAACGGAACAAAGACATGCTGACCGACCTCGACCTCGCGGGCACCACCTATACGGGCGACGACGCAGCAAAATTTGCATACACCGGACACATGGGAGACAACTCGACCCTCCAGACCATCAAGCTGCCCCAAGGCATCACGGACATCAGAGACTACGCATTCAACCATTGCTCGTCCCTGACCTCCATTGACTTCCCTGTAGCGCTGAATACCATCGGAAACTACGCATTCTTCGGCTGCTCCCCCCTGAAATCCATCGAAATCCCGAGCGGAGTGACAGGCATCGGTGCGGGGGCATTCGGCGATTGCAGCTCCCTTTCCACCGCCACTTTCCTAGGTGAGACACCGCCCGTACATATTGGTCACGTCTTCTACCAGTGTACCGCCCTTTCCGACATCTACGTGCCGGCCGGGTCGGTAGATGCCTACAAGAAAACATGGTTCGAATACGCGGACAAAATCGTAGCCATCCCCTAAGCGTGACGTTTTCGCGCTTCGCGAAAGCTTCCTGCAACGTGCAGGACGGAATCGCAAAGCGCGAAAGCTTCCTGCAACATGCAGGACGAAATCGCAAAAAGAACCCAATGTATAACTTTATTGAATAAAAAACGTATGAAAGAAATTATCTATGACTTCTCGCGCAGCAAAGCCCGGAACCCGCAACACGCACAGTTTGCCACCGACGCCCTCGCCGCCATCCCCCAGGACGTGGCCGAGGCCCGTGGCTTCGCCGCCCAGCGCGCCGCCTTTGCCGCCGCCGTGGCCAACGAGCTGGAATGCTTCCAGCCCGACAAAGGCTATCTGGAAACGTCTGAAATCGTCGCCGCCGACCAGGCACGCGACAAGCTCTTCCTCTTCTACAAACAAATTATCCAGGCCTACGCCGACTACCAGCCCGCCGCCGACAAGTAGAAGGCAGGCTCTACGCTCGCCTTCGCCTTCCGCGAGGCAGGCGATGTGCCCCGCCTGGACTATGCTTCGGAGACGAGTACCCTGACCGACCTCGTCGAGAAGCTCCGCCAGGAGCCTTACGTCGCCGCGCTGGCCGCCATCGGCCTCGCCGACGCGCCCGACGAGCTGGAGGCCGTGAACACCGCCTTCAACACCATCTACCTGAAACGCTCGGCCGCCGAGCGCGACCGCGACGCCGACACGTCCGCCGCAGCCGCACGCTGCCTCGAAGCCCTCGGCTCGCAGAACCCGACGCCCCTGCCCGAAGCCGTGCCGGAGGTTCGGATAGAGGTGGAACTCCGCCGGGATGCCGATGGCTTGCAGAGCTTCGGTGCGGCGGCGCATCGTGTTCGGATTGGCAATGCCGTCATTCGAGCCTACCACGGCATAGGTAGGCGGGTCTTGCCGGGTATATTCGCTATGCCCCGTGTAGGCCATCACCACCGTGCGCGGACGGGGAAGCTCTGCCGCACCGAAGGCCGCCGTGCCGTAAGAACCGATGTATGCAGCCATACGTGCCCCCGCCGAACTGCCCCACACGGAATAGCCTGCCGTATCGACCTGCAACTCCGTGGCGTGGCGGAAGATGTATTCGATGCCTGCCGCCAAGTCCTCGCAAGCCGTCTGTGCGCTGCCCGTCTGATACTGAATGACAAACGTATTATACCCCATCCGGCTCAACGCCAAGGCGTGGGGAAATCCCTCGTGGATGGAGCCAACATACGAGAAGCCGCCTCCGGGACAGACGACCGCAAACGGTGCGCCCGACCGTCCACGGAAGAAGAACAGTCCGGCATCTTCGCGCCCCAAGTCGTAATAAATCCTGCGTCCGGCTGCCACCGAATCTATCATCTGGTTGATGTAGCCCACGCACCGCTCCGCGTCAATATAATTATGGTAGGGAAGCAAACGCTCCACTTCGGAGAGCGGCATATCCACGTCATACCCCCATTCCAAAGGCAAGATGTATCGGCTGAACCCCTCGAAAGCCGGATGAGCCAAGACATCGGCAATGGTGCTGCGGGTAGTCAAGTGTCCCGTTGTTGCAGGAACCGAGTCATTTCCTTCCTGCGAGGGAACGTATGATGAAGCCATATTCTCATCGCAACTGTTGAAAGATAAAATCGCCATAAGCAGACAGATATTGATAATCATTTTCATTTTGAACTTTGTTTTTGTCAGGTGCAAAATTACAGCAGCGTATGTCTTTCGTCCATACACAGATTACGGATTGAAGCACCAATATCAACGAATGGCATTCACCGCAAGTAGCGTCCAATCAACGGGATAACACAAATCACAGAATCTTGCACCCATTTTACAGAAATGCCTTCCCTCCTTGCTGAATGAGTAAAGAAAAGATTAATTTTGTGGCATCATACTTTAATAAATGGAGGAAACAAGATATGGGCGACATCATAAATATCAACAGCATCCACGATTACAATGAGTTTTTAGGGATTGAAACACTCAATCCGTTGGTGACATTCATCGACTTCAAGGATGTCAAGGTTTTGAAGCATAAAAAGAAACTTTACGGCTTCTACGGCATCTACCTGAAAGAGAAGATACACGGAAAGCTGACTTACGGGCGCAGCCAATACGACTATCAGGAAGGCACATTGGTATTCGTGGCTCCCGGACAAGTGGCAGGCATCGACGACGGCGGCGAAACGCCCAATCCCGAAGGCTATTGTCTGCTGTTCCATCCCGACCTGCTGCGAGGCACAAGCCTTGCCCGCAAGATGAAGGAATACACATTCTTCTCCTACGAAGTGAACGAAGCCTTGCATATGTCCGAGCGCGAGCGGCAGACCATCTTCAACTGCTTCACCGAGATAGAGGAAGAACTGCACCACCGCATCGACAAGCATAGCCGCAGCATCATCACCTCCAACATCGAAGTCCTGCTCAACCATTGCCTCCGTTTCTACGACCGCCAGTTTGCCACCCGTGAGACTATCAACCGCGATGTCCTCACTCGCTTCGAAGAACTGATGACCGGCTACTTCGATTCAGACAAGCCCGAGCAAATCGGTCTGCCCTCCGTGGCGTGGTGTGCCGACCAGCTCCACTTCTCCGCCAACTATTTCGGCGACCTTGTGAAGAAGGAAACCGGCAAGTCCGCCATCGAATACATCCACCTTACCGTTATCAACCGCGTCAAGGATTTGCTGGCAAGCACGAACAAGACCGTGAGCGAAATTGCTTACGAAGTCGGCTTCCAGTATCCGCATCATTTGAGCCGGATGTTCAAGAAAGTGGCTGGGTGTACGCCGAATGAATATAGAAGCGCAATTTAAAACGGCGCATTTACTTATAATAGCATTCAAATCCCGGTATTAGCATTGTAAATTCCGGGAACTTTGCGGTATCAAATTACAATGAATATTGAATGTATAATTTGATAATCAGAAAGATATAGAATATTATTCGGTTCAAGCGTGAGGCTTGTCCTGCTCTATCCATCGAAAACAGGTATCGCCAAACACCTCGTGAAGATGAATAAGAAAGAAACAATACTCCCACGCCTGTACGATATATGAACCGATATAATATTGGCTATACCGGGAACATATACAAACAGAAAATGAGCGTAATATTGTCTTTCGTCCTTTCACTGTTGAAATTGGCGATTTCGTTTTCAGGATAAAAGCAAAAAACGCTTTCTGAATTAGTCCAACCATTTCTCCGATTGGACATTGCAAAAATAGTGTTTTCTGTTCAATATTACGCTCTGTTTAATGAGTATTATTTCTTTCAAAGGTAAGGATTTATGGATTTTCTTAGATGGAAAATTTTTAAAATATTATCTTTACAGTAAAAAAATGACTAATAGTAACTTGTATATAGAAGTATGGACTAAGATTCTTCCTTATATCTTACAATCCTTGAAGAATGGTGGAGGTTCTTATAATCTTAATCATGAATTATTCCTCAATGTTGGAAATAGAAAAAGTAGTGGTTATGGATTCAGACTTGACATTGTAAATGGTAAAGTTCCTGTTAAGTCTGGTTCTGCCGTTGCCAGAGATTTGAAAACTGTATTAGAATCTTGCTCAGAGTTTAGGTCTTTATCATTGAACAAAACTATAACTATCAGAATGGGAAGGAATTTTGATTTACATATTATAAAATCATCGTATAAGAGGCAGGAGACTATTACATAATTTCTTCATCAAAACCGGAAGACAACTTTTGTGTTTTTTTATATACTATAATATTGAAAATAGAATATTTTTGGCAGTAATGGAGGAATACGAAATAAAATATAGCCATCATCATATCCCATTACCATAAAAAGAAGAAAAAAGAAAAGAGAAATTACCTTTTTCAGATAATCTTCTTTCTCATTGTTACATTAATAATCTACTTCTTCAAACTCATGCTAGGTTTCAAAACAATGTTTTTCCAAAGCCATTCTTAAGAAGTGTTTTTTCTATTCTCAAGTCTTTCCATTTTTTGTTCAGATTCTATTTTTGTATAAGGACATAAAATTGTGTTCTTGACAATTGAATATAGTGTGTTATATTAGATTGTGAATATAATTAATAATGATAAAAATGGAATAAATGGTAGGAGTGCTTTTACGAAAAACTGAATATTCTGGGGGGACCTGAGCAAAAAAGAAGCGACTAAGCCATTGAAATCCAACAGTTTAATCGCTCAAAATGTACGCCCATGGGGAGTCGAACCCCAATCGATGGAACCGGAATCCATTATTCTATCCATTGAACTATGGGCGCATTCTATTTTAATATTATGAAATCGGGTACAAAAATAATAAGTTTATCGGAATTAGGAAACAAAGTTCCATGTAAAATACTATCAATAAGAAGTAAAACCTACGCTTACGAATGACAATTATTCAATAATCTTACTCAATATATAAACTTTTTGATAACTTTTTCGTTATAATAATTGCATATTTACAAAATATACCTATCTTTGCCAACAAAACTAATAACACTAAATCATGAGTTACTTAATAAAACCTGCCAACTATAAGGCTCTGCTTGACATGAAACAGACAGAGCTTGGCATCAAACAAATAAAAGAATTTTTCCAACAGAACCTTTCGTCCGAGCTCAGACTACGCCGTGTCACCGCACCATTATTCGTACTGAAAGGAATGGGTATAAACGATGACCTTAACGGAGTGGAACGCGCTGTTTCTTTCCCTATCAAGGACTTGGGCGACCAACAGGCAGAAGTTGTACATTCACTTGCAAAATGGAAAAGAATGACACTGGCCGATTATAACATCGGTCCCGGATATGGTATCTATACCGACATGAATGCAATACGTGCAGATGAAGAATTGGGCAACCTCCATTCATTATATGTCGATCAGTGGGACTGGGAAAGGACTATCACACCGGAACAAAGGAATATAGATTTCCTGAAAAGCATAGTAACCAGAATATACTCTGCCATGCGACGCACCGAATATATGATATGCGAAATGTATCCGCAGATAAAATCTTTCCTTGCACACGACATACAGTTCATACATTCAGAAGAACTTTTACAAATGTATCCAGACAAGACTCCTAAAGAAAGGGAAAATCTGATTACGAAAAAATATGGTGCCGTATTCATTATAGGTATAGGATGCAAGCTTAGCAATGGCGAGCCTCATGACCTTCGTGCCCCTGACTATGACGATTATTCCACTATAGATCCGGCAACCGGACTGCCGGGACTCAACGGTGACCTTCTGGTATGGAACGAAGTGCTGGGACGTGCCATAGAGCTTTCGTCAATGGGTATCCGCGTTGACAAGGAAGCACTGTTACGCCAATTGGAACTTTCAGGAAAAGAGGACCGAAAGGAATTATATTTCCACAAAAGACTTCTGAACGGCTCACTGCCACTGAGCATCGGCGGTGGTATAGGACAGTCACGTCTGTGTATGCTATATCTGAAAAAGGCACATATAGGCGAAATACAAGCCAGCATATGGCCTGAAAGCATGAGAAAAGAATGTGAAGAACACGGCATGACACTTATTTAGGCAAATAGGCAAAAATAAATATATTTATCCAACGGAGTTCAGTGACCACGTTAAGTGGCAAACAGAACTCCGTTGTTTTTTTATTTATAAAATATTACCTTTGCGAATACAATAAAACAACTGAATATAAAAAACAACAATGAACGTACAGATAGAAGAATCATGGAAGGAAGCATTAATGCCGGAATTCTCGAAAGACTATTTTATACGGCTGACAGATTTCGTGAGAAAAGAATATCACGAAACTACCGTCTATCCGCCGGGAAAACTCATATTCAATGCTTTCAACTTGTGTCCTTTTGACAAGGTAAAGGTAGTAATTATCGGACAGGATCCTTATCATGGTCCCGGTCAGGCACATGGATTATGTTTCTCGGTAAATGACGGAATACAACCTCCGCCTTCACTAGTGAATATATTCAAGGAAATAAACAATGACCTTGGCAAACCAATCCCACAAAGTGGCAATCTTACCAAATGGGCAGAACAGGGCGTACTATTGCTCAATGCTACACTGACAGTACGTGCGCATCAGGCCGGCTCACACCAGAGAAGAGGATGGGAAGAATTTACAGACGCAGTCATCAGAAAACTGGCAGAAGAAAAAAGCAATCTTGTGTTCATCCTGTGGGGTGCTTATGCTCAGAAGAAAGGAGCATTCATTGACAGAAGCAAACATCTTGTCCTAACATCCGTTCACCCTTCGCCATTGTCGGCACACAGCGGTTTCTTCGGAAACCACCATTTCAGCCTTGCCAATGACTATCTTGTAAAAAACGGCAAGACAGCCATCGACTGGTAACAATGTATTAATACCAAGTAACCGCACTACCGGTATTGCTTCGCTGATCCCATTTAAGGGCATCAGTAAGCATGCTGGAGTTGGCGCGGATAGTAAAGTTATACGAAGTATAAGGTCCGAACACCAATCCGCAACTCATATTGAAACAGTGAAGGTCGCGGGTTATATTAAGCGTAGTCATTGACAATTCTTTTGTAGTGAAGTCATATCCGGTAGAATAATTCATATTCCAGCGGCTGCCAATCTTAAAGTTACCTGAGATATTAAGCGAATGTGTCAGTTTATACGGATATCTCATGGTTTTGATATTTATCTTCTTTTTGTCCGAATTATCTTCACGTATGCTATAGCTATAGCTTAAACTTACACTCCAAGGAAACTTAAATGCCATATATCCGTCAGGACTGATAGAAGCAGCCTCAGTCTTCCTCATATTCGAATTCTTCTGTTCCTGTTCTTCTGTCGTTTCTTCGTCATTCTCATCTTCACTGTCATTCTCGCCATCCTTCTTTCCGTCTTTTTCATCTTTCTTTCCGAACAGCTTCTTGAATGTGTCATTATTCAGAGTATAAGAGAACGAACCGCTATACCCCTGGAATCGTCCGAAACGTCCGTACGACCATTCTGTGCGGTCACCCACTACGACATTACCATTCTTATCGAACTCATAAGCATATGTAGCGAACGAAGCATTCATATTGAAAGTATAGTTCTTGGTAAGTTTCAAGCGTACGTTCATGCTCAAATCGCTCCATCTCTTGTTTGCCACATCATAAGACATTGACGCTCCCAACTGGTCAACAAGACTTATCTTCCTGTATCCGGTAGTATCACGATCCGATTTCATCTTCATTTCGATGTTATTGTCAACAGAGAATGAGATGTTCTGCGACATAGTCTTTCCCGGAGTACCGTATGTCATACCGTCATAGAGTGAATATTCCACGGTACGTACCTCTCCGTTTTCGTCGGTATAGGTATATGTGTCATAATATCCGAACCTCTTCGTTCCGAAGTTCGGCGTATAAGTATAGCTTACCGTAGGAGTAAACACATGACGTACCTGTATTTCCTTGCTCTTCATGAAAAGAGGCTTGTACATACCGTAAAGTTTGGTATTCATCTGTACGGACATGTTATAGTCATACACACGGTTAAATCCGTTTATTGTATCCTTACGTATATGATCCGAAGTATTCAGAGTCGGGTCATAACTCCTCTTTATCTTGTTAAGATACCATCTTTCAGTATAGTTGAACGACGGAACAATGTTTATGTACTTAAACAGGTTGAAGGTAGCCGATACCGGTATCTTGTGCTGAAATCCGTTTTTCCATTGTGTAAGAGGAGTCTTGAACAGAAGGTTGTCCTTTGTGTTTACACTGTTTGTCATGGCTCCTGTATATTGGAATGAAATCTTTTCATACCAACGCTCGTCACCTGCAGATTTCTTGCGCTTGAACGGATATATACGGTTCAATGAGATGTTCACGTCAGGCAACGTCATGTTAATAGACGAATCTCGTGTATTCTGAGTGATATTGAACGATCCGGAGATATTAAGACCTATTTCCGGAAAACTGCGTGAGTAACTGATACTTGAAGCCTTGGTATTCTGGGCATACTGCTGCGGATTATACAAACTGTTCAAGCTGGAACGGTCGTAACTACTTGTAGCAAAGTTCACACTTGCCGAGAACGAGCTGTTAGGGCTTGCCTTGGCATCCTGACGATGGCTCCACTGGATACGGAAGTCTTTCGATACGGAATAGTCCGGCATTCCCTTGTCACCTGTCTTGGTAACAATATAGCTTGCATTGAACGAACCGCTGAACTTATATCTCTTGTTATAGTTGGATGCAGCAGAAAGCCCCCACGAACCTTTTGTAAAGATTTCACCCAGAACCTTCAAGTCCATCTTGTCACTTATGGCAAAGTAGTAACCGCCATCACGAAGATAGAATCCACGGTTAAGCTCATCACCATAGCTAGGCATGATGAAACCTGATGAATAACTGCTGTTAAACGGGAAAAAACCAAAAGGAACAGCTATAGGCAAAGGAACATCTTCCACCACAAGATGGGCAGGTCCGAAAACCACATTTTTCTTCGGGCGTACTTTTGCCATAGACAATTGCAGATAGAAGTGAGGATGTTCGTGATTGTCACAGGTAGTATATCGGCCATGCTGCATATAGATTTCGTCTTCAGCACCTTTCTTTGCGTCACGGCTTGTCACGTATCCCTCTCCCTGCTGTGTCACGATACTGTTTATAAAACCTTTCTTGGTCTTGAAGTTATATCGCATTATCTTTGATTCGTATGGAGTCTCACCATCCTTGAATACTGGCAGACCGGACTCAACCCCAGCCGTATCCTTCACACCTCTGGCATATACAGTATTACTGTCCATGTTCATTGTGATAACAGCGGAAGTAAGTTCTATCTTCTGATAATTAACCTTTCCTGAACCGTAAAGATGAGCAAAACCTCCCTTTGTGAATACAATAGAATCGCTTGCTTCATATACCACAGGAGCGTCCAGGGCATCCTTATTTTTTGCCGTATCAGAAGCCAAAGAGTCCGATGATAGAGAATCAACAGAAAGGGAATCAATATTTAACGAATCGGTTTTTATTTCGGACGATACATTCCTACCCGAACGCCTTCCCCTAACCCTCTGCGCCTCAGCGTAGAAAGTGGAAACAAGACCGAGCAGAAACAATATTATAAATATGTATGTAGTTCTTTTAAACGATGTCATTATATATCTTTTTCGCGATAAGCGATACAAAAGTAAGCATTATCACTTAAATAACACTATAAGCAATTGGTTTTTAAAGTATTTTTACGACAAAATAAATATTACAAGAACATCTCGCACCACTTGTCAAACCTTACAAGTCCTTCTTCGCCATGCTTTTCTATACTCTTGCGGGCTTTTTCCAACGACTTTTCATTATCAAGTTTTGTCTTTGAGAAAAACTTGTCGGCAAAACATATAATCTGCTCTTCCAGGCTTACAGGAAGCATATCCCTATGCGGAACAGGAAGGTCACGCTCAACGATAGCTTTCAACGACAGACCGGCACCGGTATGACGCTCGCACACCAATGCATGACGTGGATATCCTTCCTTTCGTACAAGATCGGCACCCAGATAACCATGACATATATACGGATAAGTGCCGTAACAATATATACTGTCGGCATCTGTAAGGAATATACCTATATCATGAAGCATTGCAGCCTCTTCTATAAACTGCATGTCCAGATTCAGCTCCGGATGCTTACGTGCCATCTCCAGAGCCTTGTCTGCCACCGAACGGCTGTGTTTCAAAAGAATCTTTTTAAGTTCGTTATCTTCGGGATAATATTTATCAATCAGTGCTATTGGGTTCATAACTGGAAACTTATTATATTTGCATTATTATAATTCGATTTACAAAACTAATAAATAATATCGTCCAATCATGAAATATCTCGTTATTTTACTATTAATTTCTTTCTCCGGCATATGTGGAGCTGCAAACATACAGAACGGAGCCGACCAAATAGAGACACTGATATCTTTAATCAATAATAAAAGAATTGCCCTTGTGGCAAACCAGACTTCGCTTATCGGCAGTACTCACCTGCTTGACACATTATGCTCCTTAGGTCAAAGACCTGTGGCTCTGTTTGCGCCTGAACACGGCTTAAGAGGTAAGGCCGATGCCGGAGAGACAGTGAAGGACGGCAAGGACGTAAAAACCGGAACTCCCATTATTTCTCTGTATGGAAAAAACAAGAAACCATCTGCCACAGCGCTGGCTGACATTGATATGATAGTGTTCGACATTCAGGATGTAGGAGCAAGATTCTACACATACATAAGTACTTTATATTATGTGATGCAGGCTTGTGCCGAAAACGGTAAGGAACTTGTAGTGCTCGACCGCCCTAATCCTTGCGACTATGTTGACGGACCTATCCTGAAAAAGGAATACAAAAGTTTTGTAGGAATGTTGCCTATCCCTGTGCTGCACGGATGTACAATGGGAGAACTGGCAGGAATGATTAACGGCGAAGGATGGCTTGGCAGCAATATGAAGTGTAATTACTCAGTAATAAAGATAAAAGGATGGAAACATGGTGACCCATATTCACTTCCGGTGAAACCCTCCCCTAACCTGCCAAACGACCAGTCCATTGCCCTTTATGCATCTCTGTGTCTGTTCGAGGCTACATCAGTAAGTGTAGGACGCGGAACATATTTCCCTTTCCAGGTGATAGGTTCGCCATTATTGCCAAAAGACAAGTATCCCTTTTCATTCACACCGAAAGCTTTGGAAGGTTTCGACAAAAATCCTTTGCACAAGAACACTGAATGTCATGGCATCGACCTGAGAAATACTGACGCAAAACAACTGAACGGATTTTCATTGAAATATGTCATCGAAATGTACAATGAATTCAAGAAAATGAACAAATCCGAATCATTCCTTACACGCCCCAAATGGTTCGATCTGCTGATGGGAACCAATCAGGTAAGACTGGATATGCTAAATGGTAAATCGGAAAAAGAGATACGTTCTGCATGGCTTGAAGACCTGAACAAGTACAAGGAAATGCGTAAAAAATATATGCTATATTAAGCGTGCGCACGTTCGACCTAAAACGGGCGTCCATTTTAATCAAAACGGGCGTCCATTTTACCTTAAACGTGCGCACGTTTTTTCCGGGTATAAAATATGCCGTATAATCATTAAAAGCAACACATAAAAAATCGGGCTAAATACCGTTTAAACAGTATTCAAACACTATTTAAACGGTATTTAGCCCGATTTATATTCTAAAACGAAGTATTATTTCTTCTTCAGCTTCTGCATCATGCCTGCCATCTTGCTGCCAGTAACCATCTTCATCATCTTACGAGTCTGGTCGAACTGCTTGAGAAGGCGGTTAACTTCCTGAATGTTTGTACCACTACCTTTTGCGATACGCATACGGCGCGAACCGTTCAGGATTTCAGGATGAGTACGTTCTTCAGGTGTCATAGAATAGATGATTGCCTCAATGCTCTTAAAGGCATTGTCGTCAATATCAATATCCTTGATAGCCTTACCCACACCAGGAATCATGGAAGCAAGTTCCTTGATGTTACCCATCTTCTTGATCTGGTTTATCTGTGTAAGGAAGTCATTAAAGTCGAACTGGTTCTTCTGGATTTTCTTCTGAAGACGTTTAGCTTCTTCTTCGTCGTACTGTTCCTGCGCACGTTCAACGAGTGATACGATATCACCCATACCGAGGATACGGTCTGCCATACGTGCAGGATGGAACAAATCGATTGCATCAAGCTTTTCGCCTGTACCTACAAACTTGATAGGCTTGTTAACTACAGTACGGATAGAAAGTGCGGCACCACCACGTGTATCACCATCCAGCTTAGTAAGAACTACACCATTGAAGTCAAGGCGTTCATTGAACTCGCGTGCTGTGTTTACAGCATCCTGACCTGTCATTGAATCAACGACAAACAGTGTTTCATCAGGATTGATAGCTTTCTTGATAGCCTCAATCTCGTTCATCATCTGTTCGTCGATAGCAAGACGACCGGCTGTATCGACAATCACCAGGTCATAACCTTTAGCTTTTGCTTCATGGATAGCATTCAATGCAATCTGTACAGGATCTTTGCTGTCCGGTTCAGAATAAACAGGAACTTCAATCTGCTGTCCAAGCACCTTCAGCTGTTCGATGGCTGCAGGACGGTAAACGTCGCAGGCTACCAACAGAGGCTTACGGTTTTTCTTGGTTTTCAGCATACGTGCCAACTTTCCTGAGAAAGTAGTCTTACCTGAACCTTGGAGACCTGACATAAGTATCACTGCAGGGCGTCCTTTAAGTTCAAGTTCAGCTGTTTCACCACCCATCAGTTTGGTAAGTTCGTCATGAACAATCTTAACCATCAACTGACTTGGCTTAACTGCAGTAAGCACGTTCTGTCCCAAGGCTTTCTCCTTTACTGTATCTGTAAAGTTTTTCGCAACCTTATAGTTCACGTCGGCATCAAGCAAAGCACGACGTACATCTTTCAGAGTCTCGGCAACATTGATTTCGGTGATTTTACCTTCACCTTTCAATATCTTAAACGACCTCTCAAGTCTTTCACTTAAATTATCGAACATATATTATTTTGATTTTTCTTAATTTCTTCTATTTCAACGGGGTGCAAAAATACATAAAAAAACTTAGAGCCCGTTTTAATTTTCCATAAAAAAGAGTTTATAACCCATTTTTCGCTTTGTTTTGAGTTTCTTTTTGGTCTATTTCCCGGCTTTCAATCGGCGCATAGCCCGCTATGCTTCTCACTAAAGCCGAAAAATATCCTCAAAAATAAATATCAAAACAACAGTGTGCAAAATTAAAACAGGCTCTTTAACCTCAAATCTTTTTATTCTGCCATTTAGCTTTTTTCAAATATATAAGACTAAAAGTCAGCATCAACACATAATATATTATCTCTGTGGTAAAACATATCTCGACAGGCTGACGGAGAACCATACCAACCACAACTACATAAAGAGCATAGAATATTTGGATACCGACTTCTACTCCTAGAGCAGCCTGAGTATTGCCCGTACCAGATATTCCGTTGAAATAAATATTTGCCAATGCAGCTATAAGCATTGATGCACAGACAACATAAAGTGCCGGTATAGACTCGGCTACAAGACCGGAATCACTCGTATAGATAGAGAGAATCGGATCAGGGAATATTACTGTAAGCGCAACACATACCACCATTATGAGAAATGAAATGCCTGCAATGCGGTGAAGCAGAGCTATAACCTTGTCAGTTCCTCCCGCACCTATCAGATTACTAACCAACGTATTGGCGGTAGTGGCCAATGCCTGAACCGGAATGAGCAACACTATATACACACTTCTTACGATATTGGCTATAGCCAGTTCTCTTTGTCCCAAACGCTCAAGGGCCATAAAAAACACAAACCATATTGCCATAGCAAGGAAATATTGCACCATAGTAAATGACGATATTTGCAATATCCTGCCTACCATACAGAAATCCATTCCTAAAGAACGTCTGAAACCGTATTTTCTAAGATCAATTCTGCAATATGTATATATCAGGAAGAATACCAGTGATGACGCTTCTGCTATAACGGAAGCCAAAGCTGCACCTCTGACACCCATCTCAGGCAATCCCAATTCACCGAACACCAGACCATAGTCGAGTACTACATTCACGAGTGCCATCACAACGGAACTGAGAGTCAAGACTTTCGTATTGGTGATTCCTATATAAAAAGCCCTGAACATTACATTGAGAAAAGCAAAAAGAAATCCCCATATACGCCATGTAAAAAACTGATATGTAGCCTCGTATATAGTATCGGAAGTTATAAGCATACGTATCAGCGGACCGGCAAAAATATACATAACCACAGCAAGTACTACAGCCATAAGGAAGCTGAACATACTGCCCTGCATCATGACGGGACCGACATCACGGTAGTTTCCTTCGCCGTTGCGGCGCGCTATCAATATCTGCGAACCTATACTGAAACCGAATGCCACTGTATAGACACAGATATATAGGAGTCCTCCCATTGCGGCAGCTCCCAAAGCCACTTCACCTACATGTCCGAGGAAAGCAGTATCTGTAACATTGATAATATTTTGGGCAAGCAGCCCGAGAAGTATAGGATAAGTAACGCACCAGATTTCTTTATTGGAATACATAGTCATACACGATGTTTATTCTATATTATAAATATGCAGCAAAGATACGAAAAGAACTCTTCAATACATAATTTCATATAATATTATATATGTATTCCCGATGGCTGAAAGATGATTTTGTTTCACTTAAAACTATTTCATTCACACCAATATTATTGCATTACAATCAAAAAGACTTGTATATACCAAACAAAAGCGCTACCTTTGCAGCTTCATAACCAATTTTTAAAGCTAAATGAATAAATTTTTATTATTAGGCGCAACGGCGCTTATCGTTTCAAACACAACTTTCGCAGGAGATTATCTGACTAACACAAACCAACATGCGGCATTTTTGAGAATGGCAGCACGTGGAGCGTCAATAGATGTTGACGGAGTTTACAGTAATCCTGCAGGTCTTTCTTTCCTGAAAGAAGATGGCTTCCATCTTTCTCTGACAGGACAGAGTGCATATCAGACTAGGGAAATAAGCGCTACATCAGGATTGTGGACACTCGACGGACAAAGTACAACACAAAATTATAAGGGAACCGCATCGGCACCTATAATTCCTTCGTTTCATGGTCTATACAAAAAAGGTGACTGGACTGTTTCTGCAGCATTTGCAATAACAGGAGGTGGAGGTAAGGCATCGTTCAGCAACGGACTTCCTATGTTCAACGCACTTGCCACCGGATTGATACAGCAAAAGACTCAGGGCTTGGTTAAACCTTCAATGTATGACATAAACTCTGCCATGGACGGAAAACAATACATCTATGGCGTCCAGCTTGGTTTCAGCTATAAGATAAACGACTGGCTGTCTGTATATGCAGGTGGCAGAATGAACTATATGACCGGAGGATATGAAGGTTATCTCAACGCATCACTCACAGAACAATATGCAGCCATGGCTCCTGCTTTGGGACTTCAGGACGCAACCATAGCGGATATCAATCTGAAATGTGACCAAAAGGGATGGGGAATAACTCCTATTCTAGGTGCTGACTTCAAGCTCAACAAACTTAACATCGGCTTGAAATATGAATTTAAGGCAAACCTAAACATTGAAAATGTTTCAAGCAAGATGGAACTGATTAATGTAGATGAAGCATACCTGGCAGACTACAAAGAAGGAGTAAATACGCCAAGCGACATTCCTTCAATGCTTTCAGTTGCAGCCGGATATGAGTTCTTACCTAATCTGCGTGCTTCGGTAGAATACCATTTCTTTGATGACAAGCATGCAGGAATGGCTTCGGACAGACAGAAAACACTTAATCATGGTACACACGAATATTTGGCCGGTATAGAATGGGATGTAATGAAATATATTACTGTCAGCGGTGGCTTCCAGAAAACCAACTACGGACTCAGTGATGATTTCCAGACAGACACAAGCTTCTACTGCGATTCTTATTCATTAGGTTTCGGAGCCAGAATCTATCTGAGCAAGTCACTGAATATGGATATCGCCTACTTCTGGACAAACTATAGTGACTATACAAAAGAGTCTGACAATTATTACAATACAGGCACTAAAGGAACAAATATCTATAGCCGTACCAACAAGGTGTTTGGCCTCAGCTTGAACTATAATTTCTGATAACTTTTTACTTAAAAAACAAAAGCCGTTTGTAGATGCAAATCCAACTACAAACGGCTTATTTTTTATCTTAATTCTTCAATAAGAATTACCAAACTCTACAACGGTTTTCAGGTGCAAGATACATTGAATCTTTTTCAGTGATACCGAATGCTTCGTACCATGCATCAACATGTGGAAGAGCACCGTTCACACGCCATTCGCCAAGTGAGTGAGGATCTGACTTAGTACGTGAGCGGATTTCCTCTTCGCGGATATTACCGGCCCAAAGTGTAGCGTATGCGATGAAGAAACGCTGGTCAGCAGTAAATCCGTCTTCTTCAGGAAGAGGGTTGTTCTTTGTTGCATTCTTATAAGCAAGATAAGAAACATTCAAACCTCCGTGGTCTGCTATGTTTTCACCCAAAGTCAACTGTCCGTTGGCCTTCAATCCCGGGAGGACTTCAATGTTGTTGAAGAAGTCAACCATTACTTTTGTACGTTCATTGAAACGGTCACCGTCACCTTCAGCCCACCAGTCTTTCAAGTTACCGTCCTTGTCATACTGACGTCCCTGATCATCGAATCCGTGTGTCATTTCATGACCGATTACAACACCGATAGCACCATAGTTGAAAGCATCGTCAGCATTCATGTCAAAGAACGGATACTGAAGAATTGCGGCAGGGAAACAGATTTCGTTAGTCTGAGGATTGTAATATGCATTTACAGTCTGAGGACTCATCAACCATTCATCCTTGTCAACAGGTTTTCCGATACGGCTGAACATATCTTTTGTGCCCCACTGTGCAGCACGGCATACATTTGCCCAGTATGAATCTTTCTCGATGTTAAGATCTGAATAGTCTTTCCATTTGTCAGGATAACCTACTTTTACGTGGAATGTAGAAAGTTTCTCCATAGCTCTTACCTTAGTGCTGTCGCTCATCCATTCCTGTGCCTGGATACGTTCGCCAAGAGCAGACTGAAGATTCTTAACCAATGCCACCATACGTTCTTTGGCAGCTGCCGGGAAATATTTCTCTACATACATCTGACCTACTATTTCGCCCAACATTCCGTTAACGGCATTAACTGCACGTTTCCAACGTGGCTGGTTTGCCTGACGGCCAGACAATACCTTACCGTAGAAATCAAATCTTGCAGCTACGAAATCATCGCTCAGATAATTTGCTGCAGCATCAAGAAGATTGTACTGCAGATAAGAGATATGACGTGAAAGAGGCAAAGTATTGATAAGATTTTCCACTTCCTTGATAGGCTCAATCTGCTCTACGTTGAGTTCTGTCACACCTTCTACTCCCAAAGCCTTGAGATAAGCATCCCAATCTATTCCAGGGAAAGTCTTCTTCAAGTCATCGTATGACATTTTATGATAGTTGGCTTCAGGATTACGACGTTCTACTGCGCTGTAAGAAGCCTTTGCAATAGCTGTTTCAACTTCCATCACATCAGCCATTTTCTGTTTAGCCTCATCTTCTGAGAAACCAGCCAATGTGAAAAGCTTAGTGATATACAGTTTGTACTGTTCACGGATAGCGGTTGTACTTTCGTCTGTATCAAGATAGTATTCCTTTTCTCCAAGGTTAATACCTCCCTGGGCAATCTGGAAGATATTCAAAGTACTGTTCTTTGGGTCACCATATACATAGTTGCTGAAATATGTACCAATACCGTTGTTGAACATTTCAGCCTTAACCTGCATAATCTGGTTCTTGTCAGATATTGCAGCTATTCTGTCAAGCATAGGTTTGATTGGAGCTATACCATCAGCATTAAGCTTTACGCTGTCCATTGCCAGATTATACAAGTCTCCGATTTTCTGTCCCTGGCTTCCAGCCTGATTTTCCTTTGAAGCAAATCCTTCGATCATTTCTTTCAACTGCTTCTGGTTGTCTTCCATAAGCATTTCGAATGCTCCATAGCGTGAGTATTCAGCTGTAAGCGGATGTGAATCATTAAAACCGCCACAAGCAAAACGGAAGAAATCATTTCCCGGAACTGCTGTTGTGTCAAGGTTGGCAAGGTTTATTCCTGTGCTCACCTTTGCTTCCTTCTGGCCTGCACATCCGGACAGTGCGGCTACAGCCAATGCTGCAAAAGCAATACAATGTTTAGTTTTCATAAATTAATATTTAGTTATAGTTCTGTTTTAAGTTCATCTATTTCCATCAGTGCCGTCTCCCACTCTTCCTCAATCTGGGAAATCTGGTTTTTCAAATCCTGATGCTGTTCATAGAGTTTCATGTCGGATGCTCCCTCAGGAGTAGCCATCTTTTCTTCCAGTTGCGATATTTGAGTTTCTATTTTGGAAATTCTGTCTTCACAGTCGGCAGCCTGTTTTTCCAGTTTTCTGATTTTCTTGTTCAGTTCCTTTTGGGCTTCGTAAGAAAGCTTGCTTTCCGACTGTGCCGGTTGTTGCACTTCTTTTTTTTGCGAAGAAGCTGTAGGCGACTGCGACAGATGAAGTTCATTCAGACTTTCCATTTTCTTTTTCTGAAGGAAATCGTATATACCTCCGATATGCTCTTTCACTACTCCACCACCAAACTCATATACCTTGGTTACAAGTCCATCAAGGAACTCACGGTCGTGGGATACAACAATCACCGTTCCGTCAAACTCTTTGATAGCCTCTTTCAAGACATCTTTGGAACGCATATCCAAATGGTTGGTAGGCTCGTCCAGGATAAGGAAGTTCACTGGTTCAAGCAGAAGCTTTATCATTGCCAGACGGCTGCGTTCTCCTCCTGAAAGGACTTTCACCTTCTTTTCTGAAGCCTCACCTCCGAACATGAAAGCCCCAAGAATATCACGTATCTTCAGACGGATATCACCTTTTGCCACACGGTCTATTGTGTCGAATACTGTTACATTCTCATCGAGGAGCTGTGCCTGATTCTGTGCGAAATATCCTATCTGTACGTTATGTCCTATCACAAGTTTTCCCTCGTACGGAATCTGATCCATGATACACTTGACAAGTGTAGATTTACCTTCACCGTTCTTTCCTACGAAAGCAACCTTCTCACCCCTGTTTATTGTAAGTGTGACATCATGGAACACAACGTGGTCACCGTATGCCTTCTTTACATTCTCGCATATCACAGGATAGTTTCCTGAACGGATAGCAGGCGGGAATTTCAGTCGCAAAGAAGAAGTATCCTCATCGTCTATCTCAATAGGAACAATCTTTTCAAGCTGTTTTATACGGCTCTGCACCTGAACAGCCTTTGTGGCCTTGTATCTGAAACGTTCGATGAACTCTTCTGTATCCTTTATTTCCTTCTGCTGGTTTTCGTATGCACGAAGCTGCTGCTCGCGGCGTTCCTTACGCAAAACCACAAACTCGTCGTACGGAACCTTATAATCATATATATGTCCGCATGATATTTCTATAGTTCTATTCGTAACATTATTGATAAAGGCACGGTCGTGGCTGACAAGTACCACAGCTCCGGGACTCATCTTCAGGAAGTTTTCAAGCCACTGGATACTCTCTATGTCAAGATGGTTGGTAGGCTCGTCGAGCAAAAGAACGTCAGGACGACGCAACAAGAGTTTTGCAAGTTCTATACGCATTCTCCAGCCACCGCTGAATTCGGATGTAGGTCTGTCAAAATCGCTTCTTGAGAATCCCAATCCTGTAAGCGTACGTTCTATCTCCGCCTTATAGTTTGTTCCGCCCATCATCATGAACCTCTCGTTCTCGTGAGTGAAACGGTCTATCAGTTCGTGATAACTCTCAGAATCGTAGTCTGTTCTGTCTGCCAGTTCCTGATTCATTCTGGAGATACTGTCCTGCAATTCAAAAATATGCTCGAAGGCCATTTCAGCCTCAGCCATAACAGTTCTGGTATCACTCAGTATCATTACCTGAGGCAGATACCCTATAGTAACTCCACGCTGAACCGCCACTACTCCATCAGTAGGTGATTGCAGGCCTGCAAGAATCTTTAGCATGGTAGATTTACCGGCTCCATTCTTACCGACAAGTGCTATACGGTCCTTCTTATTTATCACGTATGATACATCCTCAAACAGAGGAGTAACTCCAAACTCAACTTTTAATCCTTCTACTGAAATCATTCTCTACATATTGATTTACAAAGTGTCGGCAAAGTTAGTATTTTTACATTAAATAGGAATTATCGGTTAACAAGATTTTGTAATGAAAGCCAAAAATAAGAGACGCCCTCAATCACAGAGAACGCCTCCCAACTGAAGGATTAAATTTAAGAGAGAGATAGTAATTAATAATTTGTTTCCACAAATATATATTAAAATAAACAATTGCAAAAATTTAAAGCTTAATTCTTTCAAAATAAAAGCAAATAGATATCATCCACAAATATTTATTCAGTAAATAAACACTTTTGCTTACGGAAAAACAAAAGCTGCTGATTTTCATTCAAACTATGAAAACCAGCAGCCAAATGTATTATAATCCAGAAAGATTATTCTTCAGTATATCTTTCAATTGTTTGTGCACGGTCTGGACCTACAGAAACAATCTTGATTGGAGTACCAAGTTGTTCTTCAAGGAATGAGATGTAAGCATTGAATTCTTCAGGGAATTCATCTTCGCTAGTCATCTTAGTCATATCAGTCTTCCATCCCGGCATTTCTACGTAAACAGGTTCTACACCTTCGTTGATATCGAATGGGAAGTAATCTATTTCCTCGCCGTTTACCTTATAAGCAACACAAGCCTTGATTGTTTCGAAACCGTCAAGAACGTCGCTCTTCATAAGAATAAGCTTAGTAACACCGTTAATCATGATAGAGTAACGCAAAGCTACAAGGTCAACCCATCCGCAACGGCGTTCACGACCTGTAACAGCTCCGTATTCATGACCAAGGTCACGGATTTTCTTTCCTGTTTCATCGAACAACTCAGTCGGGAAAGGACCTGAACCAACACGTGTACAGTAAGCTTTCATGATACCGTAAACCTCGCCTATTTTGTTAGGGCCAAGACCAAGACCTGTACAAGCACCCGCACAAATAGTATTTGAAGAAGTTACGAAAGGATAAGAACCGAAGTCAACGTCAAGCATTGTTCCCTGAGCACCTTCGCAAAGAACGCTCTTACCTTCTTTAAGAAGATTGTTTATTTCGTGTTCGCTATCTACAAGATTGAACTGACGGAGATATTCGATACCTTCCATCCACTGTTTTTCAAGTTCAGTGATATCATATTCATAGTTCAAACTTTTCAAGATCTGTTCGTGACGAGCTTTTGCAGCGGCGTATTTAGCTTCGAAGTTATTCAATATGTCACCTACACGCAAACCGTTACGGCTGACTTTATCTGTATATGTAGGACCGATACCCTTACCGGTAGTACCAACTTTTGAAGCTCCCTTTGCTGCTTCGTATGCTGCATCCAGAATACGGTGTGTAGGCAATATAAGATGTGCTTTCTTAGAAATGTGCAAACGTTCCTTCAAAGGATGTCCGCTTGCCTCAAGAGCCTCTGCCTCTGCCTTGAACAATGCCGGGTCAAGCACTACACCATTACCGATAATATTTACTTTGTCACCCTGGAAAATTCCTGACGGAATAGAACGGAGAACATATTTCTGTCCTTCGAATTCCAAAGTATGACCTGCGTTAGGACCACCCTGAAAACGCGCAACTACATCATAACGTGGAGTCAAAACATCGACAACTTTACCTTTACCTTCGTCGCCCCACTGTAAACCTAACAAGACATCTACTTTCATGATTGTTATATTTATTAAAATAGTTTTTATTTATTCTTTTTTCGTTTGGAAACACATTTACTGCACAGTCCGTATATATACAACGAATAATGCGTAGGTTGGAAACCTTTCAATTTACTCTGAACTACAGCCTGCTTCAGATTTTCGTCTTCAAATTCCGAAACCTTTCCGCAAGAAGTACAAATCATATGATGATGGGTTTCATTATTATACGAACGTTCATATTGCGAAGTATTACCGAATTGGTGTTTTATAACCAGACCGGCATCTATCAGAAGAATAATAGTATTATAAAGAGTGGCACGGCTGACACGGAACTTTTCTTTCTCTTCCATATACTGAAGCAAGGTTTCTATATTGAAATGTCCCTTTATGGAATATATGGAATCAAGTATAGCATAACGCTCGGGCGTCTTACGATGTCCGTTCTTCTGTAGGTACTCTGTAAGCACCTGTTTTACCGTATCTTTTATCTTGTCTGCCATTAAAAAATATCTTCAGCCGTCAAAGTTAATATAATTTACTCAATCCAAGAAACTATTGACAATATTCTATATCATATTTTATTTCATCGATATAAAGTTTCAGTTCCGGATTGGCTGTTTTGCTTAAAAGGCCCAACTGTCTGCCCACCATTTTGGCATTCTCTTTTGACTGTGTGGCAAATTTCTTCAGCGCTGTGGCAGCAGCCTTTTTCACCATAGGTTCTCCACCTTCGATTTCAGTGAATGCCTGATCCAAAAACTCTGCCTCGGCACGTTCGTTCAACTTCATGCCCTTCATAAGAAGGCGAGTCATCAGCATATATCCGCAGAACTGGAAATAAATACGTTCGTCGGCAATCCATTTGAACACTACATCCGAAGCATAATCCACATGCTGCAATATATTCATAACGGTATATTCTGCCAATTCAGGATATTTCATGTCCTCAATCCATATTTCAGCTATATCCTTATAGAAAGAATCAACCGGCTGCAGAAGTGTAGCCATTATTTTGCACTCACGGATATTCTCTTTCCACAAAGCCTGAGCCAGTTCGTGATTTTTTTCATATCCTGCAGCAATTTCCTTGATACGGGAATATTCGATACCGAAATTCAGTTTGTAGTCCATACCCTTTTCGCGCATACTTTGCGAAATTACGCCATTCATATACAAACGGAACTTCGATTTTATATCTTTTATAATTTCTTGTACGTCGTTCATGATATAAATTCAAAGATTAGAATAATCTCGACTATAACGAAGCATCTGTTCGGCATAACCTTCGCTATAGTCTGTTTTTACGTCTATTATATTATTGTCATCGTCTGTCACAACACTATAAACAGGATTTATAAATCCTTTATATGGAGCAAGATTAAGAGACTTGTATCTTTCAAGAACTTCAGAATGCAATTTTTGATTAACTTTTACGGCATATTTCTCTACCAGTTCGCGTGCCGCCTCATAATCACCTTCGCTCTTTATTCTTTGGATTTCGGCAAGCAATTCGCCAAACAGTAAGCGCAACTTTTCGTAGTCATTTATGACAACAAATGTTTTTCCATCTTTTACAACCAGCTGCACAACACCATCTCCTGCCCCATGCTCCAAAGCCCATGCAGCAATAAGCTGACGGTTACGCATATGCGATTCTTCAATACAGCATCCCGGCTCTATCCTGACAAGCTGAGTCATCAATCCGTTCATCATATACGAATAATATTCAGCCTTATAAGCTTCACTGCCCGGAGTAAGGCCGAGCTCGACCATTTTTGCATCAGGTATGTAATAAAGTCCGAACAAATCAGCACGTGCCTCTTCTATTGTAGCGCCATATGCCTTCAAAGCATCAGGATCAACACCAGGAAGGAGTTTGCCGGAACCGTGACCGAGACATTCATGCAAGTCGGTATGAAGGTCACCTGTTATATCAGCATACTTGTCGAGCAGCTGCTTTTCATATTCACTATACACAAACTCATCTCTGAAACCGTTACCTTTGGCAGCCTTGTTATATGCATCAGTAAGATTGCCGATTGTCACTGACTTGGAACCGTGAACACTGCGAATCCAGTTTGAATTAGGAAGATTGATACCTATAGCACTGGCAGGATAAAGATCGCCCGCAAGTATGGCAGCCGTAATGACTTTTGCTGATACACCCTTAACTTCAGACTTCTTGAATTGTGAAGATACCGGCGAATGGTCTTCAAACCACTGAGCATTACTACTCAACACCTCAGTGCGGTGAGTAGCCTCCATATCTTTAAAGTTTACTATTGACTCCCAGCTGGCTTTCATTCCGAGCGGATCGCCATAGCTTTCTATAAATCCATTTACAAAATCGATACGAGATTCTGTATCCTTTAGCCAACAAATGGAATAATCGTCAAATATTTTCAAATCTCCTGTACGGTAAAATTCTATGAGCAGACGTATCACCTCTTTCTGATGTTCATTTTCTGCTACATCCATAGCCTTCTCAAGCCAATAGACAATTTTACGGATGGCATTACCATATTCACCGTCAAGTTTCCAGACCACTTCGGTTATCTCTCCGTTTTTCTTTTCCAAACGACTGTTCATTCCGTACATGACAGGAGTCTCGTCATCCGGCGATTTCATGGCAGCATAAAAATCCTCTGCCTCCTGCTGTGTGACACCTACATAATAATTCGAAGCCGATGTCAGCAACAAGTCTTCACCATCTGCTTGATTAACACGTTTAGGCATTATGGCAGGGTCGAAAATTACAGGAAACAATTTATTACATAATCCCACCACTGTCTCTCCTTCGGACAATGGCAATTGAGATTTATCCAATGACATAACAGCATCACGAAGAAAATCCACAGAAAATCCCGGAATGAATTTGTCTGTGGAATAATGATGATGAATTCCGCTTGAGAACCAAACTCTCTTCAGATACACTTCGAACGCCAGAAATTCCGAATCCGAACGGTCGCCGTCGTAATGTAAATACACAGCTTCAAGAAGACGGCGTATCTTCATGTTATACTTACCGTTCTGGTCGAACAAAATATCACGCCCGTTCAAAGCTGCTTCAGAGAGATAATAAATAAGTTTCTTCTGATTTAATGTCAAAGATTCGAAACCATGTACTCTATATCGTAAAATCTGCAGATCGGCAAACTGCTCTACAGAATAATTAAAATTATCTTCAGGCGTTTTCATGATTTTTTCTGTATTCATTAGGAGTAATACCTACAATTCTGTAGAAAGCTGCATAAAAAGACTGACGGTTTGCAAACCCTGACATCGCACTTATTTCCTCGATGTTCTTTCCGGCATATCTTTTGTCTGAAAGCATACGTTTTGCATCCCTAATTCTATATTCATTAAGCAGGCACGAAAAATTCATTTTGAACTTGGAATTAACCACAGCTGAAAGATATCTGGTATTAGTCTTCAGTATCTTGGCCAAATCGCTGGCTGAGAAGTTAGGCTGTTTGTACTTTTTTTGCGTTACTACCAGCTCATATATCCTGTCGTAAAGTTCGTCTGCCAGTTCTGTCCTTATAAGATCTCTATAAGGTGCAGACTTTATTTTCTTTTCTCTAAGATTATATGGCATCTTCACCTGTACGTCATTTTCATTATTTATTACTTCATGATTATTTTCCATTTGTGCTGATTTATTTTAGTCCTAGTTCACATTTTTTCAATACAAATTTGTAAGATTTTTTTCAGACTACAAAATATTTGTCAACATTTTTTCGTATGTATAGACGCAGAATATTATCTTTGCACAAACAAAAACAGACTTATCAAATGCTCGATATTCTCAAAAAATATTTCGGATATACAGAGTTCCGTCCTCAACAGAAAGAAATAATCACAAATATACTAAACAAAAAAGACACCTTGGTTCTTATGCCTACAGGTGGGGGCAAATCCTTATGCTACCAGATTCCGGCACTTATGATGGAAGGTACAGCCATAGTGGTTTCACCACTGATTTCGCTGATGAAAGACCAGGTGGAAGCATTACAGGCCAACGGCATAGCCGCACGCGCACTGAACAGCATGAACACTGATACTGACAATACGAATGTACGTATGGAGTGCCTGCAGGGAAAAGTAAAACTGCTATATATATCTCCAGAAAGACTTATATCTGAAACAAGCTATCTGCTCAGAGACATTAAGATATCTCTTTTTGCCATAGACGAAGCTCACTGCATTTCGCAATGGGGACATGATTTCCGCCCTGAATACACACAGCTGGACATACTTAGAAAACAGTTCCCCAGGATTCCGATAGTGGCACTTACTGCCACAGCAGACAAAATTACACGTCAGGACATAGTAAAACAGCTGAAAATGAATGAACCGGAAGTGTTCATTTCCTCGTTCGACCGTCCTAACCTGAGTCTTGACGTAAAGAAAGGATATCAGCAGAAAGAAAAAATCAGAATAATAAAAAGATTCATAGAAAAACATGGCAATGAAAGCGGAATAATATACTGCATGAGCAGAAAGACTACCGAGAAAGTTGCCGAACTTCTTTACGACGAAGGTTTCGACACTGCAGTATATCATGCAGGACTGTCGAATTTCGAACGCGAACAGACACAGGATGATTTCATCAACGACCGTGTACAGATAGTGTGCGCCACCGTTGCTTTCGGAATGGGAATAGACAAGTCGAACGTAAGATGGGTGATACACTACAACCTGCCTAAAAGCATAGAAAGTTTCTATCAGGAAATAGGACGTGCTGGTAGAGATGGCATGAAGAGCGACACTATGTTGTTCTATTCACTTGGCGACATGATCCAACTTACCAAATTTGCCGAAGAAAGCAACCAGAAGGAAATAAACATAGAGAAACTTAACCGTATGCAGCAATATGCCGAAGCCGACATCTGCCGAAGAAGAATCCTGTTGAGTTACTTCGGAGAGACAATGGAACATGACTGCGGCAATTGCGACGTATGCCGTAATCCTCCTGAAAGATTTGATGGAACTATTATTATACAGAAAGCTCTGAGCGCAATAGTAAGAACCAACCAACAGATAGCCACAGGGACACTTATAGAAATATTACGAGGCAACTTTACACAAGAAATTTCGGAAAAGGAATACGACAAAATAAAGACTTTCGGAGCCGGAAGGGACGTTCCTTCACGCCACTGGCAAAACTATCTGCTACAAATGCTGAACATGGGATACATAGAAATAGCATACAACGAAAACAACCATCTGAAAATAACCGAACTGGGAGCCAAGGTTCTGTACGGAAAACAGAATGCGGAACTGGTTGTCATTAAAGAAGATGAATTCTCCAATAAGCAATATAAAAAGAATACTATCGTTACATCGCCTGTACAGATTAAGAAAAATGCTTACGGGAATCTGGAAAATGAAGACTCCCTGTTCGAGACTCTGCGTCTGTTAAGACTAAAACTGGCAGAACAGGAAGCCATTCCTCCATATATTGTAATGTCCGACAGTACGCTGCAATCGCTCTGCGACAAGAAACCCAAAACTCTGGAAGACCTTGACGACATTTCAGGATTCAGCGAATATAAAAAGAAGAAATACGGACGTGATTTTGTAAATGCGATAAAGAAATATTACAACTCATAAAGATATAAATATAGGATAAAACACCAAGTATTACCTATTTGCATTTCTTAATCTGCTCCAAGAGTGCCGAACGAGGTATCCCCAAAGAGATAGCTTTTTCGTATGCCTTAAGGGCCTTGTCCTTATCTTTCAATGACAGATAAACATCACCCAACTGCACTGTGGTTTCCGCATCATTAGGATTAAGACGCAACGCTTCTTCCAGGTCAAGAACAGCAGCCTCGGGATATCCTCTTTCCAAATCAAGATTTGCTCTCATTATCAAGAGTGATGCATCATCAGTGAACTCACCGATGAGCAGATTCAATTTGTCACGTGCCCCAGTAAGGTTTCCCTCAAGTTGATCAAGCATTGCCAGACCTATTCTGGCAGCCTTATGCGACGGTTCCTTGCCTACTATTACATTATAGTCTATGCGCGCCTCCTTATATTCACGCCTCTGCATATAAATGTATGCACGATAAAGACGTGCTTCTATATTCTCAGGTATAAGGTCTATAACGTTACAGAAATCTACATACGCTTTTGAGTCCAATCCTTTGTCAAGATACAGAGTTCCACGGTTTAGAAGCATGGCTGTGGAATAGGGAGTGATATTAAGAGCCATGGTATATGCTTCTATAGCCTCATCCGTACGTCCCATACGCTTAAGCACCGTACCAAGATTGGAAAAAAGAAGGGCATTACGCGCATTGTTAGGATCAATCTTCAACGCTTCTCGGAAAAGCTGTTCTGCCTGTACAAGACTATCAGTCAAGGCATATTTCATCGCACGGTCCACAATCTCATTGTACGATTGCGAATAAGATTGGAATAAAGTACAAAACGATATAAAAATGAGTATCAATATTTTCTTCATAATCACGAATATTCAGTAGTTTATGACGCAAAGGTAACAGATAAACAGATATATAGTGCAGCAGTTAAAATCTTTTTGTATGTTTGCACATTCATTTATAAAACTGACTGAAATCATGAAAACAGAAAAAGCTATTTTTGCCTGCGGATGTTTCTGGGGAGTACAACACCAGATGGAAAAGGCAAACGGTGTGATAAACACCACAGTGGGATACATAGGTGGATACAAGGAAAACCCTACATATCAGGAAGTAAAGGCTCACACTACAGGGCATGCCGAAGCGGTACTTGTAGAGTATGACGCCGAAAAGATTTCATACACAGACCTGTGTAAACTGTTTTTTGAAATACACGACCCTGCACAGACTGACGGGCAAGGTCCTGACATAGGTCCTCAATACAGAAGTGAGATTTTCTATCTTGATAATTCACAGCTGGAACAGGCACAGAATGTAATTTCCATCTTACGCGACAAAGGATATGAAGTCAATACAGCACTTACTCCGGCATCACATTTTTGGGAAGCAGAGGACTACCACCAACATTACTATGACAAAACAGGAGGCGAGCCTTATTGCCATATCAGAGTGAAAAAATTTTGACATAATTTCAACCACAAAACACCCGTACAAAAACGACAGTTCATTCTAAGTAGAATGAGCTGTCGTTTTATTGTTAACTTCTGCGATCAAACGGACAATGATAATTAATTCTGATATTAACCATGTTTAACCTTCTAATATTTGCATAATTACGATTATTTCGTAGATTTGCGAAAAGTTAGTAATTAAAAGATTGATACGATATGGAAAAACTTACATTTCAGGAAGAAGAAGCTATGCGCTTTATATGGAAATTGGGACCTTGCTATGTGAAAGATGTAGTGGGATGTTATGACGAACCGCTCCCACCCTATACCACGGTTGCATCAATAATAACCAATCTTAAAAGAAAGGGTTACCTGAAAGCCGAAAAGTTCGGAAACACTTACAGATATACCCCACTGGTGAAACAGGAAGAATATACCAAAAATTCGGTAAGCAGTCTGGTAAAAAACTACTTTGCCAACTCATACAAGGAAATGGTTTCTTTCTTCGCCAAGGAACAGAAGATTTCGAAAGACGAACTTAACGAAATTATAAATCTGATAGAAAAAGAAGATGACAAATAAATCTCTGTCAGATTACTGTAAAATCTTCAATACTTTAAAATACATTATTTATGATATACCTACTTCAAGTCAATTTGGGCATAATCCTGTTTTACGCACTGTATAAACTGATATGCACACGCGATACCCTCTTCAATTCAAGACGGTTGATACTATTGCTGTCACTTATTCTTCCGTTCATCATACCACTGATTGATATCCGTGAATGGATGGAGACACGTGAAAGCCTGGTAATGCTGACAAATTTTGATTATTCCACCACTATTCCTGAAATAGTAGTCGGAACAGCTGGAACGGAACCGGGAAATCAGGTATTCGTAATTTCCGAATGGATAAAAAATATATACATCGCAGGTATATTGGCATTATCCGTAAGACTGATTGTTCAGGCCATTAGCCTATATATGATTATACTCCGTACATCGGAAAAAACAGTGAACGGAATACGTATAAAATGCATGAAAGACAAGTCAGAACCATTTTCATTCTTCAATTGGATTTTCCTGAATCCTGACAATGTAAAAGAAGAGGAAATAAGCGAAATTCTCACTCACGAAATGGCTCATGTACGCCAGAGACATTCCATAGATGTAATTATCTCCGAACTGGTAAATATATGTTGCTGGATAAATCCATTCGCATGGCTTATGAAACGCGAAGTGAGACTGAATCTTGAATTCCTGGCAGACAGAAGGGTTATGGATGCGGGATTTGCCACAAAAAGCTATCAATATCACCTGCTTGGACTGACATACAGTCACAAGTACGGTTTATCTAATAATTTTAATTTTTCTCACCTTAAACAACGTATCATTATGATGAACAAGAAAAAGACAAACGGTGCGGGCCATATCAAATATGCCCTGTTCACCATTCCGGCCTTTGCTCTACTCCTTGCCGGAAACATTTCATGCTCTTCGGAAGCAACAAAGACTGATGATGTAAAAGAAAATGCTGCTACAGTAAAACCTGATGTAGAGGAAGTCCCTATTGACAAACCTGTCACAAAAGACGAAGCATTTGCCGTAGTGGAACAGATGCCTGAATTCCCTGGAGGCATGAAGGAGCTTATGACATACCTTAAGGATAATATAAAATATCCTAAGGCAGCTCAGGACAAAAAAGTGCAAGGAAGAGTTATTGTACAGTTCGTAGTTGAAAAGGACGGAACTCCTACTGAATTCAATGTTGTACGTTCTGTAGATCCGGATCTTGACGCTGAAGCATTGCGAGTATTGGGCGGAATGCCAAAATGGAAACCGGGAATGCAGAAAGGTCAGGTTGTAAGAGTGAAATACACTGTCCCTGTAACATTCAGACTACAGTAAATCAATTTTCTGAATCCACTTTAAGATGTGATTAACGGCAGGAATCTTAAAGTGGATTCTTAATATAAGACTAATACAATGAGAACAACGCTCTTTATACTATCATCTATAATATTAGGATTTACAACTGGCGGTTGTAGCGGTAATAATAAAAAAGTTCCTGAAGGAGAATTCCTCATTGAGGGATACATAGAAAATATCCCCGACAGCACTATTGTCACTCTATGCAAAGCAGAAGACAGAAGGTTCTCCGCTAAAATAGTATCTGACACAATAATCGGAGGAAAATTCATTCTCAGAGATACTATGAGTTCCAAAGTGCCTCAACAATTGCAATTGATGACAATATATAAGGAGTCCTTTTCTGTGAGAGTACTACCTTTATGGATAACTTCCGGAGCTGAAATTAAAATACAAGGTGAAGGGATGCTTTGTCCTTTCTGGGAAGTGGAAAGCAATGTGCCAGAGCAGAAATACGAAAGTGAGTTCACCAAAATAGGAATGCCTGAAATGGTTGAAGCGCTCAATAATGAGATGATAGTATATGAATTGTTCCGAAAGGATATAAGCGACATTTCTATACGAAACCAGATAGATTCCATAAGAAACAATCATGTATTTCCGCTGGAGGACAAGGCACGTCTTCGCGAACTGGAATACATGAAAACCGCACCGGTGACAAAAGTGTGGCTCGAAAAATACTATTATCAGGTATTGCATCTGTTTACAAATAAAAATCCTGAATATTCTCATAAAGATTTGGTATATTCCCTATACGGACGCCTGACTGAGGAAGACAAGAATTCGCGTGTAGGACGAGAGATAGCAGCCTACATGAAAATGACTGAAACTGTAAAAACTGGTGAAAATATGGTGGACGGAATTTTGTACGATACGGAAGGAAACAAACGTAGTCTTTCCGAATTCAAAGGCAAATATATCCTGCTGGATTTCTGGAGTATAGGTTGCCAGCCTTGTATGGCCTCAATACCCGAAATGGAAGAAGTTGGCAGAATTTATAAAGAAAAACTTGAAACTGTAAGTATAGGCAGTAATACAGAGGACAGATGGAAGAAATTCATAAAGGAGAACAACATGACCGGGAATCAGTGGAATGAGCTTCGTTCTGTAAACGACGGACTTGCGGCAGCATACGGTGTAAAGGGCGTACCTCATTATGTACTGATATCTCCGGAATGTAAGGTAATAGACATCTGGACAGGGTATCGTAAAGGAATCATAAAAGAAAAAATTGAAAAATTCGTAAAATAAATCACCACAAATAACAAATTTCACTATTTATGAAAACACATATCTACATTTATATTTCTATATTATTTATGGTAATGTTTTCCGCCTGCGGAAAGAAAACTGACAGGGAATATCTTTCTGAAGTGCTTGAGAATATGAACAAGGTAAATTCAGTAAAATACCATTGTGTACTTAAATCTTGGGAGCCGGGAGACAATGAACCTGTATACGATGAACAGAGGGAAATATACGAGCATGTAAATCCTGAAGATACCGCCATAGGTTATTCATATTTAATTGCATCAGACAAGGAATTCAAGCATCCTCTATCAGTATATGATGGAACTGTTCAATCATATATTGAAGAAAAGGAGAAAGAAATAGTAATAGATGACTTCACACGAAAAAGGCCTTTACCATTCAGATTAATCAAACAAGAAGCTTTTTATCACATGAAAGCAATAATAGATTATGCGCTGAACACAAACGACAGCATTATCCTCACACTGAAGGACGAGGGAAAAGATTTTCTTATGGAACTGACGATAAATATGCCCAATCAGGTAGAGTTTTTCGGTAAGGCACAATATATGCCGGAAAACCCTTACACATACGACCCTACATCTATTTACAAAGTATGGATTTCTAAAGAAAATGATATGCCATACCGCTATCGCAGGGAAATGCAACATAATATAAATGAAGAAATCTGTTCCGACTTTGTATTCAACCCCTCGGGAATGGGAAAAATAATAGCAGAAGATTACTATCCGGAAGGCTATGAACGGTATATAAGAGGACAGAAAAAAGAGAAGCCTGCCGTTGACATGACAGGTAAGACTGCTCCGGAATGGACTCTGACTGATATTAACGACCGGAAAATCTCACTTAAAGACATTAAATCGAAAATTGTCCTTCTACAGCTCACAGGAATAGGATGCGGTCCGTGTAAAGTTTCTATCCCTTTCCTGAACAGGCTTAGAGAGAAATACGACAATAATGAGCTTGAAATCATAGCTGTTGAGACATGGATAAAGAGAAAATCATCGAGCGAGAACTATATCAGGAAGAATGATATAAAATACAAATTCCTCACTGCCGACAAGGAAAGTATAGAAAAACTTATTAATGACTATCAGGCCGGAAGCAGTGTTCCTCAATTTTATCTGATAGGTAAAGACAGAAAGATATTGAAGAAATTCCAAGGATACGCCGAAAAGATAAGTGACAAAGAGATAGAGGACGAGATTAAGAAAAATCTATAAACCACATACATAAATATGAAATCAGGAAGACTTCTTTTTTGTTTGTCATGCACCTTTACGCTCGGAGTGCTGGCTCAAAACAAGGACAGCATAAGAATTGCCATTGATAACTACGAATACGAAAAGGTTCTCGAACTTACTTCGTGTACCGACTCGCTTGACGAGGAATGTACGGAACTCAGACTACAGGCTTGTAAGGAACTCAACAAATGGCAAACCGCACTTCCGCTACTTCAGAATAGGCTTGAGCAGGACAGTACCTCACTAAAATCATGGGCAGAAATAGCAGAGTGCTACAGAAGGATTGGAGATGTAAGGAAAAGTTCTGAAGCATACGCTCATGCCGTGAGACTCAGCCCCGACAAATCTTTCTTCAGACAAAAACATATCAATGCCCTGATTGCTCTTGACGACCTGGAAAATGCAAGAAAAGCATGCCATGACTGGATAGACCGCGATTCTACATCGGCTACGGCATACCGACTGCTGGGAGAGACATACGAAAACGAAGATCCTCTATCTGCCTTTGCCGGATATAATGCCGCATTTCGACGTGATTCTCTTGATCCTCAGATTATATCCAGAATAGCCAATATGGTAAACAACAATGGGCAGTATTCATACGCAATGCTCATTACAGAGGAATACCGACGACATGACTCACTCAACATAGACGTGAACCGTCAAAATGCAAAAGCTTTCTGCATGATGAAAATGTACCCCAAAGCGATAGAAAGATATGAAAGCTTGAAAAGAATGGGCGACAATTCTTATCTGACACTGTTCTATCTCGGTATGTCGTACTACGGCAACTATGACTTTTATTCCGCTTACGACAATCTGAAAAAGGCTATAAGCATAATGCAACCGTCAGGACCAAACACAGGAGCCTTATATTATTTCGCAAAATCTGCTGCACGTACTTCATGGAAAGGAGAAGGTGTAGAAGCCATGAATACTGCCATATCGCTGACCATGCCAACAGACAGTGTTATGATCCGACTCTACAAAGGTCTGGCAGAATGCTGCGAGCTGAACCTTGACACCAAAGGCGAAATTGCCGCTTTATTAAAGCAATACGAATACTCCAAGGATAATGTGTTGTTCTATACCATCGGATGCAGATATTATTACAGAGATGACTACGAGAATGCTTTAAAATATTTCAACAAATATATGGAAAATGTTCCTGAAGACAAGCGTTATAAGTATGACGAGAACGGAGAAATAGACAATGACAGAAGAACCTATTATCAAGACGCAGAAATAAAAATCAAGAATATCAAGGAACATAAATTCTTTAAAGGAAAACCACAGTAAGATTATTACATTCGACCACAGAAAATATAAAAAAAGTCCGGACAGAAAATAAAAAACACTGTCCGGACTTTTTATATTGTATATGAGTAATGATTATGCTTTCTTGATATAGTCAACAATCCACTGGCCAACTTCCTTAGTACCGTATTTGGCACCGCCTTCTACCTGAATTTCAGGAGTACGTACGTTGGCATCAAGCGAAGCATCAACGGCACGACGGACCAATGCTCCTTCTTCTTTCAAATCAAAATATTCGAACAGCATTGCTACAGACAATATCTGTGCCAACGGATTGGCGATGTTCAGCCCTTTAGCCTGTGGCCAAGAACCGTGGATAGGCTCGAATACCGGTGTACTTTCGCCTGTAGAAGCAGATGGAAGAAGTCCCATAGAACCGCTGATTACAGAACCTTCATCTGTAAGGATATCACCGAATGTATTTTCTGTAACCATTACATCGAAGAACTTAGGTTCCTGAATCATCTTCATTGCAGCATTGTCCACATACATATAGTCTGTAGTCACTTCAGGATACTGCGGAGCCATTTCCTGGGCAATCTGTCTCCACAAACGTGAAGAAGCAAGGACATTTGCCTTATCAACCACAGTAAGGTGTTTGCGGCGTTTCATTGCATATTCGAAACCTACTTTCAGGATTCTTTCGATTTCAGGACGGGTGTACATATTTGTATCGTATGCTTTGTCGTTATCCTGATACTTTTCGCCGAAATACATACCTCCTGTCAGCTCGCGGATACAAAGGAAGTCTGCACCGTCAACGAGTTCTGCCTTAAGAGGAGACATGTGTACCAGACATTTGAAAGTCTGTACAGGACGGATATTTGCAAACAAACCGAGTTTTTTGCGCATAGCCAGAAGTCCCTGTTCCGGACGTACTTTTGCTGTAGGGTCATTATCGAATTTAGGGTCGCCTACTGCCGAGAACAATACAGCATCGGCATTTTTACAAGCCTCGTAAGTTGCTTCCGGAAACGGATCGCCCACTTTATCTATTGCGTCTGCACCACAGATGGCATATTCGTATGAAACTTTATGGCCGAATTTCTCACAAACGGCTGTCATTACATCAACTCCCTGAACGGAGATTTCCGGTCCTATTCCGTCACCGGCTAATACTGCTATTTTAAAATCCATTGTATTTGAGTTTTAAGTTTATTTTCTATTCAATAAGATTCAACATTTTTATTGTAGCTTTAATTGCTGCTTCTGTCTGGTCGGCATCCAAACCACGGGTACGGAATTCCTTGTCTTCATAATTCCATGTTATCACTGTCTGTACAAATGCGTCTGTGCGTCCGCCCGGTGGAATGGTAACGGCATAATTCACAAGCATAGGGAACTTACGGTTCAGTGTCCCTTTATATATCTTTCGCAATGCGCGTACAAAAGCATCGTACTGACCATCACCACTTGAGCTTTCCTGATATACTTTACCGTCTATCTCTATGCTCAATGTTGCCATAGGTTTCAATCCTTGGGCAAGGGTGACAAAGTAGCTTAAAAGCTTGACCTTTTTATCTACCGTATCATGTTTGAGCACATCACTAATGATATAAGGCAAGTCATCCTGAGTCACAAGTTCCTTGCGGTCGCCAAGTTCAATGATACGGTCTGTCACCTTACGCATTGATTCTTCATCCAGTTCCAGTCCCAGACTCTCAAGATTCTTACGGATATTCGCCTTACCTGAGTTCTTACCCAAAGCATATTCCCTCACACGGCCGAAACGTTCCGGCTGAAGATCGTTGAAATAAAGATTGTTCTTGCTGTCACCGTCGGCATGGACACCTGCCACCTGAGTGAATACATTCTGACCTACTATAGGTTTGTTGGCAGGAATGCTTATACCTGAGTATGATTCAACAGTACGGCTTATCTCATTCAGACGGCTTTCGTCAATATGTGTGATAGCCTGAAAATGATCTTTCAATATCGCCTGCACACTGGCAAGAGGAGCATTTCCTGCACGCTCGCCCAAGCCGTTGATTGTGGTGTGAAGACCTTTTACTCCGCTCAGAACTGCTGCCAATACATTGCTGACTGCCAAATCATAGTCATTGTGCGCATGGAAATCGAAATGCAAATCTGGATAGCGTTTCTTCATCTTGCGCATATACTCTATCACCTGAAGAGGATTCAGAATACCTAAAGTATCGGGCAGCATAAAACGCCTTATTCCTGCATCAAGCAATCCGTCAACAAGTCCGAAAACATACTCCGGAGAGTCTTTCATACCGTTACTCCAGTCTTCCAGATAAAGATTGACTTCCATATCGCGGTCCAAAGCGTATGCCACTGTACGGCGAATATCTTCAAGATGTTCTTCCAGTGTTTTCTTCAGCTGATAGCGGCAGTGTTTCTCCGAGCCCTTCGAAAGAAGGTTTATCACCCGTCCGCCAGCATCATGTATCCAATCTACAGAGACAGTTCCGTCCACAAAACCAAGTACTTCTACCTTATATAGCATATTGTGGCGTGCTGCCCAATCGCATATCATCCTGACAGCATTCAGTTCTCCGTCGGACACACGTGCCGATGCCACTTCTATCCTGTCAACCTTCAGGTCTTCAAGCAGCATGCGGGCTATCATCAGTTTTTCGTGTGGAACAAACGATACTCCACTGGTCTGTTCACCGTCGCGGAGTGTTGTATCCATTATTTCTATTACAGGATGATCCATATTTATCAGTTCAATTATTATCTGTTACTTACAGCTTCTTCGTATGCTGCTATCTTGTCCCTGTTTTCTACAAGGAAGTCTATATCGTCCAGACCGTTCATCAGACAATGCTTTTTATAAGCATTTATCTCGAATTTCTCAGATTTGCCTGTAGCCTTGTTGGTGATGGTCTGTTCCGGAAGGTTTACTTCTACCTCAGTTTTAGGGTCGGCATATATAGAATCGAAAAGTTCCTTCAGGAATTCTTCGCTTACCACTACCGGAAGAACGAAATTGTTCAGTTCGTTATTCTTGTGGATATCGGCAAAGAAACTTGACACTACCACTCTGAATCCATATCCGGCTATAGCCCATGCCGCATGCTCACGGCTTGAACCGCTTCCGAAGTTCTTTCCTGCCACCAGTACCTGTCCGCTATATTTAGGATCATTAAGAACAAAATCTTTATTCAACGATCCGTCCGGATTATATCTCCAATCGCGGAAAAGATTGTCACCGAAAAACTTTTCATCACGTGTAGTGGCCTTGAGGAAACGTGCCGGGATTATCTGGTCTGTATCCACATTTTCCAAAGGCAAAGGGATACAAGTGCTTGTTATTATATTGAATTTCTGTTTCATTGTTATACTCAATTTTACTGATTACATAAGTGTTCTTGGATCTGTTATCACTCCTGTTACTGCTGCAGCTGCGGCTGTAAGCGGACTTGCAAGCAATGTTCTTGAGCCAGGTCCCTGACGTCCCTCAAAGTTTCTGTTGCTTGTAGAAACAGAATATTTACCAGCAGGTATTTTGTCGTCGTTCATGGCAAGACATGCAGAGCATCCCGGCTGACGTATTTCAAATCCGGCTTCTTCAAGAACTTTGTCCAAGCCTTCTTCACGAATCTGTTCGTCCACCATCCATGAGCCCGGAACGAGCCATGCAGTAATATTATCAGCTTTCTTACGTCCTTTAACGATTGAAGCAAAGGCGCGGAAATCTTCTATACGTCCGTTTGTACATGCACCCAGGAAAACATAATCCACTTTCTTTCCTATAAGACTTTCACCTGGAGTAAATCCCATGTACTGCATAGATTTCTCGAAAGAACCTTTTTCCACTTCACTCATACCATCTGTAGTTGGAATATTCGAAGTAATTGCCATGCCCATACCAGGATTAGTTCCGTATGTAATCATCGGCTGAATATCAGCTGCATCATAACGGACTTCTTTATCGAATACAGCGTCATCATCGCTTTTCAAGGTCTTCCAATAAGCAAGAGCTTTATCCCACTCTTCTCCCTTAGGTGCATATTCGCGTCCTTTGATGTATTCGAAAGTCACTTCGTCCGGAGCTATCATACCGCCACGTGCTCCCATCTCGATAGACAGGTTACACAGCGTAAGACGTCCTTCCATAGTTAGGCTGCGGATAGCTTCTCCGGCATATTCTACGAAATATCCTGTTGCACCACTTGTAGTCATCTTTGACATCATATAAAGAGCTACGTCTTTTGCAGTCACTCCTTTACCAAGTTTTCCGTCGATAGTAATACGCATTGTCTTTGGGCGTGCCTGAAGAATACACTGTGATGCCATAACCATTTCCACTTCACTTGTTCCGATACCGAAAGCTACGGCTCCCATGGCACCGTGGGTAGATGTATGCGAGTCACCACATACGATAGTCATTCCCGGAAGTGTCAATCCTCTCTCAGGACCAACCACATGAATGATACCATTCTTCTTGTTCATCATTCCGAAATGTGTCAGACCGAAATCGGCAGCATTCTGTGCCAAGGCATCCACCTGTGCTTTTGATACAGGGTCTTCTATCGGTTTGTCCTGGTCGTGAGTCGGTGTGTTATGATCCGGCATACAGTAGATTTTCTCAGGACGGAAACACTTCAAACCGCGTGCACGCATACCAGCGAAAGCCTGCGGACTTGTCACTTCGTGGCAATAAAGACGGTCTATATATAATTGGGTAGGTCCTTCTTCAACCTTCTGCACTACGTGTGCATCCCATATTTTGTCAAATAAAGTATTCATGTAAGTTTAAAATTGTGAGTTTATTGTTTTTTATATAAACAAAACCAATCACTATTAATTGTTAATTATTAATTAAGTTTCATTTTCTGAACTTGTTGATACAGTCGATATAAGCTTCCACAGATGCGGCAATAATGTCTGTATTGGCTCCGAAGCCATAATACATCTGACCGTCATATTCCACCTGCATGTGTACTTTACCAACATCATCACTACCCTTGCTGATAGCCTGAATAGTAAATTCTTTCAGTGTCATCTGGCGCTTGATAATCTGCTTAACTGCTTTAATAGCAGCATCCACAGGACCATTACCGGTAGCAGCTGCCTCGAAATGCTCACCTGATATGTTAAGTCCGAGACTTGCAACAGAACGAACTCCTACACCACTTGTAACTTGCAGATATTCCAATTTGATATGATGATTCACATTTCTGTCGGCACCGGCCAATACCATTATATCATCGTCAGAAATATCTTTCTTCTTGTCGGCAAGTTTAAGGAAATCCTCATAAACCTTGTCAAGTTTCTCCTGAGTCATATCCAATCCAAGAATATGAAGTCTGTGTTTCAAGGCAGCTCGTCCGCTGCGGGCTGTCAATACAATAGCATTATCATCAATACCCACATCCTTAGGATCGATAATCTCGTAAGTCTGAACATTCTTCAATACTCCATCCTGGTGTATTCCCGACGAATGTGCAAAGGCATTACGTCCTACAATGGCCTTATTAGGCTGGACAGGCATATTCATCAAGCTTGAAACCATTCGGCTTGTAGGATAGATTTTCTGTGTATTTATATTTGTATCAATATCAATGTCATTGTGGCAACGAAGAATCATGGCTACCTCTTCAAGAGATGTGTTTCCGGCTCTCTCACCTATACCATTGATTGTCACTTCAACTTGTCTGGCTCCGTTCAAAACACCGGAAATGGTATTTGCTGTAGCCATACCCAAATCATTATGACAGTGAGTTGAAATTATGGCCTTGTCTATACCATTGACATGTTCCATCAAATATTTGATTTTTGCACCATATTCTTCAGGAAGGCAGTATCCGGTAGTATCAGGAATGTTCACAACTGTAGCTCCGGCTTTGATTACAGCTTCTACCACTCTGGCCAAATACTCATTTTCAGTACGTCCGGCATCTTCGGCATAGAACTCAACATCCTCAACATATCGTTTTGCGTATTTCACTGCTGCAACAGCACGTTCAATAATTTCTTCTCTTGTTGAATTGAACTTATACTTGATATGTGAATCTGATGTACCGATTCCTGTATGAATTCTTTTATGCTTTGCATATTTCAAAGCCTCTGCAGCTACATCAATATCTTTCTGAACCGCACGCGTAAGGGCACAGATAGTAGGCCATGTAACAGCCTTTGAAATCTCAATGACAGAATTGAAATCGCCCGGACTGGATACCGGAAAACCTGCTTCAATAATGTCCACTCCAAGTGCTTCCAACTGGCGGGCAACCTGAATTTTCTCTACAGTATTAAGCTGACAACCAGGAACCTGCTCACCATCTCGAAGAGTTGTGTCAAAAATAAATAATCTCTCACTCATATTCTTTGCATTTTATATAGTTATCAAAAAAAAGCCTTTCGCACAGGGAAGTGAGAAAGGCTTGATATATCTTAATATTTTTACATCAGTATGCACGCGACTCACTTCCCACCGGTGTTCCCAGTAGAATAATAATACCGCATAGCAAAATATGTAAAAACATTGTATTCATATAATATTCTTTTTTTGTTCGATGCAAAGGTATATATATTTCTGGAATAATGAAATAAAATGAAAGTTTTTCTCTGTATTTAACAACAATTTAATAGTTCTACTATATTATTACTATTATTATATCAATTCTGTTAATGGTCATTCTATTCTGAGTTCATGCATGCATGCCTGAACTTCTGTTATGCTTCCCATGTGTTTTCCCATGTCATCCGACAATTTTATACATTCTCGCCAGCCTTGGTTGGCATTCATCTTACATTTTGACAATTTCATTACAATATTCGACGGCTGGTAGCCTGTGTCATTGGTAAGGTTCGTACCTATTCCGAACGAACATCTTATTTTACCCTGACAATACTTATATAATGACAAAGCTTTCTCAAAATCCAAAGCATTACTGAAAATTATTGTTTTGGTAACAGGATCTATTCCCAATTCCTTATATCTGTCAATAAGTTTATCTACAAACTCAAGTTCATCCCCGGAATCACATCTTACGCCATCAAACAGTTTTGCCTGCTTACGGCTGAAGTTTGTCAGAAACGATTCGGAAGTATATGTATCAGACAATGCTGTACCCAAATCACCATCATACACATTTACCCAATTCTCCAATGCCATGTAATTGGCATGCTTGTATCCAAACTGGGCTCCGTGAAACATGAACCATTCATGTGGATGCGTTCCCATAGGACGCATATTATATTTCATGGCAAGATAGCAGTTTGATGTACCGGTACAGTATTTAGAATGTTTCTTCAGATAATCTACCACCCAATCATGTACTTCGAAAGAAAATCTTCTTCGTGTTCCGAATTCAGAAAATGGCATGAAATTCGAGTTGGACAACTCCACTTTAGTGGCTAATTTTGCAAGAACCTCTTCTTTCAAAGGTTTCTGATTGAAAAACATATTCTTTATTTCAGAAATTATTGCAAGAATAGGAACTTCATAAAGAGTAACCTTATATAAATAGTCGGTAACTTCGATATGCAGATGACGCTCCTCATCAAGATAGACCTCTATTATCTCAGGATTAAAGCGGAAAGAAGACAACCACTCCCAATATACTCTTGGCATAAATCTGCAATTGACAGACATATATTCAAGTTCATCAGATGTCAGCCCTACTCTTTTCAATCTGTTGAATTCTTCTTTAAGTGCATTCAGGAATTCATCCGAATACACCGTTTCGTCACGATCCTTAAAACTGAATGTTCCTATTGCGTAAGGAAACAACTTTATATAAGCGTATGATGTAGTGAACTTATATAAGTCTGTATCTAAAATTGATTTTATTATCATAGATATAATTTTTTTGTCAATGTGGTAAATTTACAATAAATTAATCGTAATGTAAAATTTATGTGCGTTTTACTTTCACATCTTTCAAAAAATGATTTTACAGGTAAACAAAGTCT